>JAVXSC010000189.1:0-4579 GCA_036643355.1 Myroides sp.
ATGCGTATCCAGCAAATCCGAATGGATCTGACTATAACACCGCAATGATGTGCGATGCATCAGGAAGACACTTGGTTACAATGCCACATATAGAACGTTCAGTTTTCCCTTGGAATTGGGCGAATTACCCGGCAGGAAGAAAAGACGAAGTTTCTCCGTGGGTTGA
This sequence comes from Myroides sp., assembly GCA_036643355.1. GTDB lineage: Bacteria > Bacteroidota > Bacteroidia > Flavobacteriales > Flavobacteriaceae > Flavobacterium. Next base: position 167 of record JAVXSC010000189.1, read on the forward strand.
AGCTTTTGTTAATGCACGCAAATGGTGCGATACAAACAAAAAATAACATAAAAGCACCTATTTTTAGGTGCTTTTATTCATTTAAAGAATAATTTATGAAAAATATCATTATAAAAATCGTTTGTGTTATTGGTTTAACATCGATAATTTCTTGTAAAAAAGAAGCGAATCAAACAGATATATCTACAAATGATACCATTATCCAATTTAAAGAGATTCCTTTTGATATTGATGATCAGCAAAACGAATTGTATTTTGTAAATAATAAACAGGTTACGTTGTTCGCTTCAACAGATACCATAAAAAGTCAGATTAAAACGATTGAAAACTCGGCTTCACAAAGAGTCTTTTTAGTTAATGAATCAGATGAATTCTACGAAGTAAATTACTTTTCATACGGTAATAATCCTTTAAGTTATAATGGTTTTGTTAAGAAAAAGCACTTTAAAATGAAAGATGAATTTTCTTTGGAATCTGTAGATTTAAACACTATTCGATACAGCAATTTAAACGGTGTTTATGATGATCAATCAAAATCGTTTGAAAAATATGGTACGGTAAAATTAATCAGTAAGCAAAGTTATCTTCAAAACAGACGCAAAGGAAATACTACTTTTATTTTCTCGACACAGAATATCGAAACTAATAGTCAAAAAGGCGTTTATTCTTTTAGAACAAATTCCGGCGAACAAGTTGAAATTCCTATTAAAAGTATAGATAAAGAAACCGGGCAAGAAAGTATCACAACATCTTTAGGTTTCTCTCCTATCTTGCAGTCGTATGTTTTCAGAGTTAATGAAGATAATGAAACGTTATTTTCATTTTACAGTAAACGAAATGCACAAGAAGAAGTTCAATATAAAAGAACATTGCCGGTTTACAATAAAGAATCACAACAATTTGCAGAATTAATAAATGATAATGATGCGGGTTGTTTACTTGTAATTTCAGGTTTGGATAATAACTTTCGCTTCAAAGAAAAATTGCTGGCAAACTTTGTGAATTTTAAAATTGTACCAAATACTTTATATTGGATCAATGAAAAAAGCGTGATTGTTGAAGCGCTGCACACGAACCAAACAGACGACGGATCAAAATCAGAATATCTGCTGATAGAATTTAATTTATAAAAAAACACCTTGATTTTATCAAGGTGTTTTTGTTTATGGTTGTTTTACGTAACGTAAATAAGGTTTTACTACTTTTACTTCGCCAAAAAGTTCTTGTGCTTTTGCTGTATCAACAGCAGGCGTAACAATACAATCATCGCCATTTTTCCAATTAGCTGGCGTTGCTAATTTATGCTGATCTGTTAACTGCAGACTGTCAATAACGCGAATAATTTCATTAAAATTTCTGCCTGTACTTGCCGGATAAGTAATTGTCAGTCGGATTTTTTTAGCAGGATCGATCACAAAAACACTTCTTACAGTTACAGTTTCACTTGAATTTGGATGTATCATATCATACAATCCTGCAACATTTTTGTCTTCATCTGCAATAATAGGAAACTGCACAGAAACTTCCTGCGTTTCGTTGATATCTTCAATCCATTTATTATGACTTTCAACACCATCTACACTAATTGCAATTGGTTTTACATTGCGCTTTGCAAATTCTTCTTTCAACGCTGCTATTTTCCCTAATTCTGTAGTACAAACAGGTGTAAAATCTGCCGGATGGCTGAACAAAACGCCCCAACTATCACCTAAATAATCATATAAATTCAATATTCCCAAACTGGTATCAGCTGTAAAGTCGGGTGCTACATCTCCTAATCTTAATGACATAATCTATCTTTTTAAATTAATCTTCACAAAAATAATAAACATTAATTAATCTTCACTAAAACTATAAAGTTTATTACTAATAAATTATTGTTAATTTTGTAAACAGACAATTTAGTATATGCTATCACAAAAATCGAAATATGCTTTAAAGGCTTTAGGTTACCTTGCAAAGAATCAGGCAGGCGGACCCGTGCTTATGAGTACCATTTCTAAAGAGAAAAAAATTCCGCAGGCTTTTTTAGAAAACATTTTTCATGAACTGAAAAAAGCAGGTTTTTTAACGAGTCACCGAGGTCGATTTGGTGGTTACACATTGTCTGACGATCCCAGTAAAACAAAAGTTTCATCAATTATTCGAGTTGTAAACGGACCGTTAGCTATGTTGCCTTGTGTAAGTTTGAATTTTTATGCAACATGCGATGATTGCTGTGAAGAAACCTGTGGATTGCGTGGTATTTTTCAGGATGCGCGCGATGCGTTGTTGCAAGTTTTAGAAAATAGATATCTTTCGGATATTATGGATAAGGATATTGAATAAAAAAGCAATCTTCACAGATTGCTTTTTTTACTTAATTTTTACTGATTCTATAAATTTTACCGCTATCGGTAACGGCGTATAATGATTGATTTTGGTGTGATGCCAGTACATCGCGAAAACGTTCGTTCTTATCAGCAAGTAAACGCTCTTCTCCCGCTACTTTATTGTTTTTAATTACCAGACGAATTATATGCTGACCGCTTAAAGCACCCACAAACAGATTATTTTGCCACTCTGGAATTGCATTTCCGGTGTAAAAATCCATTCCACTTGGCGATACCGACGGATCCCAATAATAAACAGGTTGTTCCATGCCCTCTTTTTGGGTAATTCCCTCGCCTATTTTGTTTCCGTTATATTCCAAACCATACGAAATAACCGGCCAACCGTAATTTTTACCGGGTTCGATAAAATTGATTTCATCACCGCCTCTGGCTCCGAACTCCGATTCCCACAATTGTTTTGTCACGGGATGAAACGCCAAACCTTGCGGATTTCTATGTCCGTACGAATATATTTCATCATTTGCATTAGCAGTTCCCATAAACGGATTTCCCGAAACTGGTTGACCATTTTTCGTAATTCGTACAATTTTACCCAAAGCTTTGTCTAATTGTTGTGCTTGCGGACGTGTAGCTAAATCTGATCTTTCACCTGTTGTTGCATATAAATTTCCGGCATCGTCAAAGGCTAAACGGCTTCCATAATGTAAACTTCCGTTGTACGAAGGTTCTGCTCTGTAAATTACAGTCGGATTTTCAATTGATTTTTCATCTGCAGATAATTTTCCTTTTGCAATTGATGTCAGATTTCCGTTACCGAATGGTTCAGAAAACGACCAATAAATCATTCTGTTCGATGCAAAATCAGGATCCAAAGCAACATCCAACATTCCGCCTTGTCCGCCGGCATCAACCGCAGGAAATCCTAAAACTTCGGTCATCATTGTTCCGGTTTCAGAAAAAATCTTCATGGAGCCACCTTTTTGGGTTACTAGCAAATTGTTATTTGGCATTGCAACAATTGCCCACGGACTAACTAAATCTGTAGCGATAACATCAATTTTAAGATTGGTTGTTGTTTTTACACTTCCAATACGGGTTTGCCCTTCAAAAGCAGGTTTGTAATTAGTGTTTGGTTGCTGCGTTTCAACCGGATCGCCCAACGGAACCGTTTCTTCGGGTTTGGTAGAATTGTCATCGTTGCAAGAGAAAATTCCCAGCAATATAAAAACGGGAATAAAACTAAAATTTCTTTTCATAGCGCAAATATTTATAATTATTCAAATCTAAAGTTACAAAAAATGCAATAAAATATTTATTTATAAAGAAATTATGATGTTAAAAATGATTTATCATGCCAAAAATGCAATAAAACATTTCCAGAAATCAATTGATATCATATCTGTTTTAGGTAGAAAATATAATTTTAAAATAAGATATAAATAGTTAAATTTGATGTTTAAAACAAGATTCAAAATAAATTAAAATATAGCAAAATGATTATTAAACCAAGAACAAGAGGTTTTATTTGTTTAACATCGCACCCAGATGGAACGGCGGTTAACATTAAAAATCAAATTGATTATGTTAAATCACAAGGCGAAATTAAAAACGGACCAAAGAAAGTTTTAGTAATTGGTGCTTCAACGGGTTTTGGAATTTCTTCACGTATAGCAGCGGCTTTTGGTTCGGGTGCTGCAACAATTGGTGTTTTTTTTGAAAAACCAGCCGCCGAAGGCAAACCAGGAACTGCAGGTTGGTACAATTCTGCTGCTTTTGAAAAAGAAGCTCAAAATGCAGGTTTGTACGCAAAATCAATCAACGGAGATGCATTTTCAGACGAAATTAAGCAGCAAACCATAGATTTGATCAAGAAAGATTTAGGAACGGTTGATTTAATTGTGTACAGTTTGGCATCACCACGTAGAACGCATCCAAAAACAGGCGTTGCGTACGCATCGGTTTTAAAACCAATCGGACAGACATTTTCTAACAAAACTGTTGATTTCCATACAGGCGTTGTTTCAGATATCACTATAAACCCTATTGAAAGTCAGGAAGATATTGATAACACAATTGCTGT
>JAVXSC010000190.1:0-4472 GCA_036643355.1 Myroides sp.
GTCACGCATGGGGTCGCGGGTTCGAGTCCCGTCCAGACCGCGAGATTCTCGCTTTAGAATCAAAAATAGTTGTGTTGTTTAGGTACGCAAGTACCTGGTTTAGTAGTTAGACCAATGAAAAGCTTTCCAAATCGGAGGGCTTTTTTGATTTTTATCTTACCTAATAAAACCATAGTTTTGTATTTCACAATACATAAGCATGAACAAAATACTTTTTATACTATTACTTCTTATTCAAAACTTTTCAGTATTTGCTCAAGACGAGGTTAAATCATTTGTTCAGCAAAAAGCATATCCAAAAGAAGGGTTGCAAGTTTTTATGAAAGAATTTGTAAATAAATTTGATTATAAAAACGCAGATAAAATTCCTAACGATGTTGCCGAAATTAAATTACGTGTAAAATTTATAGTTGAAAAAGATGGCACTTTTAACGATATAAAGTTATTAGACGATACCTACAATTTTAAAAATGAAGTAATACGTATTTTAAACGAAATGCCTGTTTGGAACGCCGCTATGCACGAAGGTAAAAATGTTCGATCATCGTTTACATTGCCTATAACTATTAGAATAACTCCGTCGGCAGTAACTTCACCAGATGAGATTGTTTTAAAAACCCCTGAAGAAATAAGTACGTTCAACGCTTTATTAAAATCGAATAAAATTGATACTGATTTTTTTGATTTAACTTGTGATTGTACGTTGGTTCGAAGTTCAAAAAATGATGAATTAAAGGCAGAAGAATTTTATATGACTTCGCAAGACCAAAGAGCTTCCTATAATATAGCTTTTAGAAAATTAACTTCACAGCAATTTAAAGATGAAATTGCAACTATTCAGAGTGATGCTGTAAAACAAAAAGCTGTAGTTGAAAATATAGTTTTTAATGGAGCGAATGCTACCCAAATTCACGTAAATATACCTAATGGGGATTATGTAAATGTTTATAGAATGCTGTTTTTTTACCATAAAGAACATGTTGTAGCTTTAAGTGTAGCTTCGTATAAAACACAATTAGCTGATTTGCTTTTTAAAGACCTTAAAGAGAATTTTAAGTTGAAAATATAAGTATATTTATAATAAAATATCTATTTATGAAAAACCTGATTTTTTTACTTCTTTGCCTTTTAAGTTTTGGTGTAATTCAGGCACAACATCCAGGTAAACCATCTCAAAAAGAAGTTATAAAAGATGAAAATCATATTTACAAATTTGTTCAAAAGAAAGCAGAGCCAAAAGAAGGTTATCAAGCTTTTTTTGAATGTTTTCTAAATGAATTCAAAAAGCCTACTTTGCCTAAAGATATTAAAGAAATTCGTGTTAGATTAAGGTTTTTAGTGGAAAAAGACGGCTCTTTTAGTGATATTCAAATTATAGAGGATAAATATAATATTGGTGAAGAAGCTATACGTGTTTTAAAAATAATGCCAAAATGGAATCCTGCTATGCACGATGGTAAAATGGTACGTACACGTTTTACATTACCTATAAAAATAATACTCGATTAAAATCAAACATTCAAATTAAAAATAGATTCATTATGAAGAATATTTTATTAGTTATTTTTGTCATTTTTACAGGATTACAAGTGTTTGCACAAGAAGGCAACCAGCTTGAAGATAATAAGGTTTATGCTCTTGTTCAAGAAAAAGCTTCTCCAATTGAAGGGATGACAGTCTTTTATCAATCATTCATTGATGAGTTTGACATGAGTGTATCAATACCAAAAGAGAATGAAAAAATTATTATGCTGAAGTTTGTTGTTGAAAAAGATGGAACATTTGGCGATATTTCAACCAAAGGTATAGATGATAATTATAGAAAAGAAGCAATTAGAGTTTTAAAAACGATGCCTGCTTGGAAACCAGCTAAACATAATGGAAAAATTGTACGTTCTGCTTATACTATACCTATTAATTATAGGAGATAAAAAAATGAAAGAGAATAAATCAGTTAATAAAAAATTTGATAACAGATTTATTGATAGAATTGTTTTAGATCAAACTATAGAAACAGATGAATTTGAATTTAAGTGTAATTGTTCTTTTTATAAAGAGAATAAAAACCCTAAAATTAATCAAATAGCAAAAAACTATGAATTGAATGATTATGAAGGTATGTATTCTATAATAATTCAAAGTAATCCAGAAGAAAAGCATATTCCTAATTTTGATGAATTACTAACTTCTAAAAATTTAGTTGGTGATAAAAAGTATATCCAATTAAGTGGTATCAAAGCATTCCAAATTGGAAATGATTCAGAAAGTTATAATAAAGGATATAATGTAATGATAATGTTTGTTAAAGGAGATAACTTAATAAACATTCAAATTAATACTGAAAACAAAGTATTGACAGAGTTTTTGGTTGAAGAATTTATAAAAACCTTCAAACTTAAATTATAACTATGAAAAATATTTTATTACTGTTTGTACTTTTTGTTACATCACAAATCTTCGCACAAGAAGAAAATGAGCAAGAAAATAATAAGGTTTATAGTTTTGTACAAGAAAAGGCTTCTCCAATTGAAGGGATGTCAGGTTTCTATCAAAATTATGTAAGAAAGATTAATAGAAAGAAATTTTCATCTACCACAGTTACATTGGATGTAAGATTAAAATTTATTGTCGAAAAAGATGGTAATTTCAGTGATATTCAAGTTCTAAATGAAAGTGCTGAAGGTTTAGGCGAAGAAGCAATTCGTGTTTTAAAAACAATGCCTGCGTGGAATCCTGCAAAACATAACGGGCAAAAAGTTCGTTCTTCATTTACTTTGCCAATGAGAATGACATTAAAAGCAGAAAGAAAAATCGAAGAAGCTGAAAAAACAGAAGAGATAAGAGCTTTAATAACAGTTTCAAAAGTAGTAACTGAATATTTTGAATTAAAATGTAATGATTGCACTGTTAGAACGGGTCTTGGAAAAACTGATTTTAGAATTGAAAACATAGATAATTCTGCTGAATATCAAGTGTATTTTATAAAAGTACCTGAAGAAATAGCTAATCAATTTATAGAAATGGCGAGAAATGGTGGGCAAGACCCTAATGCTACTTTTAACGATATTACATTTTTGGATATACCAATGAAAGAAGTTGGATTTTATTCTTATGGTTTAAGAAATCCATACATACGAATTGTTTCATTTTATAAAAAGGGACATTTCATAAGTATTAGCGTATCATCTTCTAAACCAGAATTAGCAGTAAAATTTATGAACGAATTAAAACAAAACTTCAAACTCAAAATCTAAAACCAAATATTCCAATACTTCCAAACGGTGTGAATATAAATCCCCAATAAAACCATACAAAATACAAACTTTATAAAGGTAGATGCCAGAAAGCCTATAAAAGATCCAGTTGCGGCTTTTAACGCGCGTTTAGAATCGTTTTGATCGTAGATCAGTTCGCCGATAAAGGCTCCGACAAATGGTCCAATAATAAAACCAAAAGGAGGAATAAATAAACCCACGATCAATCCAATATTTGTGCCCCAAATTCCGTACTTGCTTCCGCCAAAACGTTTGGTTCCTTGTGCCGGAATCACGTAATCTAAAATTACAATAATAAGCGTAAAAACAAAGGTAATTCCCAATATCCAGTAATCAAATTTAATGCTCGGCGTGGTGTAAAGTATCAGCAAACCAATCCAACTTAAAGGCGGTCCGGGTAAAGCGGGTAGCACACTTCCTGCAATTCCCACAAGCACAAACAATAAACTTACAATTAGTATTAAGATTTCCATAGTTATTTTCGTATTTTTGCTTTTAAATTTACGATTTAATTTTTCATGAAAAATTATTGGGCATTTGTTTTTTTTACTTTTCTGCTTACTTCCTGCAATTTTGTACAGAAAGAAATACCCAATTCGCAAGAGTTGTTAAGACGAGAATTGCATGCGATTGACTGGAGTAAGGTTGATACATATCCTTCATACGATTCATGCGAAAAACTGACCGACGCAATTGAAAATAAAGAATGTTTTTTTGATCGATTGAATTTTGAAGTGGTTCGAGTTTTAAAAACCGATTCCTTGGTTAAGATTTCTACGATTGATTCGGTTCAGTTTAAAGTTAGTATTTCATCAAACAGCGAAATTGATTTTAAAACGGAAGCAGTAAACGAAAAATTAATGCCGAAGTTTATGTTAGACAGTGTAATGAAAAAGCACAAGAACAATTTCTCTAAAATTCAGCCGGCAACAAAACGCGGAATTCCGGTTACAACCCAGTTTTTGCTGAATGTAAAGTTCGATCCTTCTTCGGATTAAAAATCAACAGAAAGATACTTCCAATCGAAATAGGAATTACAAGATTCAACAACCAGATTAAAGCAGCAACAAGTGTTACTATCCAGCCATCAACACCAAAAAAGCTGAATAAATAAATAGCCACACTTCCTTTTAACGCAAAATCTACCGCTTGAAAGTTAGGTAAGCTCGATGCCAGTAAATAAATGCTTGCAACAAC
>JAVXSC010000191.1:0-2651 GCA_036643355.1 Myroides sp.
GTTTCCCTACTTTGCATTGAGTTTTTGCGTGTTCTTTTTTCCACCAAATCAAATTCGTAATTTCTTTTTTAGAAAAAGACCAAAAGATGACTACAACGGCGAAACAACCGCAGATTACGGCACTATTTTTAAATACTTTTTTGTTTCGTATTTAATTATTCAAATTTTATTACCAATTCGTCACTGGTTTATAAAGGGCGATGTGTTGTGGACCGAAGAAGCACACCGTTTAAGCTGGCGAATGATGTTGCGATCGCGTACCGGAGAAACACATTTTAAAGTGATCGATAAAAAAACAAACGAACGTTTAACATTTAATAATACGGAATTATTGAACGAAAAACAGCGTTCGCGCTTAAATGCACCCGATGTTATCTGGCAAATGGCACATAAAATTAAAGATCATTTTAAAAGTCAGGGGAAAGATGTGGCTGTTTATGCCATGCGAAGCAGCGTAAGTATTAATATGCGACCAAGCAGCCGTTTAATTGATCCGAAAGTAGATTTAGCATCCGAAGAATGGAGCCATTTTAAACACCATGATTGGGTTTTGGAAGAAAAGGATCCGAAAGATCAGCCTGTGAAAAAGAATTCAATTCAAAACCTGAAGAAGTTAAAATTCCAAAAGTAAAATACTGAATCCAATCGCCTAAATTAATGTATAAGGCATTTAAATTGTTTTTCAATGGAAGTGTCATTGGCAAATGTCTGTGCCCAAAAATAAAATAATCGGCAAATTGTTCGTTCACCTTTTTATTGGCATATAAAATCAGCCATTCGTTTTCTTCGCCCAGATATTTTGCATCGTCATCACCCGAAATTAATTTGTTTTTTACTGAAAGATATTCAGCTAAACGTACCCCAATATCGGGATGTAACCAGCGAAACAACCATTTTGAAAACGGATTGGTAAACACTTTTTTCATGCGTTTGTATCCTTTATCGCCTGGACCCAAACCATCGCCGTGACCAATAAAAACGGTTTTGTCGAATATTTTGAAAACTTTAGGTTCATGAAAAACCGGAATATCCAGTTCTTCTTCAAAATAATCTTCCATCCATAAATCGTGGTTTCCTACAAAAAAGTAAATGGGCAAGCCGTTATCACGCATTTGCGCCAGTTTTCCCAAAATACGGACAAATCCTTTGGGTACAACCTTTTTATATTCAAACCAAAAATCGAACAAATCGCCTACAATAAACAACGCACCGGCATCTTTCTCAATAGCGTTTAACCACTTTAAAAATAACTCTTCGCGCGGAAGACTTTTTTCACGGGTAGGCGCTCCGAAATGATGATCGGACGTAAAATAAACTTTTTTATCTGTAGGGATTTCTAACGTAATCATGCTTACAGGTTATCAGAAGCAAACCATTCTGCGTAAGAACTTTCGGTTTCCTGTAAACGCAATGAAAACAACTTGATGTTTTGCGGCAAACGGTTTTTAATTCGCTCGGCATAATCAATTACTAAATTTTCGCTTGTAGGCTGGTAATCAACCAAAATAACATGGTGCCCGCGTTGTTCCAGTTCTTTAGCCAATTCTACGTGCGGCGTGTTTTGGTTAAAAACGGTAGCATGATCAAACTGATCTACAACTTCTTCTTTAACTATGGCTTTTAAATCGGTAAAATCAATCACCATTCCGTACTTTACATGATTTTTATCGGTTATAGGCTGCCCAATAACGGTAACCGACAGTTTGTAGCTGTGTCCGTGAACATTTCTACATTTACCGTCGTAACCATAAAGTGCATGACCGGTTTCAAAAGTAAATTGTTTGGTGATTCTGATAAAACTCATGATACGAAAATTTTTAGCAAAATTAGTGATTTAAAATTTAATGTATATTTGAAGTAACAATAAAACAATCTTATGAAGAAAATTTTTACCTTATTTATTCTTTTATTCCTTTTAAATTCATGTGGAGTAGTTAAAATTGGAGGGCTTTCAGACGACTTTGATGATCTTACCGATCAACAAAAAGCAATGATAAAATCGTTTGAGCCAAATTTACCAGCAGATAAAGATAAAATTTATGTTATTAGTGCATTAGAATTGCGTGAAGAACTGAAAAAATATCCTAAAGCATTGGTTTATACTTTTGCAAATGGTTGTTCGTCTGAATTTTGTAAACCGTTATATGTTTATGAAAATTGGGCAAAAAAGAATGACTATAAACTTTTCTTGGTAATGACCAGTTATTTTAATTTAGATTATACTTTGGCAGAAAGTTATCAAACACAATTATATGTAATGGATAGTAATTATTTTGGGAAACAGCTTCGTAGAAGATATGTAACCTATTTTGATAATGAATTAAAGGGTTTGAAATATAACGCAAAAGATGATTGGAATGGTAATTTATTCTTTTTTGAAAACGGTGAGTTTGTAAAGAATTTAAGCGAACTGCCAAGGAATTAAGAAGAAAGCTATTCAGAATTTTGTACTGTCAAGCTGAACTTGATTAACTTCGTTCAGTTCGCAAGCTCGTGTCAGCTTTTCATCAAATATTTATAAAATTACTTTTGAGATCCTGAATCAAGTTCAGGATGACAAACTTTGAACAAATCCTGAATAGTCTTTTATATTACTTCCTTTTAAAAGCATTCAATGCATCCACAGTAAAATCAGATAAAACCAATTTGCC
>JAVXSC010000191.1:2661-4469 GCA_036643355.1 Myroides sp.
CGTTCTTTTAAAAGCGTATCCCAATTTTCGGTTCCTTCCCATAAAACCTTTTTCATTTCGTATAAAGCTTCCGGGTTGTAACTGCTTAAACGTGTAGCAAATTTTTCCAAGGCTTCATCCATTTGTGTTGCCTCATCAAACAATTGAGTGAATAATTTGTTATCAAAAGCCCAATCGGCACTTTTCCAATTTTCGGCATCAAGCGTCATTTCGGCTAAAGCAGGTTTTCCAATTTTTCGACTCACAGCAGGTTCAATCACAAAAGGACCAATACCAATTGCCAGTTCCGATAGTTTGATGGATGCGTTTTTCGTCGCAAACGTATAATCACACGCAGCTGCCAATCCAACACCGCCGCCAACTGTTTTTCCTTGAATACGACCAATAATTATTTTGTTCGATTTTCTCATGGCATTAATAACATTCGCAAATCCGCTGAAAAATTGTCCGCCTTGGTCCAAATTACTTACCTGCAACAATTCATCAAACGATGCACCTGCACAAAAAGCCTTGTCGCCCGCACTTTTCAACACAATAATTCGAACTTCATTATTCGTATTTAAAACGTTAATGGCATTTGTTAGTTCTGCTAGTTGCGAACTTGGGAACGAATTACTTGCCGGGTGAAAAAATTCTACAAAAGCAATAGTATCCTTAAAAGTAGTTGTAACGTATGATGTTGTTTCCATTTAAAAATTTAGTTTGTTAATACAAAGATAAACCATGTTGGCAATTAGTTATTTATTTTTGATAAATATGTACATTTGCAACGTTTTAAAAAGAAAAAAATGTTGAAATATTTCGTAACTTTAGTTTGTATTCCTTTTGCGGTAACTGCCCAGCAGGCAAATACGGTGTATTATGCAGCGCCATATCTACAAATTGAAGATGTTCATAAAAAAGCAACTGCCGACGGAAATGACTTTGGATACAATGTTTTGATTCACCCAGATTCAAAGTTTATTCACGAAGGTTTCTTTATGTGGGTTGATGATCAATGGTACGAAATTTTAAACACCAACGATCTTTTTAAACCGTATGCCGATTTTAAAACACTTTTTACGATATCAAAAGATAACAAAAATCCGTTAAAAATAAAAGATGTAAACGATGTGGTTTATCTGTTTCCAGTGGAAGCTTTAGATACTTACATTGTTTCGGCTTCTGATTTTACCACGCTTTCAAAATCGATCCAAAAACGCGATTTAATTACGTATACTAAACCTGTTGAGGTTGTTGCAGAAAAAACGCCTGTTGTTTTAGATGTGATTGATGTTGTTGAAGTTCCTAAAAAAGAAGTTCCGGCTGTTCCAGCAAAAGAAGAAGTTGCTGTTGTTGCCGAATTACCTAAACTAAATACCAACGAGCCGGTTTTAATTACCAGCGAAGATCCGCAATCTGTTTTGTTAGATGTGATTGAAGTTGTTGAGGTGGTGAAAAGAGAAGAAGTTCCGTTTGATCCTACACAAAATACGGTTGTTGAAAACCAACCTGAAATAATAGAAGAAAAGCCTAAAGTTGCAGAAGAAGTTCCTGTAAAAATATCGGCAACCAACACACCAATTATCGCCAAACCAAGCAACGATTACGAAGTTGCCGTTAACGAAGGTTTCGATGGAACGGTAACCGAATGGATTGAAATGATTGATGCTAAAGGAGGTAAAACAGCTTACCAGCAAGCGGTTGACAAAGGTTATAAAGGAACAGAAGAAGAGTGGATGAAAATGCTTTGGGGACGCGAAGTAGATGTTGAAATTGCTAAACGCGATAAAACTACGGCAATTGTAACCGAATGGATTCAGTCGTTA
>JAVXSC010000192.1:0-4466 GCA_036643355.1 Myroides sp.
CGGAACATACAAAGGCAGTGATTATAAAGATTTTATTACGGCACGTACCAATATGGCAGGTGTACAGTTTATAAAAGATTTGTTTCCGCATAAAATTGTAAAGGAATTCGATTTGGTAAAATCTAAAATTGAACCGCGCGATAACGCACTGCATTTAGATTGTTGTTTTCAGCCAATAGGCACAAATAAAGGAATTATCTATAAATCGGGCTTTCGTGAAGAAGCAGATTATATGTATCTGGTAAACCTTTTCGGCAGAGAAAATCTGTTTCATATCGAGCGTGAAGAAATGTACCACATGAACTCGAATGTTTTTTCTATTGATAAAGACGTAGTGGTTTCCGAACGTAATTTCACCCGTTTAAACAACTGGTTACGCGATAACGGATTCACGGTAGAAGAAATTCCTTACGCTGAAATTTCTAAACAAGAAGGTCTTTTACGTTGTTCAACTTTACCGTTAATTAGAGAGTAATAAAATTGTTTAAGATTTCAGGTTTAAAGTTATTGAACTTTTTAAGCCTTGAACTTTAAACTTTAAACATAAAATATATGAGTCAGCAAGCAGCAAATACCGTATTAATGATTCGTCCGGTGCAATTCCGTATGAACGAACAAACGGCAGTAAATAATTATTATCAAAAGAAATTAGAAGGATTAACTCCGGCAAACGTAAACCAAAAAGCTCAAGAAGAGTTTGATGGTTTTGTAGAACGTTTGCGTTCGGTTGGTGTAAACGTGATTGTGGTAGATGATACTACAGATAGCGATACACGCCTGATAGTATCTTTCCAAACAACTGGGTTTCGTTTCACGACAATGCCGAAGTGGTTTTGTACCCGATGTTTGCAGAAAACCGCAGATTAGAGCGTCGCGAAGATATTTTGGACATCTTGGAAGAAAAAGGTTTTAAAATATCAGAAATAAACGATTATACATCGGCAGAAGAAGACGATATCTTTTTAGAAGGAACCGGAAGCATGATTATCGATCGTGAAAATGCTAAAGTTTATGCCGCTTTATCACCTCGCGCAGATGAAGAACTGATTATAGAGTTTTGTGAAGACAACGATATGCACCCAGTGATTTTTGAAGCATACCAAACGGTTGACGGCAAACGTTTACCAATTTATCATACGAATGTTATGATGAGTGTTGCTGAAACTTTTGCTGTTATTTGCGGTGATAGTATTGATGATAAACAAGAACGCAAATTGGTTGTAAACAGCCTGAAAGAAGACGGTAAAGAAATTATCTATATTACCGAAAATCAGGTAAACCATTTTGCAGGAAATATGTTACAAGTTGAAGGAAAAGACGGGCAATTATATATGGTAATGAGTACACAGGCTTATGAAATTTTAACTGATGTACAGATTAAAGCTATAGAAAAGCATTGTGCTATTTTACACGCACCACTTTATACCATTGAAGCTTGCGGTGGCGGAAGCGCTCGTTGCATGTTGGCTGAAGTGTTTTTACCACAGGAATAGCAACGAGGTGTCAAGCTGAATTTATTTCAGCTTCTCATTAGAAATTAGCTTAATGAGATTCCGAAACAAGTTCGGAATGACATAAAGAAGTTTATAAAAAACGCATTGAGAGATCAATGCGTTTTCTTAATATAACTATACGGATCCGGCTATCATTAAATCTGAATAGTTGTTTTGTGTTAGATTAATTTTTAGACTTACATTACAGTTTCCTCCATCCATTCTAGTGAAAACATCTATTTTAAATCTAGAATTTATTATTTCTTCATTACAATAAAGATTAATAAAAACTTCAATTTCATCTTTATCATTTTTAATGGCACAACATTGAAATATGTATTCTTCAAATGGTCTCAATTTATCATCATTTTCGTGTAACATTTTCTTTAGAATTTTATCTAATTCTATCATATCATTGTTTTGCAATTCATAATTAATAAAATCCTTTTTATAATAATGTTTCAATAAAAATTCTTCTGATGTAAAAGTGCTGTAATTTTTAAATTTATTTAAATCATAATAATTTTTTACAATTAATTTAGTTTTATAGATAGGAAGACGGTATGGATTTTCAGCATTTAAAAAAATGATTAAATTATTTTTTAAGATTGCTTTCTTTGCTTCATTTATTGGGAATTGATGGTGTCTGAAAAAAATAGTATCATTTTGAATGAGAACTTTTCCCTTTGAAACAATAGAATTATTATCATGATCTAATTCGCTTTCTTTTGTGAAAATATAACTACTATCTTGTTTTATTTGAAAAGTTGTTTTTTCGAAAAAAGGTGAATCATACTCTGATTCTAAAAGATATTTAGTTGATTTTTCTGTTTTAGCAATATTCAACTTTTCCTTTTTACAACTAAATAAAAAATAACTTAATGTAATCAATAATATTTGTAACTGTAACTTTGATAGTTTCATATTTTTTGTTTCTTAATCTACAATAAATCACTCGGTATCTTATAATGCGGATCTTCTGCAATATTCACCTTAATAATTGCCGATGCATTTTCTAAAAGCTTTCTGCTGTCTTCGCTTAAATGTGTAAGAATTACTTTTTTGTTGCGTTCGCTGTATTTTTTTGTCAATAAATCAACCGCTTCAATTCCACTCATATCGGCAATTCTACTTTCCTTAAAAGAAATCATAATCGTTTCGGGATCATTTCCTAAATCAAACTTTTCGTTAAAATTCGCGATTGATCCAAAAAACAACGGTCCGTATATTTCATAATGCTTAATTCCGTTTCCATCAACATATTTTCTGGCTCTAATGCGCTTTGCACTTTCCCACGCAAATACCAATGCCGAAATGATAATTCCAACCAAAACCGCTACAGCCAAATTGTGAAAAACAATGGTAATTCCGGCAACAATCACAGTCACTAAAATATCGCTTTTAGGCATTTTGGTCATCTTTTTAAAAAATCCCCAGCTAAACGTAGTAATGGCAACCATCATCATAACGCCCACCAAAGCAGCCATTGGAATTTGTTCTATAACCGGAGCAGCAACTAATATGATGAACAATATCGCCAAACTACTGACAATTGCCGAAATCCGTTTGCGTGCACCTGCGTTTAAGTTTACAAACGTCTGTGCAATCATGGCACAACCGCCCATTCCTGTAAAAAAACCGTTGGCAACATTTGCAATTCCCTGCGCAACCGATTCTTTATTAGCATTTCCGCGACTTTCTGTAACTTCATCAACAAGTGTTAAGGTCAGTAAACTTTCAAGCAAACCAACGCCCGCCATAATAGCTGCATACGGAAAAATGATATGAAGTGTATCTAAATTTAAAGGTATCTGTGGAATGTGAAAAGGAGGAAAACCTCCACTGATCGAAGCAATATCTTGTACTGTTTTTGTATCGATATTAAAAAAATGAACAATACCAAAAATTACTGCAATAGCAATTAAAGTGGTAGGTAAGGCTTTTGATATTTTAGGAATGAAGTAAACCAATATTAAAGTTAAAGCTACCAAACCACCCATGATGTATAACGATTCGCCTTGTAACCAGCTTGATTGTAAGCCACTTTTTAGTTTGAATTGTTCTATTTGCGACATAAATATCACAACTGCCAATCCGTTTAAAAAGCCATACATTACAGGTTGCGGAACTAATCGTACAAATTTCCCCAATTTAAAAACGCCGACAGCAAGCTGAAATATTCCTGCCAAAACCACTGCCGCAAAAAAATATTCAATACCGTGAGTAGCAATCAAAGCAATCATTACAATAACGGTTGCTCCGGCTCCGCCCGAAATCATCCCAGGTCTTCCACCTAAAAAAGCAGTAATAATTCCCATGATAAATGCTCCGTACAATCCTGTTAAAGGCGGTAAACCCGCAACAATTGCAAACGAAAGCGACTCGGGAATCATGGTCATAGCAACGGTTAAGCCTGCTAAAATTTCAATTCGGTACGTTTTTAAATCAAAAGACATTAGATGAACTTAAAATATATTTAAAAATATTTATTCTTATTTAGAATAAATAAAAATAATTCACTACTTTTACACTCGTAATTAAGTAAATAAATTATTGCTTATATTATTGTTGTTAGTTATTTAGTTTTTAATAAAGGTACGTTTCACACAGCGTACCTTTTTTATATTTTAAAGAGTATCAACAGCGAATTTATAATATACTGAATACCGATTGCCAACACAAGGAAGCCAATAATTCTTGAAATAGCAACAATACCCGATGCTCCTAAAAGTTTTGATATGTAATTTGCACTTCTTAATATTAAGAATACGGTAATCGCAACTGCAAAAATAGCCGCTACAATTAAAAGTTTATTAATGATTTCGGGATTGTCTTGTTCCATTGCAATAAGCAGTGACATAGATCCCGGACCTGCCATCATAGGAATTGCTAAAGGAGTTAAAGCGATGTCGTTTCGTTGTTGTGCGTCATCGGCTACTTTCTTATTCACACCTCTACGCTTGCTGAAAGTTC
>JAVXSC010000193.1:0-4444 GCA_036643355.1 Myroides sp.
AAGCCCCGGTCTGAAAAGATCGGGGTTTTTTGTTTAAAATCCTTTACATTGCGTAAAGGACTTTTTTGTTTTACCACGGATTTCACAGATTAACACTGATTCTTGAAACATCCAGACACGAGCGCAGCGAACTGACGAAGTAATGTAAAGGACTTTTTTTGTTTTAAACTGTTTGGTTATCCACAGATGGCACGGATTTGCACGGGTTTTGAAGTATTAATCATCTATCACCAAACACCTCGCAATAAGTATAAAGCGACTCGCGAGAGCCCTACATAGAGCGAAAGCGGAAGGGATTGCTATGAAAAACCATAAAAAAACTCCTTACTAATGCAGGAGTCTGAATAAGTTTAAAAAGATTTTAGGTTATAATTTATCTAAGATTCTTTCTAATGCCATTCCTCTGGATCCTTTTATTAAAAGTAATTCTTCTTTAATTGGAGTTTCTTTCAACTGATTGAATAAATCTTGTATGTTTTTGAAGTATTGGATCACATCATTTTTTACTTGAACCTTAAATAAGTGTTCACCAATAAATATAGTTGGAATTTTAGTTTCTATCACCTGATTTATTGTTTGTAAATGTTCTTTATCGGATTCGTTTCCTAATTCGAACATATCTCCTAATATCATTAATTTAGAAGGGTTTTCTAACTGATTAAAATTTTCGATAGCAACCTGCATGCTACTTGGATTTGCATTGTATGCATCTAACAAAATATTTTTATCGTTTATTTTTGTCCATTGCGAACGGTTATTTTGTGGAGTATATTTTTCTATAGCTTCTTTTATATTTTCTAAGGAGATATTAAAATATTGACCGATTGTGACTGCAAATGCGATGTTTGGAATGTTGTATAATCCGGTAAGTTTAGATTTTATCTCAATGCCATTTACTTCAACGGTTGCCATTGGTTGAGCATTCGCATTTGTAATTTTAATATTTGCTGACGAATTACTTTCTATTGAAAATCCAAAACGAGTACTGTTTGTAGTTTTATCTGTTTGAATAGCATCATCAAAATTTACAAATATGGTTTTGTTATTAGTTTTCAGGTAATCATACATTTCGCTTTTGCCTTTTATAACGCCTTCAATTCCACCGAAACCTTCTAAATGTGCACGACCAAAATTTGTGATGAAACCAAAATCAGGCTGTGCAATGGAGCATAAAAGTTCGATTTCTTTTTGATGATTGGCGCCCATTTCAATAATCGCCAAATCGGTATTTTCTGTCATGCGAAGCAACGTCAACGGAACACCAATATGATTATTTAAATTTCCGATTGTTGCAACGGTATTGTATTTTGTGCTTAAAACCGCATGCAATAATTCTTTGCTGGTTGTTTTTCCGTTGCTTCCTGTTAAGGCAATAATCGGTAAACCGATATGAAACCTATGAAAAGCAGCTAAATCTTGCAGCGTTTTAAGAACATCTTCAACAACAATTAGCTTGTTATTTTCTAGTTTCTTTAAGTTTTTATCGTCAACTACAGCGAAAGCAGCTCCATTTTCCAAAGATTGTAAAGCAAATTCGTTTGCGTTGAAATTTTCTCCTTTTAATGCGAAGAATAGGCTGTTTTCTGTAATGTTTCGTGTATCGGTACTTACGCCGTTACATTGATTGTATATAGAATAAAGTTCGAATATTTCCATAAAAAACGAAAGTCGTTAGTTGACTTTTTACTGATGCTGCAAATTTAAAACTATTTTTTGATACAATTTAAACTATCTGATGCTATCCTTTTATCTTAAAAAGAAAACAGTCCTTAAATTGATAATTAAGGACTGTTATTTGATATGTTATACTAAATTAAATTACTTCAAACTACCTACCATTTCTTCGGGTTTTACCCATTCGTCAAATTCTTCAGCAGTTACATACCCCAAAGCAATTGCGGTTTCTTTTAAAGTAGAATTATTTTTGTGCGCCGTTTGTGCAATTTCGGCTGCTTTGTAATATCCAATTTTAGTATTTAAAGCAGTGACAAGCATTAACGAATTATCAACCAATTCTTTTATTCGATCATAATTAGGTTCAATTCCTTGTGCGCAATGTTCATCAAAAGATACACACGCATCGCCCAATAAACGAGCCGATTGTAAGAAATTAGCTGCCATTAAAGGTTTAAAAACGTTTAATTCGTAATGACCTTGTGTTCCGCCAATTGTAATAGCAACGTCGTTACCCATAACTTGAGCGGCAACCATTGTAAGTGCTTCGCACTGTGTAGGATTTACTTTTCCAGGCATAATTGATGATCCCGGTTCGTTTTCAGGAATTAATATTTCCCCAATTCCTGAACGCGGACCTGATGCCAACATACGGATATCGTTCGAAATCTTATTAAGAGAAACTGCTAACTGTTTTAAAGCACCGTGTGTTTCTACAATGGCATCGTGTGCAGCCAAAGCTTCGAATTTATTTTCGGCAGTTATGAATGGATGCCCTGTAAATTCTGCAATATATTTTGCTACCAAAACATCGTAACCAGCCGGCGTGTTTAAACCTGTTCCAACTGCGGTTCCGCCTAAAGCTATTTCCGATAAATGGCTTAACGTGTTTTTTACCGCTTTTATACCGTAATTCAATTGTGCCACATAGCCTGATAATTCCTGACCCAAAGTTAACGGAGTAGCATCCATTAAGTGGGTTCGACCAATTTTTACTACATTCATAAACTCGGCTGACTTTTTTGCCAATGTATCGCGTAATTTTTCAACACCCGGAATTGTTACTTCAACCACAGCTTTGTAAGCTGCAATGTGCATTCCGGTAGGGTAGGTGTCGTTAGATGATTGTGATTTGTTCACATCATCGTTTGCTTTTAAAACTGGTTCACCTTCGCCAATTTTAAATCCTGCTAAAACTTGCGCGCGATTGGCAATTACTTCGTTCAAATTCATGTTAGATTGCGTACCGGAACCGGTTTGCCAGATAACCAACGGAAACTGATCGTTTAATTCGTCGGCTAAAATTTCATCGCAAACGGTAGCAATAGCATCTCTTTTTTCAATTGATAGAACTCCTAAATCATGATTTGCATAAGCGGCAGCTTTTTTTAAATAGGCGAAACCTTTAATGATTTCTAAAGGCATTGAAGCAACATTACCAATTTTAAAGTTATTGCGCGAACGTTCTGTTTGTGCACCCCAATATTTATCGGCTGGTACTTTTACATCGCCCATAGTATCGGTTTCAATTCTATATTCCATAAATTGTTATTTATAATAATTATAAATAAAGATAGTGAAATTTGTCGGTAAATTGGGTTATGGTCAGAATTTTTAGAAGAAATTATGATTTTTGTTTGGGTAGTTAAAGTTTCGTTATATCTTTGTAACTGTATACACACAAAATTCCGGAATCATGTTTGAATTTCAACAATTTATAGCTTTTATTATCGGTTTAACCATTATGACCATGGGTTTTTGGTTAATGATTTTCCTTATCAGTTTCGTAATGTACTGGGCAACCGGTGGAGCAATTGATTTAATGAAAGAGAAAAAAGCTAAAAAGAATGCATAATATTTATGTAGAGTAAAAAAAATCCTTTTCAAATGAAAAGGATTTTTTTATGCAATAAAACGCTTTCGTTGTGAAAGCGTTTTGTTTTAGAATAAACTTGTAATAAGATCAATCAAAGTTTGTCCGATTAATAATAATAAGTAAAACATAAGCCTTAAGAGTTTTAGTTTATAGTATTGTTTGTGTTCTGTAATATTCCTGCATTATTAAATTTGTAATAATGTTTTCCTTCACTATTTATATTCGCATTCCAAAAATGGCGATTATCGTTACCATTTATTTTAACAGACTGATTTTCTGTGATATAAACTTTGATTCGTACTTTAGAATCATCTGTAAAATCGTTCAATGTTGTTAAAACTGAATTTGAAAGCACTAATGTATCACTTTTAATTGAATAATCATAATTTAATGTGTTACTAAATTGCGTTGCTTCAATTTGAATGTTGTATTTGCTTAAAGATTTAAGGTTCAGATCTTTATTGTTGAAAACTTTTTCTTCAATTTCCATATAGGCTTTGCCTGTGTTCGATTCAAAAACTTCCACATAAATATCGTCAACTTCACTGTATTTATATTTTCCTGTAAGAGTATCATTTATGGTGAAAATGCGTTGATCTTTCTGAAAAATAATGTTTAATGTATCTTTATCGTTCAAATTTAAATCGGTTTTCGACATTTTTGTATCGAAATTTCCTTCAAACAATGATTCTATTTTATCTTTTTGAATATCTAAATTGATCATTACATAGCTGAAAATGAAGATAGAAAGCAACCAGAAGAATCCTAAAATACCTGAAACCCAACCAATATGTTTAACTTTTGAACTTAAAAGCCTTATTCCTAATAAAAGTAAAATGATAAACGGAATAACGCTCATTACGAACAAACTTAAACTTAAGCCCCAAAACGGTA
>JAVXSC010000194.1:0-4434 GCA_036643355.1 Myroides sp.
GACAAACAATTGGCCGATGTAAAATTACAGGCACTTAAAAGCCAGATGAATTCTCATTTTCTTTTCAATGTATTAAGTTCCATTCAATATTTTATTATCTGTAAAGATGTAGATAACGCACTGTACTATTTGGAGCGATTTTCTGCTTTGGTGCGAACCACTTTAGAGTATTCCGACAAAAAAGATATAACGATTTATGATGAAATTGCGTACCTGAAACAATATGTGGAAATTGAAAACCTTCGTGCGGAACATTCGATAGTTTTCACTGAAAACATAGCCGAAAATATTGATAGCACACAAATAAAAATTGCACCATTATTATTACAGCCTTTTGTAGAAAATGCCATAGTACATGCTTTTCCGCCATCGGTTTTAAAACCTGAAATAGAACTTAAAATCGAAAAAATCGATCAATCAATCAAAATAACAATTACAGATAACGGCATAGGTTATCAGCAAAAAGCTTCATCGGCACATCAGTCGAAAGGAATAGCTATTGTACAAACCCGATTAGATCTTACACAGAAAAAACTTCAAAAGCCAATCGAAATTAGTACTTCAAACAAAGGTACACAGGTAATTATTTATTTGTAGTACTCAAAAAATCTCATTCACTCAATAAAACAGGTCATTCACCCAATTTTATAACATAAAAAAGCTACAATATTTACTTTTGTATATAACACAAAATGTAAACACATAAGAACCCTTATTAACCATAAAAATATGTAGAAGCAAGATTTATCAGCGCATTTTACATTGAATTGTTTGTTGTTAGGTAGTTGTAAGGGTTCTTTTTTAGCTTATGACAGTACATGCACTTACACAAAAGATTAATCAGTTAACTGAAAACAAAGAATTTACTTTGGCATTGTTCCTTGTAAAACAGCATCCGCATTATCACTGGAACTATATGTTTAACGATGCCTATGCAACACTTCTTTATTGTACCAACCGGTTTGCCGAAGCTAAAAAAATCATCAGTTTCAATATAAAGCTTATACGTAAGCAAGCAGAAAATGCACCAGCACTTTTAAGCAGTTATTTTCTTAAAGCATTGTGCTATTTAGCCGAAAACAATACCGTAAAAGCACAAAGTTATTTGAATAAGTGTTTACGATTGTCTGATAATAATCCAGACTTACAGCACCAATTTCAGCGGTTGTTACCAGTATAGGAATCATTCACTCAAAAAAACACATCGTTCACCCAATAATAGTTAAAGTATAACATCATTAAAGATAGATTTACAAAAAATTGTAATATATATATAAATGAGATTTTTTAAAGGTTGCTTAGTTACTGTAGTAGTTATAATAGGAATTGGATTTCTATTATTTTATGGAACATTAGGAGCATTATTCGTAAATCAAGCGCAAGAAAATCAAGTAGAATCCGATATAAAAAATGGAGTTTATACTCCTGAAGAAGTAGATTCACTAAAGGCTGCCAAAAAGAAGAAATATGAAAAAGTAGGAAATAAAGTAAATGAATTATCTGACTATTTAAGTAAGTCTAAAAATTAACAATATGATAAATAAATATGGATTTTTTTTAACAATATTCACTTTAGTTAGCTTAGTTTCGGTATCCCAAAATACAAATAGTCTATCTAAAGATGAGCTAAATGGTTTGTCATCCTATTGTTTCTGTATAAAGGGAGCTTCTCAATTAGAAAAAAACTACAATGACTTAATTAATAAAGGTATTAGACCGCCAGTAGTAAAAAAAGATATACCCTTAACTCGTGTTAAGATACTTTATGGTATTCAAGTTACTTTAGTAAATTCAGGTATTAAATATTATAGCGAGAATGATTTTGGCTATAAAAAATCTGATTGTGATAAACTTCTAAAGTACATTAATGATAAAAAATTCAAAATTGATGACAGTGAGGTAAATAGAAATTTACTAATATTTCACTTGTTAGAAGTAGCAAGATCAGCAATTAGTAGGGACGATGATGTAGATTTGATAAAAAAAATACTTGATATAGTAGAGGATTTACAAGATAAAAGTATGGATCCTCATGATTTTATAGCAGCTATATCAGATCTTCCTAAAGAAGAAAGAGCTTATTTTGGATTTTAAAAATTACTTATATAAACACATAACTAAAAAAATATAAATAAAATATGGAAGTTGTATTAATACAAGGTCATTCAAATACAGGAAAGACGACTTTGTGTAAGAAGATAGCTAAATATTTAGTAATTGCTGATTTTAAAGAGGTAATAAGAGAAAACGTTAATAATCCAGATAAAGATTTTAGAGCAATTTATGTGCATAAACAATGCAAAACGAGAGTTATTATTAATTCGGGATCTGATTTAATAACTTTAGTAAGAGAGTTTGATAAATTATATAAGCAGAATAAAAAAAACGATATACTTATTACAGCGATAAGAATACCTAACACAATAATATATAAACATGATGTTCATAAAGGTATAAAAGATATTTATAAAAATGATTTTGTAGAGGAACATATTATTGATTTAGATGTTGAGAAAAAGAAAAATGAAGATTTAGATTTTTGTGAATTTATCGATAAAATATTAAAAGATCATGGCTGTAAAATTTTAGAAAAAATCAAAAACAAGCTTAATTGTAAAATTGAAATTGATTGTACTCCAATGATTAAAAAGTGCTAGAAATACACTATTACCCCCCCCGCAACCTCACTAGTTGCGGTTTTTTTTACAAAAAATTGGAAATATCAAAACAAAAAGTTAATTTAATGCGATAATAAAAAGTAAAAATCGTGATATACAGGTAGTTTTTCATGAAAGAACCATCATAAATGCTAATAAATACAAAACAATTGTAAAAAGATACAGTTTTGTGTCATTTAGACAGAACATAAAGTCCAATAAATCCACCATGAAGTATAATAAATGCATTTTTATGACAAATAGACAGAAGATAAAGTCCAATAAATACACCATAAAGTAAAAAAGATATAATTATAGTTTTAAAATAACTAAAAAGAAACATTAGAATAAAGGGCAATAAAACAAGAAATAAAAATTTAGAAAAATTAATGTATCATGAGAAAAAACAAAACCGAACAGCAACGCCTTCAAAACTACGGCGTGCTGTTTAAAAACGCAAAGTTCGAAAGTGTATTGGCAGGTACACTTGCAGAATACGGTTACGATACCGCAACTGTTGAAGAAGGCGAAGCGCTGTACAATACGTTGATAGAAAAGTACAACGCAAATAAAACAGAAAGCGCACAAGAAACTACCGCTTATGCCGTTTTTGATGCCGCATTAGAAACCACACTTGCAACCTACAGCACCGATCGTAAAAAAGCAAAAATTGTATTTAAAGACCAACCGGATGTGCTGAAAAATCTGCACATTAAAGGCATAGCACCCGTACGCAACGCCGCACTTATAGATACCATGAGGCTTTTTTACGAAACACTGAACACGAATACCCAATTGTTAAATGCCTTACAGCGTTTAAAAATAACTGCCGACCATGTAAACCAGCAATTAACAAATGTTGCCAATACCCAGAACGCCTATGCGGCTTACATACAGGAAAAAGGCGAAAGTCAGCAGGCAACTCAAGACAAAAACAAAGCCTTTGATACAGTTACCAAATGGGTTAACGAATTTTACGCAGTAGCCAAAATTGCTTTAGACGATCAACCGCAACTATTAGAAAGCGTTGCAAAACTGGTACGTAGTTAAAAGAAAGTTTTTCATAATTATGTTTTATATTTAGTTGAAAAAGGTTGCTGTAAAGCAACCTTTTTTGTCAATACCAATACTCATTCGTTTTTGTGTGTTTTATTTTAAAAGGCGAACTTTGCCAGCTCATTAAAAATAAAAAAACACCATGAAAAAATATTTATTAGCTGCATTTTTAATAGCAAATACAACTGCATGTTTTGCACAATCTACATTAGAAAAAGTTGGTAAAGTAAGTTTGGGTTTACAAGGAGCCGAGTTTTCATACGAACTTCCGTTAGGTAAAAGCCTTCTTTTAGAAAGCGCTGCAGGTTTAGGTGTTGGAATGGAAGTTGATAAAGATAATAGCAGATATACTTTTTATGTGTTAGATCCTGTACCATTTGTTTCTACAGAATTAAAGTGGATATACAATCGTGAAAAGCGAGAAGCGAAAGAAAAAAACAATGCCAACAATGCCGGGAACTATGCAGGCTTACAAACAAAATATAGTTTTGGTAACAATAATAGTTTGGCTTTAAATAAAGTACTTCTTACCGATATACATTGGGGATTACAACGCAGTTTGGGTACTAAATTTACTTTAAATACTAACGTTGGTTTGGGTTATATGTACGATTTTGATTCAACTTATGGAAGCGTAGCACCTGTACTACGAGTAAAATTCGGTTATCGTTTATTTTAAATTTACAGTAAACAATATCAGTTTCAACACATAAGTTGGCTT
>JAVXSC010000195.1:0-2589 GCA_036643355.1 Myroides sp.
ATGTGGCGCAATATGTTCAAGCTAAACAAGAATATAAGGTACAGTTGAAAGATGCCGATAAAGATTTTGTTTTTAACGAAGCCGAAGCCGATTTGAATAAATTCGACAAGCTGATTGAAGAAGTAGAACCAGGCGGATTGCGTTTGCCGGTTTTAATTAAGAAATACATAAAACAAAACGCTAGGGTAGTGGCTTTTAACGTAGATCCATTATTCAATAACTCGGTTGATGGGTTGATGTATATTCGAATTGCCGATTTACCCGAAAGCACCGTTCGCCCGGTAATTGAAGAATTATTGGAATTGGAACGCAAGATAAATGAGAAACAAGAGGAATAAAAAACACCCCTAAAATTTATACGTTTTAGGGGTGTTTTTTTTTAAGGATATTTTTCTACTTCTTAATAAATTTATGTGTAGAGGTATATTTACCTGTATTTATAACCAAGATGTACGTTCCTGTTTGTAATTCCTCCACATTGATCTGTTGGTTAATTTGGTTAGAATTTTCTTGCGATACTGTTTTAATTAATCTTCCGTTTAAATCAAAAATATCAAACTTCACTTTTTCAATATCAGTTGTTGAAAATTCGATATTTAAAATGTTTGTTGTAGGGTTAGGATATATCTTTAAATTATCTAACGCTACTTTTTCTGTACTTAAATTAGGATCCCATAATGTGAATTTTTTAGAAACCGTGTAAAAAATGTTTCCTACCGCTTCAATTTTAATTCTAGCATCGTATGTGCTTGGTAAATTTGTAGGTATGGTAACTGTAGCTGATCCATTGTTTGGTACGTTTGCAGCTAAATTTGTATACGTTACACCATTGTTGGTAGAAACTAAAATGTTTACGTTAGCCGTGTTTATGTTATTTGCAGTTGTACCGGCAACATTCCAAGTAATTGTTTTACTAGATCCCATAAACCAAATAGGTTCTGTAGTACTTGGGTTGTTGTTTGGTGCAGTAATTACAAACGGACCTGTATTCGCAGCAGTAATAGTTACAGGCTGGGTATAAACCAAACGTGCTCCGGTTACATTATTATCGCGCACCGTAGCTACAAAACTGTAAGTTCTACCTACTGTTGACAAACGCTCCCATTGGTTACTAACAATTCCGTTGCTATTGCTTGTTCCATTTAAAACAGTCGTTGTGTTTGGAAACGATCGGAAATTATTTGTACTTGGAGCCACTGATCTAAAAGCTGGTCCGGTTGTAGAAGTCGCAGCAGGTGGTTGTGTTGCAATCTGCGTATTAACTTGTTCAAATGTATATGTTAACTGATCTGCTGTATTTGGATCGGTTGCTGTAGTGCTTAAAATAAAAGGTGTGCCATAAGGAATTGTTTTAGCTGTTAAAGCATTAACCACAGGTGGTGAATTGGTAACGGTAGTTTGTTGTGCACATGTTGCAGAAAGCAAAAAAGTCTGCATTTCTTTAATACTTACATAATGGTAATATGCATCCACATTACTTTGAACATCTGGGGCACATATACCTGCATAAGACATTATAGTACTACCGCTACCGGTTTCTACTGCAGTAGAGCTTTCACGTTGACAATTGTTGTTTTGTGTATGATTTGCGCCAAACTGATGCCCCATTTCGTGAGCCACATAATCCACATCATAAGCATCGCCTACTGGAGAAGGAGATCCTGTTATCGCTGAGGCTTTTGCCCACGAACTACAAACCGATCCTAAGCTTGCTAAACCACCATCACCTGTACTGAACGTGTGACCCATATCGTAATTTGCAGAACCAATTGTGTTATTTATAACAGATTGACTTTCATTGATTAACAAAAAGTCATCATTGTTCGAAAAATTATCAGATGTAATAAAAATAATGTCTCTATTATTTGCAACTAA
Organism: Myroides sp.; assembly: GCA_036643355.1. Lineage (GTDB taxonomy): Bacteria > Bacteroidota > Bacteroidia > Flavobacteriales > Flavobacteriaceae > Flavobacterium. Next base: position 1,876 of record JAVXSC010000195.1, read on the forward strand.
ATTTAAATGTACATTTAATTCACGCTCAAAAATTTGGTTTAAGCGGGTTAAAGTTACATTCATTGCAGCTAATACAATATCTTTTTTTTCGTTAACCGTTGTATTTGGTGTTCCTACCGGTGCGTTGTTTACATGAAAGGCAGCATATTCAATAGTGCAAGCCAATGCTAATCTGTATGTTCTGCGCTTATTGTCTAAACTTAACGTTTGAATAGGCGTTTCTAATGTAGTAATAGCGTCGTCAAAACTATCACCTGGAACCAAACACGTAAAGTTATTTTTAGGTAATTCTAAAAGGTTACGTTGGTAAACAATAACATTATTTAAATCGTTGGTATAGTTGTCTATATAAAAAACAGATCCATCGGTTTTCATTCCCATGGCATGCAATCCAAAAATATCAGAAATACTAATGCTTACACTGTTTCCGTTGTTTTTAGTATCAACAGCCTTTAAACTTTTTATATTTTGTACATTTTCTGCCAATTCAGATTCCATAGCAGCATTGTTATAAACCCAGTAATTTGTCAATTGCCCGTTTGCATCTGGTAATGTAATTACTAAATCTGACGGTCTTTCAGATAGTTCCGGAGCTTTTTTAGCCCATTCTAAAACATTTTTAAGATTTAAGCTGTAAATTTTAAAGTCTGATGGGTTATGTTTTCTAACGAATTTTTCTTTTTCAGAAAAAACTCGTTCTGTACTTTCTTTAAA
>JAVXSC010000195.1:2599-4381 GCA_036643355.1 Myroides sp.
ATTTCCTGTGAAGAAAATAAGCAGAATAAGAATTAGTTTGTTGTAAAATTTCATAAAAAATGATTGTTTTGTCAAAAATACTAACTTTATCCAAAACAGAAGTTTAAGTTAACCTCGTTTTTTAAATTATTAACCTACATTAAGATTGCTTCAAAATATCTTTCATTCGTTAATTTATTAATAACTTTGGAAAAAACTGTAAAAGTGAACGTTTTTAATTCCGTACAATCTTTTAAATCAAAGCAGAAAACCATTGTAACCCTTGGTACGTTTGATGGTATGCATATTGGGCATCAGGCTATTTTGAACAAACTAAAGCTTCAGAAAAAAATATATGGTTACGAAACCTTGGTGCTTACTTTTTTTCCACATCCACGAATGGTTTTAAAAACCGATCATCAAATATCTTTGTTAAATACGATTGATGAGCGTATTAAATTGATAGATCATTTTGGAATAGATCATTTAGTGGTGCAGGAATTTACGCAGGATTTTGCCAATTTATCTGCCGAAGAATTTGTAAAAACCGTTTTGGTAGATCAGTTTAACATCGGAAAAATTATTATTGGGTACGATCACCGTTTTGGAAAAAATCGTTCGGCTGATATTCACGATTTAATAGAATTCGGTAAAAAATACCATTTTGATGTAGAACAGATTTCTGCCGAAGAGCTAAACGATGTTTCTGTTAGTTCAACAAAAATTCGCAACGCCTTAAATGTGGGCAATGTAGCTTTGGCAAAAACCTATTTAGGCTATCCGTACATGGTTTCGGGTACGGTGGTTTCGGGTAAACAGCTGGGCAGAACCATTGGTTATCCCACAGCGAATATTCAGGTTGCCGAAGATTACAAACTAATTCCTGCCATTGGTGTTTACGTGGTTGGCGTTACAGTTAAAGGTAAAGATTTTTACGGAATGTTAAGCGTGGGAACAAACCCAACGGTTGGCGGAACCGAGAAAACAATCGAAGTTTATATTTTTGATTTTAACGATATTATTTACGATGAAGAAATTACCGTTCGTTTTCTTACAAAAATTCGGGACGAGGAACATTTTGGTTCGATAGATTTGTTGATTGAAGCATTAAAGAACGACGAAGTTTTTTCTCGAAATTTCCTTTCAAATATCGATTAGTTATGTGGAAAAAAGCATTTCAGAAAATAGATAATTCTTCATTGGTGGTTTTCCGGATTTTTTTCGGAGTCATATTTCTTGCCGAAGCAGTTGGTGCACTGGCATTAAATTGGGTCGATCGAAATTTTATAGATACTACGACCAATTTTACTTTTATCGGATTTGAATGGCTGCTGCATCTTCAAAACGAAACCATGTATGTGGTTTTTGGCTTAATGGCTGTAGCTTCTATCGGAGTTATGCTGGGTTATAAGTACCGATTTTCTGTTATTGCGCTGACGGTTTTGTGGAGTTTGGCTTATTTCGGACAAAAAACATCGTACAACAATCATTATTATTTAATGTGGTTAATCGGTTTAATCATGTGTTTTTTACCTGCAAACGCCAATGCTTCGATCGATGCTAAACAAAATCCGTCGATAAAAAAGAACTACATGCCACAATGGGTTCGGCTGGTTTTTATAATTCAGGTAAGCTGTGTATATTTTTATGCAACCATTGCTAAGTTTTATCCCGATTGGTTAGACGGAACCGTAACAAGAAATATGTTTATGGGAATGACGAATGTACCTGAAAATGTGCAGATGTTGTTCAAAAAAACCGAATTTCAGCTGTTTATTGCGTACATGGGAATTGCATTTGATG
>JAVXSC010000196.1:0-4323 GCA_036643355.1 Myroides sp.
GTTAACTGTTCGTTGATGGATTTTGACGAGTTGCTTCCTACAAATACCAGCATGATTTTTTTAGTATTTAATTTCTAAATTTAGTTGTCTGTTTTCTTTAGCGGCGGTTTTATCCATTAATGTTCCAACTGTTACGCCGATTGCAACGCCAATAGGTAAACCTATAGCAAACAAACCCGGTTGCCCTAAAAGAACACCTGCAAGAACACCTAATGGCATGCCAAAAACTGTCATACCAAGTGCTAACCAAAGCGTTCTGTAATAATTTTTAGGAACCAACTTTAAGTCTTTCTCTATTAACCTTAAAATTGCGGTTTGCTTTTTCTTTATTACTTTTCTTAAATCATTAGTCGTTAAAGAATCAGAAGTATTAATTTCTTCAACCTCGTTATTGATTGTTTGAATAATTGAATCTGGTACTTCTTTTTTTCTTAATTCACTCAAAAGCGTATCAAACTGACTGTAAAGCTGATTTAATCTGATATCGCTTGCTAAATTTTTTACTCCTCTTAATTTAATTATGGTCATAATTAATCTTCTTCCTCAATAATTTCATGGTTGTTTGAATAGTTTCGCCAACGTTCGATACACAGAACCATATCGGTTGGCAAATCGGTTTCAAAACGCATGAATTCCTTTTTAATCGGGTGCATAAAACCAAGTGTTTTAGCATGCAGTGCCTGTCGTGGCAATACTTTAAAAGTGTTATCTACAAACTGCTTATATTTTGTAAAAGTGGTTCCTTTTAAAATTCGGTTTCCGCCATAACGTTCATCATTAAACAAGGTATGACCGATTGCTTTCATGTGTACGCGAATCTGGTGTGTTCTGCCGGTTTCTAATCGGCATGAAACCATTGTAATGTATCCCAAACGTTCGATCACCTTATAATGTGTAACGGCATGTTTTGCTCCGGTTGAATCATCGGGAAACGAAGCCATCTGCATACGATCAACTTTATGGCGACCAATATAACTTTCTATAGTTCCCTCATCTTCTTGCACATTTCCCCAAACTAGGGCAACATATTCACGCTCGGTTGTTTTTGCGGCAAACTGTTTTTGCAGTTCGCTCATTGTCCAATCAGTTTTGGCAATAACAAGTAATCCCGTGGTATCCTTATCAATTCTATGCACCAAACCAGGACGTTCTGAACTGTTTAACGGCAGATTTTCAAAATGATACGCCAATGCGTTTACCAACGTTCCGGTGTAATTTCCGTGACCCGGATGCACCACCAAACCTGCAGGCTTGTTAATCACCAGTAAATCATCGTCTTCATAAACAATATCCAACGGAATGTTTTCTGGAACAATGATATTTTCAAACGGAGGCTGTTCCATTAAAACGCGCACTACATCGTTTGCTTTTACTTTTTGATTTGATTTTACAGGAACATCGTTAATAAAAATATTTCCGTTATCGGCTGCTTTCTGAATTTTGTTTCGGGTTGCATTTTCAACCAAATTCATCAAGAATTTATCAACACGCAATGGCGATTGACCTTTACCGGCTTCAAAACGGTGGTGTTCGTATAATTCGTCTTCTAAAATTGTGTTATCTTCTATCATTCATTAAAAAATTGAATCGATTTCCGGTGCTATATCTTCATACATTTCACCTAAAGAATCGGTTTCTGGCTTGTATCCTAACATACCATCGCCCAATATTAAATCGATTTTTGAATTTTTAAGTACTTTATCGCCCATGCGTAAAATTCTGCCGTCTTGTTCAATACGCAAAACAACATCTTTAGCAAAATCTGGTTCGTATTTAATTTGTCCTTTCACCAAACCTAACGATTCTAAAATAGCGGTTGAGTGGCGCAACGTTCTACCATCTAAATTTGGTAAACGTACAGACGAGTATCCTTTGGCATTAATCTTTACATAAATTTTACGACCTTGTTTTACGGCATCGTTCGCTTTAGGATCTTGTTCTGAAATCGTTAACGGCGGATACTTTGGATTGTAATCAATTGTATCAATGATAATAATTTCAAAACCATTGTCTGCAACGGCGTTCATAGCCTTTTCAACCTTCATTTTAGTTAAATCGGGTACAGGAATTTCGTTGCCGTGACGTGTATAAATATTTAAAAACTGTAAGCTTCCAAAAATAAGTGCAGCAATGATTACCAATGCTACTATTAACGAGAAAAAAAACTGCCTACTTTTTATAAATGATGTAAAACCCATAGAGTTATTTATTTTAGCAAAGTTATCAATTATGTTACGTGTATTTTTATAAATTTGTTTTAAAGTAAGGTAAATACATCTTACAAAAATAAAATATAAAAATACATTATTAAATGAAAAACGTAGCAATTATTATGGGAGGATATTCTAGCGAATATAAAATATCCTTAAAAAGCGGCGAAGTTGTTTATAATCATTTAGATAGCACTAAATATAATTTATACAAAATACACATTTTAACAGAAGGCTGGTTTTATGTTGATGAACAAAATAACCGCTTTGTTGTTGATAAAAACGATTTTTCTGTAACGGTAAACAACGAAAAAATTACATTCGATGTTGTTTTTAACGCCATTCACGGAACACCGGGTGAAGACGGATTAATACAGGCCTATTTAAAACTTTTGAATATTCCGCAAACGTCTTGCAATTACTACCAGTCGGCACTTACGTTTAACAAGCGCGATATGCTTTCTGTGTTGAAACCTTACGGAATTAAAACGGCAATTTCGTACTATTTGAACAAAGGCGATGTTATTGATGAAAATCAGATTATTCAGCGTGTTGGACTGCCTTGTTTTGTTAAACCGAACAAATCGGGATCGAGTTTTGGAATTTCGATGGTAAAAGACAGCGAACAATTATTGCCTGCGATTGACAAAGCGTATATAGAAGACGATGAAATTATTATTGAAAGTTATTTAAAAGGAACAGAAGTTTCGGTTGGTGTAATTAAATACAAAGACCAGACAATGGTGTTGCCAATAACCGAAATTGTTTCTGAAAACGACTTTTTTGATTACGAAGCGAAATACGAAGGGAAATCAAGCGAGATTACTCCTGCAAGAATATCCGAAGACGAAAAAGCAAAAGTAGAAGATGCTGCAAAACGTATCTATACGATTTTAAAAATGGATGGTTTTTCTCGATCTGAATTTATTTTGGTAAGTGGTGAACCTTTTTTACTGGAAATGAATACCGTCCCCGGTTTAACTACCGAAAGTATTTTACCGCAACAAGCACGCGAAGCAGGAATTTCGTTAAACGAATTGTTTGACAACGCTATTGAATTAGCTTTAACCAGAACGCATTTTTAATGAAAAAAGCTGTTTTTCCAGGTTCGTTTGATCCTATAACCAATGGACACGTAGATGTTATCACCCGAGCTTTGCCTTTGTTCGATGAAATTATCATTGCCATTGGTACAAATGCCGAAAAAAAGTACATGTTTAGTTTAGAAGAACGCAAACGTTTTATTGAAGAAACTTTTGCCAACGAACCTAAAGTTAAAGTGGATCTTTACCAAGGCTTGACGATTGATTACTGCAAAGAGCAAAATGCCGACTTTTTATTGCGTGGTTTACGTAACCCTGCCGATTTTGAGTTTGAAAAAGCCATTGCACATGCCAATAGATTAGTTTCGGGTATCGAAACGGTTTTCTTGCTAACAGCTGTAGATACATCGTTTATCAGCTCAAGCATTGTGCGTGATTTTATCCGCAATAACGGTGATTACAGTTTGTTGGTTCCGAAGGCGGTTAAGAAATAATTCGTTTAAAAGAAATCTATATATGAAAAAAGATATTTTCGAACATTTATCAACTGCTCAACTTATTAAAAGAAGAGATTTACTTAAAGGCGCATCAATTGGTTTAGGAATTGTTGCAATTGTAGCTATTGGCATTTTAATTTATATTTTTTTAACAAATGGTTTTGGAGATATTCCGTTTGCTTCAGCAATTCCAGCCTTAATGCTACCTATATTCTTTTTACCAATGTTAGTTCATTTAGGTCAGTTAAACAAGGAAATAAAAAGCAGAAATCAGGAATGAGCAGTAAAATTTGAACGCAACTTTAGTCTTTTGCCAGAGTTCTTTAAAACACTTTTAAAATGAAAGAACATAAATATCAATCAAAAATTGAATGGACTGGAAATAAAGGTTCAGGAACTGATAATTATAAAAATTACGAGAGAAGTCATAATGTAATTATTGAGAACAAACCTATAATACAAGGTTCATCAGACCCTGCTTTTAGAGGAGAAAAAAGCAAACACAATCCAGAAGATTTGCTTGTATCATCTATATCTTCTTGTCATATGTTATGGTACTTACACTTTTGCTCT
>JAVXSC010000197.1:0-4315 GCA_036643355.1 Myroides sp.
TTATAAAAAAGCATTTTGAACGCAGCGGTTTTCAACCAATTGAAACACCTTCGTTTGAAAATTCTGAAACCTTAATGGGAAAATATGGGGAAGAAGGTGACCGTTTAATTTTTAAGATTTTAAATTCTGGCGACTACTTGTACGAAATTCTGAAAATTAATAATCATTTAAGTTGTGTTATCAATTTCGAAGTATATAAAAATATTTATCATAGATTTTCATTAGATAAAAGGACTACTAGTATAATTGAATTTTTAGAAAATAAAAATAATGATGTACTATTAGTATTCAAAACTGATTTTAATCAGAGAATTGAAAGCTTACAAATACAACATGAAGATAAAAAAATGTTGAAAGAGTTTGTTGAAAAGTCTGATAAAGATTTATTTATATCAATAGTTGATGTTTTTGATTCAATAAGAATGAATCGTGGAGGTGTTGAAAGTTTTATTGAAACTTTCAAAAGAAAACTATTATCAAAAAGGGTTACAAATAAAATATCCGAAAAAGCGTTGCGTTACGATTTAACTGTTCCGTTTGCGCGTTTTGTGGTTCAGCACCAAAACGAATTGGAGTTTCCTTTCAAACGTTACCAGATTCAGCCGGTTTGGCGTGCCGATCGTCCGCAAAAAGGTCGTTTCCGTGAGTTTTATCAATGTGATGCCGATGTTGTTGGATCTACATCATTGTGGCAGGAAGTAGAATTGGTGCAATTGTACGATGCTGTTTTTAGCGATTTAAAAGTTGAAGGTGTTACTATTAAAATCAACAACCGAAAAATATTGTCGGGCATTGCCGAAGTAATTGGTGCAAGCGATAAACTGATTGATTTTACAGTTGCTTTAGATAAATTAGACAAAATTGGCGAAGACGGCGTTAAAGCAGAAATGCTGGCGAAAGGAATTTCCGAAGAAGCGTTGGTTAAAGTACAGCCTTTATTTAATTTCAATGGAACGTTAACCGAAAAACTGAACCAATTACGCGAATTATTGTCATCATCGGTTGAAGGAACTAAAGGAGTTGACGAGCTAACTTTTATCTGCGAAACCGTAGAAGAATTAGGTTTAAAATCGGCGACATTAAATTTAGATGTTACATTGGCACGCGGTTTAAATTATTATACCGGAGCCATTTTTGAAGTTGCCGCACCAGAAACCGTTAAGTTGGGATCAATTGGTGGCGGTGGTCGTTACGATGATTTGACAGGAATTTTTGATGCAAAAAATAAAATGAGTGGAGTTGGTATTTCGTTTGGTTTAGACCGAATTTATCTGGTTATTGAAGAGTTGAATCTTTTCCCAGAAACTGTATCAAATGTTACCGATGTTTTGTTTTTGAATTTTGGAGATAACGAAGCTAAATACTGTTTAAAAGTTATTCGTGATTTGCGTGAAGCCGGAGTGAATGCAGAATTATATCCTGATAAAGCTAAAATGGCTAAACAATTTCAGTTTGCCGAGAAAAAAGGAATTAAATATGCGGTAATTGTTGGCGAAACCGAAATGCAACAAAATATTTTCGCCTTGAAAAACTTACATTCAGGCGAACAGCAAAATGTTACCTTACAAGAATTACAACAAGTATTAATAAATTAAAAAAAACCGATCAGTTGATCGGATTTTTTGTGAAATATAATGAGATTCCTAATTGGTTTGTGATGAAAGTTACAGTTTACTAAAACTCGCCAACCTGCAATTGTGTGCTCACTGCAATTCGGTTCCATGCGTTAATAGTTACAATTGCCATAAAGATTTCTGCAATTTGAGTTTCGCTAAAGAATTTTGAAGCATTTTCGTAAGCTTCTTCGCTTAATCCTTTTTGACTGATCTTGGTGATTTCTTCAGTCATAACTAAAACCGCTTGTTCTTCTTTTGTTGAAAAAGATTTCGCTTCTTTCCAGGCACTCAACAGAAAAATACGTTGGTTGGTTTCGCCGTTTTTCAGTGCATCTTTGGTGTGCATATCAACAATAAGCACAATTGTTTATTTGCGATGCGCGAATAGTAAGCAGAAAACTTTTAATTTTTAACGGTCAGCATAAGTAAATCAACGCAGGTATCAATACTTGCGAATAACTCACATTTTTAGTATATATGGGTTATAAAATTATAAATAATGTAAAATAACCCAACCGAAAGATTATCTAAAATAGCAGGTAGGGGGATGCTCCGTAGATAAAGTATGGTAAAGGTTACTTTAATGCATGAAACGCATTTTCGGTCAAAATGACTTTATATAGAAAATTCAGCTATATCTCATTGAAATAGCCGAATTTTTTACTTTTTATCGTATAGTTCGTTTATTGCGTAATCCTTATTTTTTTAACAAGTGCTGCAAATAAGAAGTTTTCTCTTTTTCTGCCTGTAAAAGGCGCTCATATAATTTCTTATTTTCGTCATACGCTTCCACTAGTTTATCAAGAGGGTTGAAAGTTGGGTTATACAAATTCTTAACAGCAGAAGAATCATCTTGAAAAGTATTGTGAGAAATTATATTAATCATTCGTTCGTCAGAATATTCTTTGATTGCGTATGCCGGTACGTCCAACGCTTTGGCAATTTCGTTAAGCTTGGCATCGTCTAATTCTTCTGTATTTTCTATTAACGACATTTTCTGTTGGCTGATACCCAGAATCTCGGCAAGTGTTTCCTGTTTCATTCCTTTTATTTCGCGTATGCGGCTGATGTTGCGTCCTAAATGCTTTTTGCTTGTAGTCTCCATAAGGCCTCCGTTTTTTGATAAATTCAAATATACTGATTTTTTGATAAAATAAAACTGTACTGCAGTCAGAATGTCTATATTATACCCGCTGATTCACAGATTATTTTAGTAGTGCGCTTTGCAAGATACATTTCTAATCCCATCATTGCTTTATATGCTTGTGGTGCCGTTTTGTTGATGTTAATACGTTTTGTCATGATTTCTTATTTTTATCTGATGCAAAGTTGAGAAACAGTTCAATGCAAAAACTTAAACTGGTTTAAGAAACATTTTTCTTGCGAATTTCGCTTAAATATTCTGGCGTAAAACCTAAAAAAGATGCGATTAAATATTGCGGAACACGCTGAACAAATTCGGGATGTTTCTTTAAAAGATTAAAATAAAATTCATCTTTAGCAAAAGAAAAAATATATTTTATGCGCATTTGTGCAGCAGCATAAGCACGTTGGTAAACAAAACGAAAATAACGTTCTAATTGTGGAAATTGACTTAAAAGTAATTCCTGATTTTTTTGTGTTATGACTAAAAGTTCCGTGTTTTCAACTGCCTGAATGTAAAAATTGGTTTGCGATTGATGTTCGTACGCCATATTATCTGTCATCCACCAGTTTGCAATAGCAAATTCAGTTGTTTGTTCAGATCCTTTTTCGTTGATGTAGAATTTGCGTAAGATTCCCTTTAAAACAAAAAAATGCTCCTTACATATTTGTCCTTCTTCCAAAAGATTTTCTTTTTTTCGGATTGATCTCACTTCAAAAAAAGAGATTATTTCCGAGAATTCCTCATCGGTTATCGAAACAAATTTATCTAAATGCGCTTTGAATAGTTCAACCATAACTACTCGTTTTGCTTTTTAATTAATTCGGTCAGTAGTTTTTTAGCACGTAAAATCTTAATTTTTACATTGTTTAACGGCTCGTTGATTATTTCGGCAATTTCATTATAACTTCGTTCCTGAAAATAGCGCAACTGAATAATTTGCTGATAATGCGGTTTTAACTGTTTAATACAAAGTTTTAACGTCGCCAGATTTTGTTCGTAAATCAATTGGTCTTCCAAGGTGTCTTCATCAGCAAGGGTATCAAACAAAAATTCTTCATTTTCGTTTAAATTGACCATATCATTACTTTTTCGCTTTCTAATTAAATCAATATGAACATTTTTTGCAATGGCAATTAACCACGTATTAAACGCAAATTCGGTTTTGTATTGTGAAAGTTTATCAAAAGCTTTGGCAAAAGTTTCAATGGTAATATCTTCGGCATCGGTTTCATTTTCGGTTCTTTTCAAGATAAAATGATACACTTCTGTCCAATAAATATCCAACAGGGCAGTAAAAGCAGTCTGACTTCCTGTTTTTGCATTTTCTATTAAAACTGCGATTTCACTTGCCGGTTTTTGTGCCACGTTACGTTGTTGATTTTTTGAAAAGGTTTCCTAAAAATAGTTGAATCTGCATAAAGATATAAAACAAATCGAACAAAGGAAAGTAAAAAGCAAGATCGTTGTAACGGAATTTTTTGGCTGCTTTTGCAAACAATATCCAGATAATCAGGTAGCGTAAAAGCACAATTGCAAGCGTTACGTACCAATA
>JAVXSC010000198.1:0-4010 GCA_036643355.1 Myroides sp.
TGCACCTTTAGCAGCCAGCACATCTGCCGCAGCAAATCCCAATCCCATTGCTGCTCCGGTAACAATAATTACCTTTCCTTTTAAATCAGACATAATTTTTGTTTTAAAATTCACTATACAAGTTACAACAATGAAGACCGAAGGACACTTAATGCAGATTAATTTATGATTATGTTAATAGTGTTTTATTTGAGGTAACACTTCTTATTTGAAAGATTAAGCGAAGAGACTGCGGAAAAAATAACGTATATTCGTACCAATGCACACAATCGTAAAACATATACGCACTACAAAGCACCTATTTTTGACGTGCTTTCTTTTGTTTGCATTAAATTCTTGCGCTGTAAAAGAATCATTTTTAGGAATGGTTCAAACCGATTATGCCAAACCTACCAACCGATCACAGACAACTATTCAAAACGGATTTTGCAGTTATAACATTGCCACTGGAAAAGAGACATCGGTTACTAATCATTCGAGAATTAAAAATAAAAAAGAGTCCGATCTTTTTACGGGAAACAATCTGTTAGGAATCAGTTCCAAGAAAACTACGCAATTATATCCCAAAACATTTTCAGGCAACAGTCCGCCAAAATATATTCTTTACAAACGTTTAAAACTGCATATAGTGTAATAGATAATTTGTTGCACCATTTGTTATTTTTTACGTTTAATTAAAATATATTTTATGAAATATCATACAGAACGTTCGGCTTATTCTACAGCCGGACTGTTTACCCTTTCGTTACGATGGGTTTTAGGCTGGACTTATTTTTCAGCATTTTGGAGAAGACTGGTATTAGACAACAAGCTGATTCCCGAAGAAGCCGGTTACATAGGCGAAAAGTTCAACCACTTCCTGCCCAATGCACTGGGTATAAAACCAATTATTGAATACCTGGTTTCTAATCCCGATGCCTTACAAACCTCTATGATTGTTTTTACAATTGTAGAAGCCATTGTAGGTTTGTTTATTATTCTGGGACTTTTCACCCGACTGATGAGCATAGGCGTGTTTTGCCTAGCAATGGGGATTTTACTGGGATCGGGCTGGCTGGGCACAACCTGCTTAGACGAGTGGCAAATAGGCGTATTAGGTGTAGCCAGCGGTTTTACGCTTTTTTTATCGGGAAGCAGTGCTTTTTCGTTAGATCAGTATATGATCAATAAAAACTACCCCTTTACAACCAAAGAATGGTTTCCTCTTCTAGGGTCGGGCATGCTACCCGTAAAACATCTGCAATGGGTAGTATTAACGGTATCGGTAGTTATTTTTGGTCTTACACTTTATACCAACCAGTATTTCCACGGAGGTGTGTATGGAACACTTCACAATAAATCAGTAAAACCGAAAGTAGAAATATCAAACATTCTTTACAACAATTCACAACTTACTTTTCAACTCTTCAGAGTAGAAGGTGCCGATGTATACGGATCTTTTTTGATAGGTATCAGCATTTTAGATGAAAAGGGACAGGTTGTTAAACATATCGATCAGAATGAACTCACCAGATTTTCTACCGATAACATACACAATTATTATGTAGCAAAAATAGAATCTGGAGCGCACAGCCTGATACTTCCTTTGGGAGCAAAAGCAGATTTAACAATTGAATTGAAAAACATTCAGTTAACCGATGAATATTCTTTAAAACTGACCGATATCAGCGGAATTGAATGGACTGCGAAAATTAAATAGTTTTAGTAAAACCAAAGAAGTTGCCGTTTTTGTTGGGTAACTTCTTTGGTTTAATTAGACTGAACTGTAAAACATTATAATAATTTTTTATTTCTTAAATACAATCAACTTGATGTATTTCATGATAAATCAACATTATGCTATTCTATCTGTATATCCAAACTGTACAGGATGATTGTGGAAGTTGAGATAAGGAATAGTTTCAACTTCTTTAACTTTCTCTATAGGTTTACATATACTTTGCCCATAAATATCTTTAAGACGGTCAATATCATGTCTAATAAAGTACGGTTTACCTTTAATAAGTGCCTCTACAATTTCTACTGATGCAAGTGCTGCATAAATACCGGCATCTTCATTAACATAACTAAATACTACATTGTACACTCCCGCAACATCTGTTTTGATTGCTCTGCCAAAACCCATTTTCATACCCGCAAGACATTGTAATTCCAAAACAATGTGTTCGATAATATATTCGATAGACACGCCATTATCAACTTCTTGAAAAAAACCTCCGGATACTTCCGCAAAACCTTTATATGAATAAAGACTCGGCATCAGCGTTTTAAGGCGTTCGGAAAATCCATCGATGGTGTTTGTTAGTTTATATTCTAAATCACCGATATCCAATCTCATTTCGATCAATCTTGTTTTCTTGCTCAAAATATTTGATCCCTTAAGCACTTGTATTTTTTCGATTTTCATAGCTTTTCTTTTTTTAAAACGTATGAAAAATTGTGCCAATAAAAATTAATTACTTTTAACTACATTAAACTGTAGAATTACAATATCGCTTTAACAGCTGATTTTCTACGAAATAACAAGTTCACGTACCATTAAAATTAAATTTTTATGAAGAAATATATCTCTATATAAAAAAATACCTCAAAAAATGATAGTTTATTTCTACACTTATAATTTTATAGAATTAGTATACACTTTGTAGCTATTTTCCAATTGAAGATAAACAGGATTGATTTCTAGTGTGTTTGAAGTTTTTTTTCGAATTTAATACTGCAAATTCTACTAATTAATTTTAAAAATTTGATAAAAACTAATCTTTTATAAAGACTATCTTTTTATGGCACAATATATGTATAGATTATATTGAGTACTTTAAACTTTTCAGTCTAACACTTATTAAATAAATATTATTAAATTATTAAAGATGAAAAAGAAATTAAACATTCAATATTTAGCCATTTTACTATTAATCATTGGCGGTTTGTCAATGGTAATTTATGCAAATAATTTTCTACTGAATTAATTAGGTAATGATGGATATTGCATTTTTAAAGATGTAAAAAACTTATAACAAGCAGTAAAATACAAAGAAATCGTAATCATCACAGCAAAATGAAACATGCGATATAAAATTGAAAGGAGAAACGTTTTCGTATTCTCTTTTTTTATATCCATCGATGAATATGCTTAAATCAATCCACTTTTTTACTTTTATTAATTCTTTTCAAAACTCAAAATAACTCTTTCATCATACTTTATTTTCAACAAAAATAATATACTTAAATACAAACCAATTAAAAAATAAAGTATATTTGTATACTATAAAGTTTCATTATGAAATATAATCTTGTTAAAAAAACGGTAGATCTTGTTGAAGAATTCGAATTGTCTAATACAGATAACCGATATCCAGACAGTATTTCTGGTTTTAAAAAATGGGTTGCCGACAATTATACACAACCATTACGTTTTAAGGCTCCTGAATGGGAGGGTAAAGATTTGGGGCGCAGTGCCGAAAGCGTTATAAGTACGCTGCTTGTACACATGAACCGATTTGCTAAAAATTATTCAAGAGCGGCAATTTCGGGATCAGATTTTTCTACTCAAGAAGATTTTATCTATCTGATCAATCTGAAAGCGTTTGGTGAAATGACGAAGATGGATCTTATCAAAAAAAATGTCCACGAAAAACCTGCAGGCATTTTAATAATCAACAGATTAATGCATAAAGGTTGGGCAGTTCAAAAAGATTCCGAAACCGACAAACGCAGTAAAATTATAAGTATTACCGAAGAAGGTTTAAAGGTTTTAGATCAGCAAATGGAAAAAATTCGTAAGGCGACCATGCTTGTGTGCGGTAATTTATCAGAACCTGAAAAGCTGGAATTAATAAAACTGCTTACCAAACTCAACGAGTTTCACGTTCCTATTTATCAAAAAAATACCGATTTGGAAAAGCTTTTAGACGAAGCCAATCTGTACAAAAAACAAATCGTGTAATGAAAAAGAAAATAGCTGTCATAGGTTCCGGTTTCTCTGGATTGTCTGCTGCTGCGTATGCTGC
>JAVXSC010000198.1:4020-4314 GCA_036643355.1 Myroides sp.
AACCGGGAGGCAGAGCCAGACAGTTTACCACCGAAAAAGGTTACGTTTTTGATATGGGCCCAAGTTGGTATTGGATGCCCGATATCATAGAAAATTTCTTTGCTGATTTTGGTTATAAATCATCAGATTTTTATGAGCTTGTTTCGTTGAATCCACAATTTGAAATGATTTTTTCGGATTCAAAAATTGCTGTTCCCCAAAATTACGAAGAACTTAAAAAAACCGTTGAACAAATTGAAACCGGAGCTGCTGTTCAACTTGAGCGATTTATGGAATCGGCTAAATACAAGTATC
>JAVXSC010000199.1:0-1827 GCA_036643355.1 Myroides sp.
TTATTGGTAGATTTTCAACTCAAAACGTAAATGATGCTATTTATAAACTGAATGTTCCAAACCAAAAGCAATACAGTTTTGGTGTAACAAAATATATTTGGGAACATGCTTTTAAAGTTCAGGCAGAAGTTACTTACGATGATTTAAAGTATCATACAGGGGATCAAAAAAACAACTGGTACGTACGTTTCCAGATTGAGATCGGGATATAATTACGACATAAAACATAAAAAAAATCGAACATTACGTTCGATTTTTTTTATTCCTCTTCAGCAAATCTTGTAATTTCTCTTTCGTAAAACTCACCGGCAAGATCAATTAAACGATCCATTTCTTCTTTTAATTCTACTTCTTCAGATTCATCTAATTCTTCTAAAAATTCAATATCTTCTGTTTCTAAATCAATAATAAAACGCGGATATTCTAAATGTATCACAAATAAATTATCTGGAAAATCGGTATTATCAGCTAAAACAAATTTTGGTAAATCCATTGTTTAAATTTTAATGTTATTGTTAATGTATTTTTTTGCCATGAAATTGAAGCGAATATACGAAAAAATTGCGGCTACTGTTAATCCGCCCAATAATCCGTACCAGATACCTTCGGCTTTTAAAGGGGTGTACAACGCCAGATATATACACAACGGAAAACCAATTACCCAATAAGAAATAAAGGTGATAACCATTGGTAAATTTACATCTTGCAAACCTCTTAAAGCACCTAGAGCCGTTACTTGAATTCCGTCTGATATCTGAAAAATAGCGGCAATCAACAATAGTTTTCCTGCGATTTCTATAACCTGCTGATTCATTATTAATTGGTTAGGGTCATTATTATTTAAGAAAAGTAGCGGAATATAATTGTGGAAAATCATAAAAAACAATGCGAAACCTGAATACAGAATAAATGTCATTAACATGATCGATTTTGCTACAGTTTCCATTTTAACGTAATCTTTCAATCCTTTTTGGTTTCCAACGCGAATCATTCCAGCAACACTTAAGCCCGATGCAAACATAAAAGTCATAGATGCCATTGAAAGAGCAATTTGATTGGCAGCCTGTGCTTCGGTTCCTAACATTCCCGAAATCCAAACAGCTCCTGTAAACAAAGCAACTTCGAACAAAGACTGCATAGACGACGGAATACCGATACTTGCAATATATTTTGATGTTTTTAGATTGATTTCTTTCAACGATAATTTATCCAGATAAGGTTTAAAAATATCCAAACGGTACATCACCACAATAAAGTAAATTAGCATTACAATACGTGCAATTAACGTTCCGTACGCGGCACCCATCATACCCATTTCGGGGAAAATCCACACACCATAAATTAACAAATAATTAAAAAGCAGGTTCACCGCATTTGCAATTATGGTTGCATACATAGAATATTTTGTCTGCGATTTCCCGTCGGCAAACTGCTTAAATCCCTGATAAATTACCAACGGAATCAACGAAAGTGCCACCACATCTAAAAACGGTTTTGCCATTTGGGTAACATCTGCAGGCTGATTCATTAAATCGATAAATGGTTTTAAAAAGTAAAGTAATGCGAACAATATCAAACCTAAAAGCGTACACAAAAACACACCGTTTATAAAAATATTTCTACCTTTAACTGTATCATTTTCAGTATCTGAAGCGGCTACTAACGGAGTAATTGCTGTTGAAAACCCTACACCTACAGATAATGCAATGAATATAAAACTGTTGGCAAGCGATGCCGCAGCCAATTCTGTTGCACCAATTTTTCCAACCATAATGTTATCTACAATTCCCACCACGGTATGCCCCAGCATTGCTAGAATAATCGGAT
>JAVXSC010000199.1:1837-4259 GCA_036643355.1 Myroides sp.
GTTTAAAATTATAACCGAATTCCTGGGTATATTTTTTAAGATCCATCAATTTTTTTTGCAAAGATATTTATATAAAATCAGGAATGGCACAACAGTTGAATAGATCTTCTTAAAAAAGATAGAAATTATGAAAAAGATTTTTTATACCGCTGTTGCAACTTTATTTATTGGTTCGGCAGCATTTAGTCAAACAGAATACAACAAAGGGTTTAGGTTAGGTTTCGGTTTGAATGGTGGATTTCCTACAGATGGCGCTTATGACGGAAGTGTTGGAATTGACGCTCGTGCACAATATGATTTTACCAAAAAAACTTCAATTACTTTAACATCGGGTTATACACACATGTTTGCAAAACCTGAAGAAGTTGGATTTGTACCTGCGAAATTAGGTTTTAAATATTTCCTTGGAAATCAGTTTTATGTAATGGGCGAGGCCGGTGCTGCATTTGGAGTTAATGGAAATATCGATAATTCTTTAATTTTAGCTCCTGTTTTCGGGTTTGCCAATAAATTTTTAGATGCCAGTGTACGATATGAACATTACAGCGAGTACGAAACCGATCAAATTGCGCTTCGTTTAGCTTACGGTTTCAGTTTAAAGAAGAAAAAATAGTATATTTGAAATAAAAATCAAATGAGAAAATTTTTAGCAATAGCAGTAATAGCCATTTTTAATTTGGGAATTATGTCGTGTGTTTCACAAAATTCGTTCGATTCTAAAAAAGCTACTTCAGAAAAAATCAAGACAACTCTTAATAACACATCGTGGTCGTTAAAGCGTTTAGATATTCAGAACAGAGATTTTGTTCCTACCGAAGAGCAAAAGGAATTAGTTTTATCTTTTCAAGATGCTAATTACGGAGCGAGCGATGGCTGTAACGGACAAGGTGGTGAATTTAATGTAGCAGATAACAAAGTGAGTTTTGATAAGGGAATGTCAACCATGCGTTATTGTGGCGAAGAAATGAAGCATTTAATTTACAGTGTTCCTTTTGGTAGTGTAAAATCAATAAAGATTAAAAAAGACCAGCTACAATTATTAGATGCAGATAATAAAGTAATTGCAACATATATTAAAAAGAAATAATATTTTTCTAATTAAAAATTAAAGGAGTTCAGTATGATGTTGAACTCCTTTTTTATGTTATAATATGAACGTTCTTAAATAGAATGTATTTAATTTTATTAACTTTACAATTATTACTTAAAGAAATTAATGTTCTTTAAACAATTTAAAATTTATGTTCGAAAATACTTTAGTTGAACTTGATGAAATTCCACAATATCAGGAAATTACGTTTTCAGGTTTACATAATAATTATAAAAAAATAGTAATACTTAATTCGTTAATTACATTGCTGTTAGGTGTTGGAATTTGCATTGCATTATTCTTCTTAATTGATGAAATTGAAAAATTGTATGCAATTATTCCTATTCTTGTAATCAGTTTGTTGTTAGCATTATTTCCATTATTATCCTACAAAAAAAAGAAATATGCTTTTCGCAAACACGATGTACTTTTCAAGAAAGGATTAATCTTTAAATCAACTCATATTTCGCCTTACATTCGTTTGCAGCATGTTGTGATAAAACAAGGTTGGTATGCTAAAAAGTTAGGCTTGGCAACGTTGGTTATGTATACCGCTGCCAATAATTTCTCGGATATTTCTATTCCGGGACTTACTTTGGAAGAAGCCGAAAGATGGAAAAGTTTTTTAATGAACCGCATTCAAGAGTTAAACGATGAGTCAGAAAATCAGTTATAACTTTTCGCTTCCAAATAAACTCGACAAAAAAGCACTGTTTTTAGTTTTAGGAACCACATTGTACACCGTTGCTCGTGCGGCATGGCCTATAATTGCTTTAATGTTCGTAAAGCGCGAATTTAAAAGTTGGTACTTTTTCGCAGTTATTGGCGTGATTATTCTGACAACTTTTGTAACAAAATTGATCAATTACTTCTACTTTTCGTATCAGGTTGTTGAAGATGAGCTGATAATAAAAAAAGGCTGGTTAAACAAATCTACAACAGTTGTAAAGCTCGATAAAATACACGAAGTTAATCTAAACCAGAAGTTTATACACAAAATTATCGGACTTTATCTGGTGAATATCGATACTGCGGGAAGCTCTTCTACCGAAATTGAAATCAACGGAATTGATTTTCAAAAGGCTTTAGCATTGAAAGACGTGCTAACTTCTTCGGTTGAAATAAATCAAGAATCAACTACTGTTTTATCAGAAGAAAATGATGAATCGATAATTGAAGATCAATCTGCTGATAAAATTAAAATCAGTTTAATTAGTCTGATAAAAATCGGATTAACTCGTAATTACCTGCAGACATTTGGTTTGTTGATTGCTTTTTCGTTTCAGATAATTGATCAGTTGCAGGATTTTTTCTATAAAGATGATGCGTCTG
>JAVXSC010000200.1:0-4228 GCA_036643355.1 Myroides sp.
TTTTCGCAGGTAGTGGTCAATCCGCCGGCAGCACCCGATCCTACTTCTGGTTCGGTTAATCCAAAGGCGCCAATTTTTTTGAATTGCTGTAAAGGTGGAAGCCATTTTTGTTTTTGCTCTTCGGATCCGGAGGTGTAAATACTGCCCATGCACAAACCGCCTTGAACACCGAAAAATGTTGCGATAGAAGCATCAACCCGAGCCAGTTCGCAAGCAATAATTCCTTCTAATAAAGACGATTTTCCTGCACAGCCGTAACCTTCAAAGCTTAATCCGGCAATATTTAGTTCGGCTAATTTTGGAATGATTTCTTTAGGAAATTCATCATGAAGCCAGTATTCGTTTACAATTGGGGCAATTTCTTTTTCCATGAAAGCTCGAACTTTTAACTGTAAGGCTCGATCATCGGTAGAAAGTTTATCGCCAATATCATAAAAATCGGCATCGATTGGTGGAACTTCATGTTTTTTATTGGCGTTGTTCAGCAGATGAACAATTCCTTTCAGTTGATCGTCGTTTAAAGAACCTACAGATTCCATCAATTTTTTTAGATCAACTTTCTCATTCAGTTTTTGCAGTGCACCAATATCAATTGCCTGAATTAATTCAATGGTTTTCTTAATTTTATCCAGCATGATTTTTCTTTTCAAGATACGAAAAGAAATAAAAAAACGATCTGTTTAAGATCGCTTTTATGATAAGTTTGATAAATCTGTGTCGGTTTCCAACTCGATCGGTGGCTGATTTTGACGGAATAATCTCGCCGTTAGAGATCCTTTCAACATGATTTTGGATCCACGAACTTCCAACCAACTTCCTTCACGAAGCCCTAAAACGGGTTGCGAATTAAAGCAGTGAAATTCGTTAATACGGGTTTCGCGCGTTTCGCCCATGTGTGTTGAATCGGCTACAGGATCCAAATAATGCGGGTTGATGTTGAACGGAACCATTCCCAACGTTTGAAAACTCGGCGGATACACAATAGGCATATCGTTGGTAGTTTCCATAGTTAAACCGGTAATGTTGCTGCCTGCCGAACAACCTAAATATGGCGTTCCGTTTTGCAATACTTCTTTTAACGGAAGCATTACTTTGTGCCAATACAGTTGCTTAACCAATAAAAAGGTGTTGCCGCCTCCTGTGAAAATTCCCTCGGCTTTTTCAATAGCTTCTATAGGATTTTCAAACGTGTGCAAACCCACTATTTTTTTATCGATTTTTGCAAAAGCTTCGGCAACTTTAGCGGTGTAATCGTTGTGCGAAATTCCGTCCGGTCTGGCATACGGAATAAACAATATAGTGGTTGCGTTTTTAAAATGATCTTTTAAAACCGGCAGTAAATATTCTAAATATCCTAAACCGTAAATAGTTGAGGTGCTTGCTATGATTAAATTCTTCATGATATTCAAATAAATACAAACGTATTAATTTAACATTTGTTTGCCAAAACGTTGATTATGTTTTAACGTTTTTGCTGATACTTTTGTTGAAATCCAAATAAACACTTATGAAATATTTTTATTTTTTGGTATTTCTTGTATCAACTGCTTCGTTTGCGCAAGAAAGAAACGAACATAAAATGCGATTGATGATTACCGAAGTTGGTATTTTTCCTTTAAAAGTGATCAATGTAGCAACAAAAGAAGTGGTGTCAACTGATGCTGGCGGTTATTTTGCCATAAATGTGCAACCAAATGATGAATTGGCATTGATTGAAAACGAGTTTTATCAATTGAAATATTTTATAAAAAAAGAAGATTTTCAAAACAACATAATTCGTATCTATCCTGAACCATTGATTGAAGTTTTAAGAGAAATTAAAGTGGAAAAAATCACGGGGAAATCATTGGGTTTTGATTCCGCTGTAATTAATAAATACATCTACAAAAGAAATCCTAACCCAAATATGGATTTTAAGGCGATGTTTCTATGGTTGTTGGGCAAAATGAAGAAGAAAAGCGATGGCGAAGTATTTGTTGAACGCCGCCCAACCGAAATGAACCCTTACGTAGCAGGTTTGCCAAGAAGTGTTATGACCGATTATTTGAAGATTCCCGATGAACTGGTCGAAAAATTTTATTATTACTTGAATGATGATTATATTGTTGACGAATACATTAAAAGTGGCGACGAAGCCAAATGGCGTATGTATTTGTTAGACAAATCGTTTCAGTTTTTAGAGCAAGAAGCACAAACAGAGCGTTAAATAAGTGATAATACATTTTGTGCTGATAAAAGAATGAATAGTTTTGCAATATGAAAAAAATAATTACTTGTATAATAATGCTGTTTTTTATAGTATTGGGAAGTTTAAACGGCTTTGCACAGCAAAAAAAGGTGTTAGGTAAAGTGGTGTCAAAGGCACGAGATTTAGAGGGCATCTATATAAAAAACGTAAATACAAAAACGTCTGCATTAACACAGAAAGGCGGTTATTTTTCTATTGACGCAAACCCGAATGACACCCTTGTTTTTTCGGCAGTACATTTAATAGGTCGCGAAAAAGTATTGTCGTACGCCGATATGAACAAATCGCTGGTTTTTGTTCCAATGGAATACGCTGAAAATATACTGGAGGAATTAGTGATAGATCGCCGTGTAACAACCGAAAGTTTAGGTTTAGGCGGCGCACGCAAATTCACTCCGGCACAACGAAGATTACACACGGCAACAACTTCAAACGGAGGAATTATTCCTGTAGATGCCATTGTAAACGCAATAACAGGCAGAACAAAAATGCTTAAAAAAGCGGTTGAATTAGAAGGTGAACATCTTTTTGTACAACAACTTTTAAACAAATTTCCATTAGAATTTTACACACACCGCTTAAATATTCCGGAACAGTATTATATGGCATTCGGATACTTTATGGCACAAGATCCAATCATAGTAACATCGTATCAAACAGTAGATATTACGCAGCTTAACATTATGTACACAGAAAAAGCTACAGAATTTTTAGAAATTGTAAAGGTTTTAAAATAATAGTTTTACGTAACTTTGTAATAAAATAATCAAAATGTATTTAAATCTATATATAAGTCCGCTTATTTTAGGCATCGGTGGAGGCGAAATGGTACTGATTATAGGCGTTATTCTAATGCTTTTCGGATCAGACAAAGTTCCCGAAATGGCGCGCGGTTTGGCACGGGTAATCAATCAGGTTAAAAGTGCATCAAACGAATTAAAATCTGAAATCACTAAAAGTGTCGATGAAACCGGAGTGATTAAAGATATTAAGGAAGCCGTAAATGTAGAGGATATTAAAAAGCGAATTGGTATTGATGATATTAAAAAATCGGTCAATTTAGACGTAGATCAGTACAATCCGTTAAACGATGTGCAGCAGGAAATTGATAAAGCCAAAGAAGATATTGAAACAATGACTGGCCCAATTAAACGCCAAAACTAATGTTTGAAAACCTTATTGAAAAAGATCAACAGCTTTTGATCTACTTAAATAATTTAGGAACCGATTTTTTGGATCCTATTTTTATGTACATTACCCACCAAATTAACTGGTGGCCGTTTTTCTTAATCATTATTTTTTTACTGTTAAAAAAGATTTCGCTAAAACAGTTCGGACTTTTAGTATTGATACTAACCTTTTTCTTTGTTTTTACCGATCAAATGACCAATCTTGTAAAATACAGCGTTGACAGATTACGCCCTGTAAACGATCCTTTGATAGAACCTTATTTACGTGTGCTGCGAAAAGCCAACAGTCCAAGTTTCTTTTCGGGGCATGCATCAAATTCCAGCGGTTCCATATTAATCATCTTTTTAATTATGAAAAGATATTACAAATACGCCTGGCTTATTTTCTTTTTCCCGTTGATATTTGCTTATACACGCATTTATCTGGCATTGCATTATCCGTTAGATATTTTATGCGGATACATTTTCGGTATTGCTTCAGGGTTTTTATTCTATTATATCTTTAGATATCTCAATAATAAATATAAACTTACAGACAAACAACAACAAAACGCTTTCCAATAGAAAGCGTTTCTGTTTTATAAAATTCTGCTAACGGTTAAACCATCGCGTATGGGTAGTAAAACGGTTTCAACTCGTAGATCTTCGTTTACAATTTTGTTGTATTCTAAAAGTATCGGTGTTGATTTATCGTTTTTTTGAACTTCTTCTAAAACCTTTCCGCTCCATAGTACGTTGTCTGATAGAATAATTCCGCCTTTATTCATCATCGGTACAATTAAGTTCCAGT
>JAVXSC010000201.1:0-4213 GCA_036643355.1 Myroides sp.
CAATACAGTAAAATGCACCTTTTGGCATAGCTACCTGCACCCCGTCAATTGCATTTAAAGCATTTACCAAAGTATCTCTTCGGTCTTTATACTCAACGATTACGTCATCAAAGTAAGATTGAGGTGTATCTAAAGCCGCTTCTGACGCGATTTGAGCGTAAGTTGGCGGAGATAAACGTGCTTGTGCAAATTTCATTGCAGTAGACATTAATTCTTTGTTTTTAGAAACAATACAACCAATTCGCGCACCACACATACTGAATCTTTTTGAAACAGAATCGATCATGATTGCGTTTTCGGCTATGCTTTCTTCATTCATTACAGAAAAATGCTCAAAACCATCGTAAGCAAATTCGCGGTAAACTTCATCGGCAATTAAAAACAAATCGTGTTTTTTAACCAATGCAGCCAACTGCTGAATTTCTTCTTTACTATACATATACCCGGTTGGATTTCCAGGATTACAGATTAAAATTGCTTTAGTTCGTGGAGTGATTAGTTTTTCAAAATCTGCAATAGGAGGCAATGCAAAACCTGTTTCAATTCCAGACATTACCGGAACAACTTTTACTCCGTTTTGTGTAGAGAAACCGTTATAGTTTGCATAAAAAGGTTCAGGAATGATAATTTCGTCACCTTCATCCATTGTAGATCCCATTGCAAAAATCAGCGCTTCAGACCCACCTGTGGTAATAATGATATCTTCTTTATTAATAGGTAAACCTTGCTTTTGATAATAAGTCGCCAATTTTTCACGGTACGAATCAAATCCTGCAGAATGACTGTATTCTAAAACAGTAATATCGGCATTTTTAACCGCGTTTAAAGCTACTTCAGGCGTTTTAATATCGGGCTGACCAATATTTAAATGGTACACTTTATTTCCTTTTTTCTTTGCTGTTTCGGCAAAAGGAACCAATTTACGTATTGGCGATTCTGGCATTTGCACGCCTTTATGTGAAATTTTAGGCATTATTCTATCAATTTTATTTAAAATACAAATGTAGTTTTTTCTATTAAATCACAATGTTTTTTTATTTGTTTAAATTAAGTTAAAATGGTCAGCAAGCCATTTAATTTAAGTACTTTTGGGAAATTTCTAAGTACACAACAACTATTCACTATGAGCAAAATTATCTCTTTTTTGTCATCTACAAGGTTAATGGCTGTTTTATTCATTGTTTTTGCAGCCGTTATGGGTATTGCAACCTTTATTGAAAATGAATATAACACCGATACAGCACGAATTTTAGTTTACAACACCAAATGGTTCGAAGCAATAATGTTAATTTTTGTTTTTAACTTTATCGGCAACATTAAGCGATACAATTTGTTAAGCAAAGCTAAATGGGATACTTTAATACTGCATTTGTCTTTTATTTTAATACTTATTGGCGCATTTGTAACACGTTATATTAGTTTTGAAGGAATGATGCCTATTCGTGAAACCGAAATGTCAAACCAGTTTTTTTCTGATAAAACATTTTTAACCGTTTGGGTTGATGGCGATTTGAACGGTGAAGCTAAACGCAAACCATTTGAAAAGCAACGTTTTTTTTCAGAAGCATTAGATAAAGATAATTTCATAAGTAATTTCGCATCAAATCATTTTAAAATAAAAGACGATTTCAACAACATTCCGTTCGAAGTAGAATTTAAAGATTTCGTAATGGGTGCTCAAGAAGTTGTTGAAGAAATACCTAACGGAAAAAGCTTTTTAAAACTGGTAGAATCAAGCCACGGCGAACGTCACGAGCATTTTATTGAAGAAGGAACTCAAGAAGATATTCACGGCATGCTGTACACCTACAACAAGCAGATTGAAGGCGCTGTTAACTTTTTTACGAACGAAAATGGAGAAATGCAGATTAAAACTCCGTTTGGCGGTAACTATCAAGTTATGGCAACGCAGGCAAAAGGTGAAGTTTTAGCAAATACTGTTGCCCCATTAAATTACCGTTCCATGTATAGTTTAGGTGGCGTTGTTCAGTTTGTAATGGATCGACCAATAAAAGGAAAAAAGACTTTAAAATCGAATGGTGATTTCAAGGCTAAAAATTCTACCGACGCTCTAGTATTGACCGTTCGTTCACAAGGAAAAGAACAAGATGTTACCTTAATGGGTTCTAAAGGACAAATGGGTATACCACAGTCGTTTAAAATTGGTGAATTAGAATTTACTTTAATCTACGGATCAAAAGTTTACACTACTCCTTTCCAAGTAAAATTGAACGATTTTATCGCAAAGAAATACCCGGGAACCGAAAAAAGTTATTCATCGTTTGAAAGTCAGGTAACAATTATTGATCCTGATAAATCATTCGATTACAGAATTTACATGAATCACGTTTTAGACCACAAAGGTTATCGTTTCTTCCAGGCATCTTATGATCCAGACGAAAAAGGAACACATTTATCTGTAAACCACGATTTCTGGGGAACTTGGATTACTTATATTGGTTATACCTTACTATATATTGCCATGTTGTGCATTTTATTTAACAAAAACACACGTTTTAGCGATTTACGTAAAAAACTGAACAAAATTCACAGCAAAAAAGCAGCTTTAACAATTATTGGTTTATTATTCGGATTGTTTTCGGCAACGTCACAACACGCACACAACAAACCATCTACCGCTCAAATTGATTCTCTGCTTGTAAAAACAACTGTTTCGCAAGAACATGCCGATTTGTTTGGATCGATTATTATTCAGGATATAGGCGGACGTATGAAACCTATCAATACGTTTTCGTCTGAATTGCTTCGTAAAGTTAGTAAAGACGATCATTTCCGCGGTATGGATTCTGATCAGGTAATGCTTTCAATTACACAGTTTCCACAGTTGTGGTATCATGTGCCAATCATCAATCTTGCAAAAGGAAACGATAGTATTCGTTCGTTAATCGGAATTCCTGCAGATGCTAAATATGCTTCGTTAGCTGATTTTTTCGATGATAAAGGAAATTACAAATTAGATCAATTTTTAGATGAAGCACATCAAGCATCAGTTAAAAATAAGTTTCAAACAGATTATATTGCTACCGATGAAAAAGTAAATTTATTATATTCTGCTGTTAGTGGTCAAATAATGAAAATTTTTCCAGTCCCGGGACATGAAAACGATAAATGGGTTTCGTATTTAGAGTTGAACGAAGCAGGAATGAACGGTATGGATTCTATCTATGCTAAAAACATTCTGCCAATGTACACTACATCGCTTTTAAAATCAATCGAAACAAAAGATTTTAAACCGTCAGATGAGCTTTTAACATCAATTATAAATTTCCAAAATAAATACGGTAGCAGGGTAGTACCAAGCGAACAAAAAGTAAAAGCCGAAATTTTATACAACAAATACGACATCTTTAAAAAGCTATTTTCGTACTACATGTACGTGTCTGTGGTGTTGTTCATCATAGTAATCATCCGCATTTTTAAAGACAATAAGGCTTTAAAATTTGCAACTAGATTTTTTATTGGTGTTACTCTTTTTCTTTTTGCATTACACACTGCTGGTTTAATTGCTCGTTGGTATGTTTCAGGTCACGCACCATGGTCAGACGCTTATGAGTCTATGATTTATGTTGGATGGGCTACTATGTTGTTTGGATTGATTTTCGGAAGAAAATCGAGTTTAACAACAGCATCTACAGCATTTGTTGCCGGAATGATCTTAATGATTGCACATTGGAACTGGATGGATCCTTCGATTGGAAACCTGCAAGCAGTTTTAGATTCGTATTGGTTAATGATTCACGTATCAATTATTGTTGGTAGTTACGGACCATTTACTTTAGGAATGATTTTAGGTGTTGTAGCATTGTTTTTAATGATTTTTACAACAAAAAGCAACAAAGCCAAAATGGAATTAAACCTAAAAGAAATTACCTATATTAACGAAATGGCTATTACCGTTGGTTTGGTGATGCTTACAATTGGTAACTTTATGGGCGGACAATGGGCTAACGAAAGTTGGGGTCGTTATTGGGGTTGGGATCCAAAAGAAACATGGGCGTTAATTTCAATTATGGTTTATGCCTTTGTAATTCACATGCGTTTTGTACCAGCATTACGCGGATTATGGATTTACAACTTAATGTCTGTTTTAGCTTTTTACAGTATTATGATGACTTATTTCGGAGTGAATTTTTACTTATCAGGCTTGCATTCATACGCAAAAGGCGATCAAGTTGTAACTCCGTCATTTATT
>JAVXSC010000202.1:0-4206 GCA_036643355.1 Myroides sp.
GATATACGCACCTTCTAAAGAATATGCCGTATTCAAATTCGTTAAACTGTCTTCTTTGTTTGCAATCTGGTTAAAATAGGTATCGATAACCATTTTGTATTTAGGCTTTGTTAATGCCGACGACATTAAGCAAACATCTAAACCATCATGCGTAGTCGATGACAAATGCGATGAAAAAACACCGTTGATAAAAACCACTTTATAGGTATCAACATCGTTTAAAAAATACTTTTTAACGTCTTTCCAATCAACAGCTGTTTCGTTTTTAGGAAGAATATTGAAATCGTTTGCCAATACGGCATTTAACGACGTGTATTTCCAAGCTTCTTCTCTTTTTGTAGGAAATCCTTTATTTTCGAACACCTTTAAAGCATCGGTACGCACATCGTGCAAGGTTGAGTTTATATCTACCTTTTGTTCAAATGCTAAAAATGATGATAATAATTTTTCTTTTAAATCCATTATTTGCTTTGTTTAAAGTTTAAAGTTTGTGTTGTTTAAAGTTTGAACATTAAACATTGAACTTTAAACCATTTAAACTAATTTACTTCAACCAATCGTATCCTTTTTCTTCTAACTCAAGTGCTAATTCTTTACCACCTGTTTTAACGATTTTTCCATCGTGTAAAACGTGAACAAAATCAGGAACGATATACTCTAACAAACGTTGGTAGTGCGTAATTACAATAACCGCATTGTTTTCGCTTTTCAGTTTGTTTACTCCGTTTGACACAATTCTTAAAGCATCGATATCCAAACCAGAATCGGTTTCGTCCAAAATAGCGATTTTAGGATTTAACATTGCCATTTGAAAGATTTCGTTACGTTTTTTCTCTCCACCCGAAAAACCTTCGTTTAACGAACGAGATAAAAATTTACGGTCAATTTCCAACAATTCTGCTTTTTCTTTAATCAACTTCAACATTTCGTTTGCCGGCATATCTTCTAAACCATTTGCTTTACGCGTTTCGTTGATTGCCGTTTTCATAAAGTTGGTTACAGAAACACCCGGAATTTCAACCGGATATTGAAACGATAAGAAAATTCCTTTATGAGCACGTTCTTCTGGAGCTAAATCTGCAAGATCTTCGCCTTCTAAAATTATTTCTCCTTGTGTAACTTCAAAGTTTTCGTTACCTGCAATTACAGACGATAAGGTTGATTTACCCGCACCGTTTGGTCCCATGATTGCATGAACTTCACCGGCTTTTACTTCCAGATTAATTCCTTTTAATATTTCTTTGTCCTCTACAGAGGCATGTAAGTTTTTAATTTGTAACATTTGATTAAAGTTTAAAGTTTAAAGTTTAAAGTTTTGAAGCTTTAGACTTATACCTTATTTATATTATTATTGAAACTTTGTTCCTTTAAAATCGTTTTTATTTAAGTACGCAATAAAATTATTTATTTTACCGCTTAATTTTTCATATTCTGAAACTAAAAAATCTAACTTTTCTTTATTTATATATTCATTATCATATAAACGATAAATTTGAGATCTTGTTTCTCCTGCCGAGCCTTTTGCTATAGAAAGAAATTGTCTAAATTCCATATTTCCATTTCGCTCAAAACCTTCAGCAATATTATCCATTACCGAACCTGATGCTGATTTTATTTGCTCTTTAAGCCTATAATCAGTCTTTAATTCTGTATGCTTGGCAATACTTATGATTTCTTTAGAAAGATTTCTTGCTTCTTGCCAAATTTCTAAATCTTCAAATCTTTTTATTGTAGCCATTATTTTTAGTTTAAAGTTTGTTCTGTTCAAGGTCTAAAGTTTTACACACTCTTGTAACATTGAACTTTAAACATTAAACAAAAAAATTATCCTACCGATCCTTCTAACGAAATCTCTAATAGTTTTTTAGCTTCTACTGCAAATTCCATTGGTAATTTATCTAAAACCTCGCGTGAAAATCCGTTTACGATTAAAGCAATTGCCGTTTCGGTTGGAATTCCTCGCTGGTTGCAGTAGAAAATCTGATCTTCACCAATTTTACTTGTGGTAGCTTCGTGCTCTAACTTGGCTGTTGAATTTTTCGATTCGATATACGGAAAAGTATGTGCGCCACATTCGTTACCCATCAACAAAGAATCACATTGTGAAAAGTTACGGGCATTCTCTGCACGCGAACCAATCTGAACCAATCCACGGTATGAATTCTGCGATTTACCTGCCGAAATTCCTTTTGAAATAATAGTCGACTTGGTATTTTTCCCTAAATGGATCATTTTTGTTCCGGTATCTGCCTGCTGATAATTGTTGGTAACGGCAATTGAGTAAAACTCGCCTACCGAATTATCGCCTTTTAAGATACACGAAGGATATTTCCATGTAACTGCCGATCCTGTTTCAACCTGTGTCCACGAAACCTTCGCGTTTTTCTCTGCTATGGCACGTTTTGTTACAAAGTTGAATACACCACCTTTACCGTCTTTATCGCCAGGATACCAGTTTTGAACGGTTGAATATTTAATTTCGGCATCGTTCATTGCGATCAACTCTACAACTGCGGCGTGCAATTGGTTTTCATCGCGACTTGGCGCTGTACATCCTTCTAAATAAGAAACATACGAACCTTCGTCTGCAATTAACAAGGTACGTTCAAACTGACCTGTACCTGCCTGATTGATACGGAAATAGGTTGATAATTCCATTGGACAACGAACGCCTTTTGGTATGTAACAGAAAGATCCGTCTGAAAAAACAGCCGAATTTAATGCCGCATAATAATTATCGGTTTTTGGAACAACAGATCCAATATATTTTTGAACCAATTCCGGATGTTCTTTAATAGCTTCGGAAATCGAACAGAAAATAATTCCTTTTTCGTTCAAGGTTTCTTTAAAAGTAGTCGCAACCGACACAGAATCAACCACAATATCCATTGCAATGTTGTTCATACGTTTTTGCTCTTCTAAAGAAATCCCCAGTTTTTTGTACATAGCACGCAATTCCGGATCCACATCGTCGATAGATTTGTTAGGATCTACCTGCTTTGGTGCAGAATAATACGAAATTGCCTGAAAATCGGGTTTTTGGTATTTTACGTTTGCCCAAGTAGGCTCGGTCATTCCTTGCCAGATTCGGTAAGCATCTAAACGCCATTCGGTCATCCATTCGGGCTCATCCTTTTTCTTGGAAATCGCTCGAACTATATCTTCATTCAGACCCACAGGAAACGTTTCAGATTCTAAATCAGTATAAAATCCGTATTCGTATTCCTTTGTTTCTAATTCTTTTTTTAATTCTTCTTCTGTGTATTTGCTCATACTTTCAATTTAAAAAATCTAAAAAATTAAAGAATCTAAAAAAGCTGTTACGGCTTTTTATTTTGTTCTTCCAAGTTTTTTAAATATTTAATATATTTTCCTAATTGTTTTGAAATCTCTAAAACATCATTTCTGTGATTATAAAAATTTTCTTCGTTAATATAATCTAGTAATTGTAAAAAGTTAAACATATTTCTACATTCACCCGCAGAACCTTTAGAAAAATACAAAAATCTAATTAATTCTTTTTTTGTTTCTCTTTCAAATCCTTCCGCAATATTATTTGATATTGAAAGTGCGGCTCTTTGTAATTGATCTTTTAAACCAAAATCTTTGGCTATGTGTTCATTTGTTAGTGTTAACTTATATACTTTAACTCCAAATTGCAAAGCTTTTTGATACACTTGCATTTCTTCAAATGAACTATATTTTGCCATAATTTATAAATAAGAAACTAACTTGTTTTTGATTTTTTAGATTATTCCTTTTTTTAGATCATTTACAATGAAAAACTCTCTCCGCAACCGCATGTTCTGGCTGCATTAGGGTTGTTAAAAACAAATCCCTTACCGTTTAAACCGCCTGAAAACTCTAAAGTTGTGCCAACTAAGTACAAGAAACTTTTTTTATCTACAGCGATTTTCACACCGCTGTCTTCAAAAATTTTATCTGTTTCTAAAGCATTTTGATCAAACTTTAGTTCATATTCCAATCCTGAGCAACCACCACTTTTCACTCCAACACGAATGAAGGCAGTTTCTGGGTTTAATCCGTCATCTTCCATCAACATTTTAGCTCTTCTTGCAGCCGATTCTGATACTTTTATCATGATTTTCGGGTTTTAAATTTTACTAACTGCAAAGATAGGTACAAAATATGATTTTTATCATATTAATAACAATATTATAACTTATACTGCTATAAATTGAATTT
>JAVXSC010000203.1:0-4145 GCA_036643355.1 Myroides sp.
TCTACGGTAGTTTGAGAGAATAAAGTTTCTAATTCTGCATCTGTTTTTTGTGCAATATCTTCAAGATTCATCCCAAAGGTCTCGAACAAACTGATGTATTTCTTTACGGTATTTCTGGAAAGCGACAGATAATTGCTGATAAAGAGCTTGCTCTTACCTGTTAAATGGTATTTAATTACTTTTCTAATTTTACTCATGTCTGTTAACTTGTTTGCCATAAACCCGCCGTTTTTTTAACGAATTTAAGGTCTAACAACATGGGAAAAAGTAGTTTTTTTTAGGTGGTCAATTTGCTCCGGAATTAGGTGGTCACTTTCATCCGAAACTGCTGGTCACTTTGCACTGGAATTAGGTGGTCACTTTGACCGTTTTTTCCATCCAAATGAAGTAATTAATATATCAATAGATAATAACAGAACTTAAAGTCCAATGTTAAGTTTTCATTCAAACTAAAAGCTTAACATTGACTTGTTTTTTAATAGTTTACATTTGATTAACATTAAAACAACAATTAATTAAACTACATGGAGGTAAATAAAGATACTGAAAATATTATTCCGAATAGTGAACAAACGGTTGATATAGCAAAACCGACAATCAATGAAGAATTTTCTACTGAAATGGATTCTGCAGAAAAAGAAGTTGTGAAAATTGAAATTGAAAACGATGTAGTTCTAAATACATCAGATGTTTCTGATGAAATCACAGAAAAAACAGATAAATCAAACAAGAAAAAAGTAAAAAAGATGAGTAAAAAAGAAGAAGAAGAGAAAAAAGCTAAGGCAAAACAAAAAGCAAAAGAAAAGCAAAAAGAGAAAGACAAAAAGGCTAAGAAAAAGAAAAAGGAAAAAGCAAAGAAAGAAAAAGCTAAAAAGAAGCTGAAGGAAAAAAAGGCTAAAAAGAAAGCTGCAGCTAAAAAGAAAAAATCTAAAAAATCAAAGAAAAAATAATCAGAGGATAACTCACAATAACTATAATGGTTTTGTGAGTTTTTTTATATATTATGTAGTTATCCGTAGAATTGTAATATATTGATAAAGCATTTAAGCGTGGTATTAAAAACATTTTATAAAGGATTTTTAAGGATTCATGAAGGAAAAAACAAAACTTTATTCACAATATTATTTAATTATGGCACTAAGGTTTGTGGTAGCAACGGTATTGATACCTTCGGGCTTGCTGAAGATACAAGGAAAGAGATTTTCAGCAATATGCCCCGAAATGTATGCGGGATCTTTTTTTACAGAATTACACCACACCGGAACGTATTGGAAATTTTTAGGATTTTGTCAGCTGCTTACGGCATTATTACTATTTACCCAACGTTACACGTCATTGGCAGCCCTTCTTTTTTTCGGGATATGTTCCAATATTTTTGTTTTTACCTTGAGCGTTGGGTTAGATGATAAATCACTAATTATGATCTTTATGATTGCCGCCGCATTTTTGCTGATAGTATGGGACTGGTATCGAATAAAACCACTGTTTAGTACATCAATAAATAGTCATATTTCTTATAATATCCAAACAGCCTCGAATTCATTGCAGATAATCGGACTTGTAGCTTACGTAGCGGTAACAGTGTTCCTTTTTATTTTTGATACTTATTATTAGCTTTAAAATACAAAACTCCGAATAATAATGCTCGGAGTTTTTCTATTAATATTTATTTAAATCGATGGTATCTGTTGGAATTGGCTCTATAAAGTATTTCATCTTTTTCTGAATAACTTTAAAATGATGCATGTCTTCTACAGTTAAAATCGTAATGGCTTTTCCTTTTTCATTTGCTCTTCCGGTTCGCCCTATTCTGTGAACATAATCAAGCGGAGAGCGAGGCAGTTCGTAATTTATTACAACAGGTAACAAATCTATATGAATCCCTCGTGACAAAAGATCGGTGGAAATCAGTACCTGAATTGTTCCTTCTTTAAAATCTTGTAAGGTTTGATTTCTTGCACCCTGTGTTTTTTTACTGTGCAATGCCGATGCTTTTATACCGTTTTTAACCAGTTTAACCACAAGATTGTCTGCCGTTCGGGTAGATGAAACAAATATCAATACTTGCGTTGTGATTTCGGTTTTTAGCAGATATCTTAAAAAAGGACCTTTACGTTCAGGCGTAACGTAATACGCAAGCTGATCTATTGCCGCAACTGTTTCTGTTTCGTTTTTTACTTCAACCGTTTCAAATGTTGCATGCAGTGTAGATTTTATTTTTTCAACCTTGTCATTCAACGTTGCAGAAAACAGTATGTATTGGCTTGCTGCCGGAATTTCTTTTAAAACAGATTGTAATTCTTCTTCAAATCCTAATTGAAACATTTTATCAGCCTCGTCTATAATCAGTGTTTCTAATTGAGAGAGCGATAAAGCGTTTTGTTCCATTAAATCAAGCAACCTGCCGGGTGTAGCAATAAGCAGTTCGGTACCCATCATGTTTTTCATCTGCGGATTTATCGAAGCGCCTCCGTAAACAGCCATTGCTTTTACAGGTCTTTTTAGAAAAGAAGTACACGATTTTACAAATGCTTCGATCTGTATAGCTAATTCTCTGGTAGGAACAAGTATTAAAACGGGAATGTTTCTTGAATTTTTATACGATAAATGCTGACGCTTTTCTAATATCGGTAATATAAAACTTGCCGTTTTTCCTGATCCGGTTGGGGCAATACCCAAAACACTTTTTCCTTTTAAAATTAAAGGAATTGCATTTTCCTGAATAGGGAATGGTTTGGTTATTCCCTGAGAGGGTAAAGCTTCGCAAAGTTGTTTGGATATTCCTAATTGTTCAAAAGACATGTATAATAATATTTATGCAAATGTAGGTTATTTAATACATCTTCTTCAAAAATCAAATAATCGATTTATCAACTTACAAATGCTTGATCTATTATTGTTAATAAATTTAACTTTTATTTATCAGTACAGCGATTACGCGTTTTAGTTTTTTAAATACTTTTACCCGCAGAATGAAAACAAGATTTCTAAAATACTGCCTGTCTATTGCTGCATTACTTTTTGTGGCATTTACATGTTTTCCAAACAACACGCAACCGTTGCAGTTTGGTAAAGAAAATGCACAGGCAGATTCAGCTTATCTTCATCCTGACAAAAAAGTTCCTTCTCACCTTGTTCTAAAAAAGGTTAAGGAAAGTAGTTTTCATAAAGAAAATCTTCAACGCACTTTTGTAAGCCATGCCAAAGGAAGCTGCCCCGAAACACAGTTCGAGGCTCAAAATACGTTGACTCTTAAAAAGGCAAAAGCTCTTTTTAAATTTGAAGTACTTCGCTTTGCTCATATTTTATCGGGCAAAGGCTTTAATGAACAGCATACTGTTCGTTTTAAATATTCCCGTTTTAATTCTTTTTTGCACAGTGCCCTGTATATCAGACTGCAGGTCATGCGACTGTGATTTTTTAATGATTTTTTGAATTTTGTAGGCTCACCGTTCGTCAATTACTGACAGAATGCAGGCTTGCACGTATTTATTTGAATTTTCAAGATCATTAAAATTAACAAACATGATAAAAAAAGGTCTTATGTTGGTAAGCTTCTGTATAGCTTTACTGCATATTGGTTGCCAGTCTCATAAAGAAGAAAAACACGAAAAAACAACACTTTCCATAACAACTCCGCTCGTAAAGGATACCATAATATTAAAAGATTATGTGGCACAGATTAAATCTGTAAACCATATCGAAATCCGCGCGCAGGAAAAAGGATATCTGCAGAAAATTTATGTTGATGAAGGGCAGTTCGTAAAAAAAGGACAGTTGCTGTTTAAGATCATGCCTAATTTGTACGAAGCCGATGTAAATCGAACAAAAGCAGAGGCTGATTATGCACAGATTGAATATAAAAACACCAAACAACTTTACGATAATAATGTGGTTGCCGCTAACGAACTTGCAATGGCAAAGGCTCGATACAGTAAAGCTTCGGCAGAAGTTGCTGCTATGAAAACGCATTTACAGTTTACCGAAATCAGAGCTCCTTTCGATGGAATTATCGATCGATTCCATGTACGTGTAGGTAGTTTGATTACCGAAGGCGATCTTTTGACGGAATTGGCTGATAACAGTAAAATGTGGGTTTATTTTAACGTTCCGGAAGCTGAATACCTTGACCAGATGAGCGAAAA
>JAVXSC010000204.1:0-4136 GCA_036643355.1 Myroides sp.
CATCAGCTCCAGTTAAAAAAGGAATTGATTTGTCTTTACCAAACGATGGATCAACAAGAGATTTGGTACTGTTGCTACCGTTTAATGTTACGAACAATAATTTTAATAATCCGTCGATCAATCAAAGTATAAAAGAAGATGTCTTTTTAAATATGACGTTGGATTTTTATTCGGGAGCAAAAATGGCAATTGATGTTCTAAAAGAAAAGAACTACAATTTAAACATAAAATTTGTCGATTCTAAAGAAACAAATCGCGCGTTGGATGTAAATACATTAAAAGGCGATTTCGATTTTTCTACAACCGATGTGATTATTGGACCGTTTTTTCAGAAAAACGTAGATGCGGTTTCCGAAGCTTTTAAAAATCAGCAAACCATCATTGTATCGCCATTATCAACCGAAAAGGGAAAACCTTTCCCGCGTCAGGTTCATACCATGCCGAATACCGAAATTGTTAAGAAAGAAATGTTAGAATACGTCATTTCAAAACAAGAACGAGTAGTTGCGATCACCGACGGCAAAAAAACATCTAGCCAATATTTCAGCACCAATTACCCTGCAATAACAACGTTGAACGTTACAATAGACGAAAAAGTAAGTCCGACGGTTTTAAAGAATTTGTTATCAGAAACCGAAACCAATTACATAGTTTACGACGCCACTTCGCTGACAACAACGGTAGAATTGATAAATACTTTGAAATCGTTACAGAAAGAATTTAAAATTCAGTTGGTATCGTTGGAAAAATTGGATGTTTTAGAATCGTCTGATGTAGAAATGAACGATTTAATTGCGTTGAAATATACGTTTCCATCTGTAACAAACGATGCATCAGGCAATAAAAAGGAAAAATTTGTAAAAGAATATAAAGCTGTTTACGGAAAAAATCCAAGCAGATTTGCAACGCGTGGTTATGATGTTACATATGATATTATCACCAGAATGTTTGAATCGGACGAAGATTCTAATATTTTCGATTATGGTTCGCAGCAAATCGAAAATAAATTTGCCTACATAAATGAAAATGGTGGTGTCTACAACAACGCAGTTTACATTTTGTATTACCATAAAGATTTAACCATTAAAGAAGCAAAATAATGAGCACAAGCAGAGTAGTTTATAAAGGCGATATAAGAACAGAATCGACACATTTACAGTCAGGAACCGTGATTTTAACCGACGGGCCAACGGATAATCATGGCAAAGGTGAAGCTTTTTCACCAACCGATATGGTTGCAAATTCGCTGGCAACTTGTATGTTGAGTATTATGGGGATCAAGGCTAACGCAATGAATGTTAATATTGATGGATCTACCGCTGATGTTACCAAAATTATGCAGACCGAACCAAGAATGATCAGTGAAATTGTTGTTGTTTTAGATATGCAAGGTGTTGATGATGAAAAATTACGAATTATTTTAGAACGAGCAGCAATGACCTGTCCGGTTTTTTTAAGTCTGCATCCCGATATTAAAAAGACAGTTAGTTTTAATTGGAGATAACATTGGAAGATCAAAACAAAGAATTATTAGAATTAGCACATACAAAAATGCCCTTTGGTAAATACAAAGGGTTTTGCTTTTTTATAATGTCCTGTAATTACTTGTTTTGTAGTATATATTATTGAAATATAAAGGATTGTTATAAGTTTCTATTTAATTGACAAAGCGAATAAATGTAAAAAATATTGAAAAAGTGTAAGCTGTCATTGCAAATTAATTTAGATTTGCAATCAATTATAACCTACGATTTATTGATATGATTACTGCCGAAATTATAATTGATGATAGAAGAAAAACCAAAAAAGGATATCCGGTTAAAATTAGAATCTATGATTCTTTAGAAAAAACAAATTCACCGCACCGTTACATCCCGCTTAAAGTTTATCAAGATACAAATAAACTTAAATTAGACAGTAATTTAAAAAGAAGGTACCTTGATCTTGAAAAAGAAATAGAATATTGTAACAAAAATCATTTAAGACTAGAACAAGCTTATGAAATAATTCTTAATGGAATTCCTCTTGATGATGTTGATAATGAAATAAAGCTTTTAGAATTCAAACTTAATCAGCTTTACCAGAGAAGTTCACTTAAGAGTAAAAAAGGTTTTTTAGAATTTACCAAAGAATTGATTGTTGAAAGAAAGCTTTTAAAAAAAGATGTGAAAGGACATTCGACAATTATAAATGTGCTAAAAGTATTAATTGAGCCTCAAGCAGATTTTGTCATTAATGATTTAACAAAGGAGTTTCTTATTAACTTGGAAATAAAAATGTACGAACGCGGAAATAAACCAAAGACTGTTCAGACTTACTTTACCTACCTAAATTCTATTTACAAAGAAGCGCAATCAAGGGAATCATTAAATATAAAAAAGACAAATCCTTTTTATAAAATCTCAATACCGGATAAAAGTAAAGTTGAGTACGAGATAACAGCAGATGATTTAACAAAATTACTACACAATGATTTTAAGGATGTTTCATTAAAAAATATTAGTAGAGATAGTTCACCTGAAACTATAAAAAGAGAGATAGATCTGTTTCTATTTCAATTTGCTATCGGCGGTCATGATTTTATTGATGTCGCTAATCTAAAATGGACTAACATCAAAAAAAATCGTTTGGTTTTTTATAGAACAAAAAACAGGAACAAAGTTAGTCCGGCTCAGGTAAGCGTGATGATGAATGAATTTGCTCGCAACGTAATTAATAAATACGGAGACAAATCTACAGATAGAATATTTAGTCACATTCCGGATCCTAATGTTGACTATGAAGTTTACCATAATTATTTAGCACGATTGAATAAATCTAGATATAAAAAGGCTACTAAGTTTTTAAATATTGAGAATGAGATAAAGACCAAGGCGCCTAGATATCTATTTAGAACTTTAGCTGGGAACCTTCTTATAAATGACTTAATTATTATGAAAATTCAAGGCCATAAACCACAAGGAATGACTTTCGGTTACCAAGGAGCGATTAATTATGAAGTACAGGACCGAGAACATCAAAAAATTTTAGATTTAGTTTTTAAATAATAATGTCAATAACTATATCTTAAAATTTTAAAAATAGAAAATAATACTATTACTTTTGAATCATTCATTAACAATCAAGGATAAGTGGTGAATCGTAGGTTAAGCTAAAAGCGGGGTGGTTCCCGCTTTTTTTATTTCTATCAATGTCAATAACTCAATTGGCATTTCCTTCTTACTCCCAAACCTATAAATTACTTTAGATACATATTGATTTCATAATGTAATTTTTAGGTTAGTAATGAGTAATAGATCTCTCACAATTAAACAGGAAGCTTTTTGCCAGGCGTATATGCGCTTAGGTGATAAATCTGCTGCTTATAGAGAGGTTTATTCTTGTTCTAAAATGAAGCCGGAAACCATTCATGCAATGGCTTCAAAGCTATCTGTTGACCATAAGGTAGCCATAAGGATAAAGGAATTACAACAAGACGCTATCGATCGAAACAGAGCAACTTTAGATGAAGTTCTAATTGTACTTGCAGACATAATTCGATTTGATCCAGCTGAAATGTATGATGAAGAAGGTAGTTTGCTTCCTATTTATAAAATGCCTAAAAAAGTTCGTATGTGTATTCAGTCTTTTGAAGTCCAAGAAGTACCAAGTTTTAATGATGAAGTTCCAGATACATTAACCAAAAAAGTAAAGCACTACGATAAACTTTCTTCTGTGGAA
Organism: Myroides sp.; assembly: GCA_036643355.1. GTDB lineage: Bacteria > Bacteroidota > Bacteroidia > Flavobacteriales > Flavobacteriaceae > Flavobacterium. Next base: position 3,721 of record JAVXSC010000204.1, read on the forward strand.
AAACTGATGAAACATCTAGGTGGTTATGAACTGGACAACAAACAGAAAACAATAAACATTTTTAAATAAGAAGACCGCCAAAGCCGCCTTGAGCAATTGAAAAACAAACTTAAAGGGTGATGTTAACTGATGCTGAAATACTGGAAATGGAGCAACTTATCAAAATTGAAGAGTTGAACATTTTACCAAAGGAAGTTAATGATAACTATCGTTTTTTAAAAAAGCAGTTTGAAGATCAGAAATATGTAAATGAAGAATTAGCATCAGGTTCCAAAGGTGTTGTTTTAGAAGGTGGCGCAAGAAGCGGGAAAACTTATTCAAGCCTTTACTGGAAAAAATGGTCAAAGTGACCACCTAATTCCAGTGCAAAGTGACCACCAGTTTCGGATGAAAGTGACCACCTAATTCCGGAGCAA
>JAVXSC010000205.1:0-3973 GCA_036643355.1 Myroides sp.
GAATTTGCCCATTCCTTTGGAAGCTATTGAACGCATCGAAGTTTTAAAAGGTCCGGCTGCACGTATTTACGGAATCAATGCCTTAACCGGTGCTATAAATATCGTTACAAAAACGCAGACTAACGATTTTTTACAACTACATGCGTATGGCGGAAGTTCGTTTAAAGATAAAGAGGCAGGTGATGGCAGCGGAATGTATGCAGGCGGCGGTTTACAGGCAACGGCTGGTATCAACACCGGAAAAGTGAATCATTTGTTTAGTATTGGTAAAGAAGAAACCAATGGACAGCGTTACAATACGGCGGCAAAAAATCTAAAAACCATGTACCAGGGAAATGTTGCATTGAACGACAATAATTCGGTAAACTGGATGGGTGGCTATTTGGATAACGAATTTGGTGCTAACGGATATTATGCGGCTCCGCATGATAAGGAATCGTACGAAATTGTACAGACTTTAATGTTGAGCGTTGGCAGTAACCACCGAATTACCGATAACTTAACCATTAAACCTCGCATTAGCAACCGTTACAACGAAGATGATTACCGCTTTTACCGCAACGATTTAAGCAGAGCACGTTCGTTACATTATTCTAACGCGTTTATGTTTGAATTGAACGGAGTTTATACATCAACTGTCGGAGATTTTGGTGTGGGATACGAAATGCGTCTGGAAGATATTAACAGTTCTAACCTTGGCGAACATAACCGTAAAAATCATGGTTGGTTTGCAGAATATAAAAATACTTTTTTCGAGAAATTACTCGTGAACGTAGGTGCTTATTGGAATTATAATACCGATTACGGTTTTCAGTGGTATCCGGGTGCCGATGTGGCTTATCAGTTAAATAATGATTGGAAATTTCAGGCGAGTATTGGCAGTAGTCAGCGTATTCCGTCGTTTACCGATTTGTATGTGAATCAAAGACCAGGTAACATTGGAAATCCCGACTTAAAACCCGAAGCAGCTTGGCAGTACGAAGTTGGAGTGAATTATACCAAGCAAAACAAACGATTTGCTGCAAGTGTTTTTGAACGAAATATATCTGATTTTATTGATTGGACAAGAATTTCTACCGATGTTCCATACCAACCACAGAATTTAGGAGATCAGGTAATGCGCGGGTTAAATGTTCGATACAATCAGGATATTCAGATTGCAGCCAATCAAAAATTAGGATATTCGTTAAGCTATCAATATTTAAGTCCGAAAAAACAAGATGCTGCAAGCGAAATCATTTCAAAATACACTATCGAAAGTTTAAAACATCAGGCAATTGCAGGAATTAACTATACCATAAATGATTTTGGAATTCAGTTTCAAAACCGATACTTAAAACGCGAATTGAACGATGCTTATTTTCTATCAGATTTACGATTGATGTATCAGTTTCCATCCTTCCAAATTTATACACAAGCAACCAATATATTTAACAGTACGTATAAGGAAGTTGCCGCTGTGCCAATGCCAAGTCGCTGGATACAATTGGGTGTAAACTACCGCTTAAATTTAAAAAAGACTTCCGAATAGGAAGTCTTTTTTGTTATATAGAAGTAATTTTCTTTAAATTTTTACCGTAATTAATAAAAAGAGAATCAATGGCTTTGTCTGATTTATTAACCATTACATAGTTTACCACCGCTTTGTAATTGCGTTCGTTCGGATATATATCCATATCAACTTTTACGTCAACAATACGCGGTTGTGCATGCTTTTCGAATTTTTTGTATTTCTTTTCGAAATCTACCTGCTGTTTTTCATACTCTTGCGCGGTGTAATAAGGTTCTAACTTCACTTCCTGGTAATACAAAGCCGATCCCAAACCAACAAATGCTAACAATGCAACAACTAACGGTACCGCTATTGCAGGTTTAAAGCGTTTTACAAACAACTGAATGCGTTCTTTTGCGTTTGATAAAATACCACGACGCCAGAAAAGTAAGGTTAATCCGTAAAGAACAAATCCGAAAAGCAACCAATACAGCTTGTAGTAGAAATAACCACGTACGGTTCCGTATCCATCCATATCAGAATAACTGTAACCCGGATCTGAATTTAAATGGAAAACAGCTTGTTCTATTCCTAACTTGCCTATTGCAAACGGTAGCATTTGTACAACTATAAATATGATGAAAAAACCTATGAAATAATTGCGGAAAAATGCCTGAATGAATAAAGATAAAAGGATCAGTATTACGTAATCAATTAATTGTAAACCGAAGAATTCAGAAAAATACTGACCTAATTCAAAATTGTAATATCCTAAATAAGCCTGAATTAATACTCCTGATAAAATTCCTACCAAGAAAACAACACAAACCATTTCTATCAAAGCAATAAATTTCGATAGTAGTAAACTCCAATTTGGTACCGGAGTCGCATCAATCAACAAATTCATTCGAGACGATTGTGCATTGTTTAACAACACACCCGAGAATAAAAATACCAAGATCGATAAAAAGAAATCTAAATTGCCTTTAACCAAGTCAATCACTTTCCAAGTTACCGGATACGTTTTAGTACCAAACATTTCACCCAAACTGTAGCTAGATACAAGAATGAAGATTAATAAAATAATCATTAATGAAATAAATATCCAGTTTTTTACGATGCTTTTAAATTCGAATTTCGATAATCTAAAAGCAGTTTTTAAGTTCGATACAAACGAATAATTGTAAGATACTTTTGGTAAATTGATTTTTATGATGCTACCAAAATTGTTTTTGGTTATACGTTCTGCTTTTCTTTTTCTGCCTATTGTTATTGGCGATTGTGAAAATGAAAAAGAGAAATAAGTGGTTGCCAATGCTAAAATTCCAACGCCAATCCAAATTAAACGGTTGTAAACAATTACATCATCTAACGGAATTAATAAGGTATTTTGTTCGTCAATAGTCCAATACTTTGCCACATAACTTAACGCTTGGTTTCCAAAAGGTTCTAATAACGATGCTACAAATTTATCGTCAACATTAGTTGTTAAACTGCTAATTATTGCTGGAATAAACAAAAGTACAATAACAAAAATAAAACCAATGTACTGGTTGCGTGTTAAGGTAACAAGCATAAATATTAAGGCACCAATAAAAAAGATATTAGGCAGAACAAATATCAAATAACTTTGAAAATAGGCTGACAAGTTGATTGGTCCCAACAAATCTGGATTAGCAAATGGTAGTAACGTTGCCAGTAAAAATCCTAATCCAATAGAAAAAGTTATAATAATGGTTATTAAAAAACCGCTTAAAAACTTACCAATCAGGTATTGAAATTTATTAAACGGATATGCAAATAACAAGGTGTGCGTATTGTATTTAAAATCGCGATAAACTGTTGTTCCAATAACTACCGGAATAATAAAATTTAATAGGTTAACAATCCCGCCCATTAAACTGCTTATCGCAATAGGGGAATTCATTACAGTATTAGATGACGTTGTTACAGTTAACGCATCAAAATAACCTGTTGCGCCTGCCATTAAACCGAATGAAAGTGCGAAAAAGAGGATAAAATAAAGATAAAACTGCCAGTTTTTAAACCAGCGTTTTGTTTCGAAATTAAAAATAGTTCCCAGCATTAGTTATCTTTTTTTAATGAAACAAAATAAACGTCTTCTAAAATTGGTTTTGCTTCTACAAACGTTTCGTTAGGTTGCGCATCATTATATACGCGGATATTCAACGTGTTATCTGGATTAAAGTTCGATGAGATAATGTTGTATTTTTGATTGTATTCATCAAATTCTGAACGATTAATAATACGCACCCAAATTTTACCTTTTAACATTTCTTCGCCACTTGTTGGTGTACCTTCAAACAGAATTTTACCGCCGTTTAAAATGGCAATTTCGTTACATAATTCACGAACATCGTCAACAATGTGGGTTGAGAAAATTACAGTATGGTTTGCACCAATTTCACGTAAAACATTCAAGAAACGGTGACGTTCTGCAGGATCCAGTCCGGCAGTTGG
>JAVXSC010000206.1:0-3972 GCA_036643355.1 Myroides sp.
CGTACGATGATAAACTTTCAACATAACGACGCTGTCCTTCGGCATACAAGGTGTCAAAAGCCAAACTTGATTTGCCGGAACCCGACAAACCTGTTATAACAACCATTTTATTTCGGGGAATAACCACATCTAAATTTTTTAAATTATGAAGATGCGCTCCCTTAATAATGATATTTTGTTTTGGATCGATTTTAGAAAAATCTATTTTTTTCATTTTTGTAAAATAACTACAAAATTACAAATTTTTAAACGAAGAAGTTTTATGCCAAAGCGACAATTAATTTAAAAAAAGTCAATATTTTTTTTAAGTTTTTTTTAAGAAACGATTTTTTTTATATATTTGTTTAAATAAACTTTAAAACAAAAGCCTATTACGTATCTATACTTATAGTAAAAACCTAAAAACATAAGTTAAGATGGCAAATGAAATTTTGTCAGACGCAGTGTTGGTAACCCAATACGCATCTGGAAATGAATGGGCTTTGGCGCAATTAATAGAGCGTCACAAATCACGTATATACAGTTTTATCTTCTCTAAAGTAAAAGACCGTGATTTATCGGACGATATTTTTCAGGAAACTTTTATTAAGGTAATCAACACCATAAAAAAACAGAATTACAACGAAGAAGGTAAATTTTTACCTTGGGTTATGCGTATTGCTCATAATTTGACTATTGACTATTTTCGAAAACAGTCTAAAGTGAAGTTTCAACGCGATCAGGAAGAATATTCGGTTTTCAGTAAAATGATTGATTCTGAAATGAATATTGAAAATAGTATGATTGCCGGACAAATTGAAGATGATTTGCATACTTTGATCTTAAAATTGCCACAAGATCAGCAGGAAATTATTCGCTTACGTCTGTATGACGATCTAACTTTTAAGGAAATTGCAGAATTAAACCAGATAAGCATAAACACAGCTTTAGGCAGAATGCGCTATGCGATTGTTAATTTGCGTAAAATGATCGATAAAAATCAAATTATTTTAAACGACTAACAATAATTTTATTTGCTGTTGCGTTATATCATAAAATGAAACCTATTCTATGATAAAAAATTACAAAAACAACAGTAAACCACAAACACACCTTTTACCAAAGCAAAGTACAATAAACTTTATTTTAAACTATTCAAAAAGTACAACTGCTTTAAAGAAAGGGTCAATAAATTTCATAACTTTTCAAAACTAAGAAGGAACTTTTACAAGTTCCTTTTTTTATTGTTTATTCGTTTTCAAAAGCTCGTTAATCAATGATTTCTTTCCGATTTTTTGAGTAATGATATCTTTTTCCAATTTCCAGCCGCGAGCAGGTGAATATTCACGTCCGTACCAAATCATCTGTAAATGCAGTTTATTCCATAAATCAATAGGGAAAATACTTTTAGCATCTTTTTCGGTTTCAACCACATTTTTGCCGGAGCTTAAATTCCAACGATACATTAAACGATGAATGTGCGTATCAACAGGAAATGCAGGTACATTAAAAGCTTGCGACATTACAACCGAAGCCGTTTTATGACCAACAGCAGGTAACAGTTCCAAAGCATTTATATCCGCAGGAACTTCGCCCTCATATTGATCAATCAAAATTTTACTTAAACCGTAAACTCCCTTCGATTTCATTAGAGACAAACCACATGGACGAATAATATCTGCTATTTCTTCAACAGTAAGTTTAACCATATCGTACGGATTATCTGCAATAGCAAACAGTTTTGGTGTAATCTGGTTAACACGAACATCGGTACATTGTGCAGATAACAAAACAGCAATTAATAAAGTGTAAGGATCTTTATGATCTAACGGAATAGGAACTTCGGGATAAAGTTCTTCTAAAGTATCAATTACAAACTGAACTTTTTCTTTTTTGGTCATTTTAATGTGTAAATGATTTGTAATTTTACAAAAATAGTAAATTATGACCACACTAAAAATAGGCGATAAGGCTCCTGATTTTTCAGGAATAGATCAAAACGGATCAACCGTTCAATTAAAAGATTTTAAAGGGAAAAAAGTTGTTTTGTTTTTTTACCCTAAAGCATCAACTCCGGGATGTACTGCAGAAGCCTGTGATTTACAAAATAATATTGAACGTTTTGTAGCACAAAATTATCAGGTAATTGGTGTTAGTGCCGATTCGCAAAAGCGACAATTGAATTTTGCTATAAAAAACAACCTACAATATCCTTTAATTGCCGATGAAGATAAAGTAATTATTAATGCTTACGGTGTTTGGGGACCAAAGAAATTTATGGGACGTGAGTTTGATGGTATTCACCGTACAACTTTTATTATTAGCGAAACCGGATTTATTGAAGATATTATCAATAAAGTGAAAACAAAAGAACATGCACAGCAGATATTAAAGTAAAAAGAGCTCCAAATTTGGAACTCTTTTTTGTTAATTTGATACTGTTGCCTTATTAATTGGCGAATTACTTTTTACAACTACAAAGGTTGAAAGTGCATAATAAGCATGCGGATTATCTCCTGGATACTTCATATCGTTTTCCCAATCCTGAAATTGATACTCAAGGTTAAACTGCTGATTAAAAAGGTTTTTATTAAGGTTATTAATTCGAATTGGAACAACCATGCCAGGACACCATCCTGCTCTATCAGGTTGCCAATTTCCTTGTTGATTTTTTATCGGATTATCTTTACAGCCTAAAGCTTCTAATTTATGCTCAAAAGTTGATGTATTATTAATTAAAACATGATGTGTTCTAAAACACCATTCTGCACAACCGCGACCTCCTGCATCATTTGGTGTAGCATGACCCCAACCAGAAATGATACTTCTTATATGTGCTGATTCAGTATTTGTAGGTAATTTAATTGATTTATCCATATCAAAATTATGAGGTTCGCCGTAGGGAACACCGTCTAATGAGTTTTTATTATACTGAAAAACGGGTACAACTGCTGAATACTTATAATCAGTTTCACCGTATTCTATATCAAAATCTACACTAACTCTCCAACCATCAGCTCCCCATACTTCTGTGTAAATTTTCAACTCAGTTGATCCATTTAAAACTGATTTAAAATCTGTGACATCAAACTCTAATCCTCTTTCTAATGGAGAAGAATCTTTTCCGTAAGGTGTAATATATCTTCCTATTTCGTACCATTCTCCAGTAGCTTTATCTTTAGCTTGCACGTTTGCAAAAACATCCCAAATATTACAAGGACAGTCAAATTGAACATACATTTTAATTGTTTTTATCTTTTCGATATCTGTCGGAAAGCTTACAGTTTTTTCTGCACTTTGTGATAAACCATCTCCAAAAGCAACTTTTACTTTTTCAAAAGTTTTTAAATTAATTGTCTTAGGAGGATTATCATTTGTTTTTTCATCGTCTTTACACGAAATAAATGTAAAAGTTGAAAGTAATAATAAGGTTATAAGTTTTTTCATTTATAATGTTGTTAATTATTTGTAAATATAAAATAAAGTTATTTGTTTGGGTGAACTATTTTTACTTTTTGAAAAATTAAACAATTACTTTTAACTTTACAAAAAAGTAAAAATGCAACAAAATATTTTAGATACACCTATTGAATACCTTAAAGGCGTTGGTCCTCAAAGGGCTGTTGTACTAAAAAAAGAACTTCAGATTTTTACTTATAAAGATTTAATCAACTTTTATCCGTTTAAATATTTAGATCGAACCAAGTATTACAAAATAAGCGAATTAAATTCGGGAATTAATGCAGAAGTTCAGCTTGTTGGTAAAATTATTAGATTGAAAACGGTTGAACAAAAACGTGGTAGTCGATTGGTTGCTGTTTTTACCGATGGAACTGCCGAGATGGAACTGATCTGGTTTCAAGGACACAAATGGATCAAGGAAAATTTGCAGTTGAATACACCTTATGTCATTTTTGGAAAGATCAATCATTTTAACGGATTGTTTTCGATGCCACACCCGGAAATGGAAACGGTTGAAGAACATAAAAAAAG
>JAVXSC010000207.1:0-3953 GCA_036643355.1 Myroides sp.
AAATCCGGATAAAAAAACAGTGGTTATTTTAGGCGGAAGTTTAGGTGCACGCAGAATAAATCAGTTGGTAAAAAAAGAATTATCTTTTTTTAAAGAGCAAAACGTTCAGGTAATCTGGCAGTGCGGTAAATTCTATATCAACGATTATAAAAAATACCACAATAACCAAGATGTTTTTGTGTACGATTTTATTGAACGAATGGATTTGTTGTTCGCAGCAGCCGATGTTATTATTTCGCGTGCCGGAGCATCATCTGTTTCAGAAATGGCAATTGTAGGCAAACCGGTTATTTTTATTCCGTCGCCAAACGTTGCCGAAGATCATCAGACAAAAAATGCCAAAACCATAACCGATAAAAACGCAGCAGTTTTGTTGAAAGAAGCCGATTTAGATAGTCAGTTTCAAGAACAAATGTTACGCCTGTTGACAAACGATCAGGTTGCCCAAGCATTATCAAAAAACATTAAAACATTAGCATTACCCAATGCTACAAAAGATATAGTAAACGAAATTTTTAAGTTGGTTAAGTAATGAATTTAAAAGACATACATAATGTATTCTTTATAGGAATCGGCGGTATTGGCATGAGTGCCATTGCCCGATACTTTAAGCGTATTGGCAAAAATGTTGCCGGTTACGACAAAACGCCTACGCAGTTAACACACGAGTTAGAAGCCGAAGGTATTGCCATTCATTACACCGACGATTTAGAAAATATTACAGCAGATTATCAAAATACCGAAGACACGTTGGTGGTTTACACTCCGGCTGTTCCAAAACATCATGCGGAACTTAATTATTTTCAGAATAATGGTTTTAAAGTAAAAAAACGTGCCGAAGTTTTAGGTATCATTACTGAAAACAGTTTTTCGCTGGCAGTTGCGGGTACGCACGGTAAAACAACTACATCTAGCATGTTGGCGCATATTCTGGTTGCTGCAAACGCTCCGGTTACTGCATTTTTAGGTGGAGTTGTTGAAGGATACGATACGAATTTAATTGGTAACGGAAGCGACGCTACAGTTGTTGAGGCCGATGAGTTTGATCGATCGTTCTTGCACTTGCATCCAAATATTGCCTGTGTAATTTCAGACGATGCCGATCATTTGGATATTTACGGAACCAACGACGCCATTAAATCATCGTTTGCAGAATTTGCATCAAAAATAAACGATAAAGACAAGTTATTTATCGCACAAGGAATTGAAAACATCAACGGTACAGAAGTTTCGGTAAACGGAACGGCGGTGATCAATGCGTATAATTTACGGTTCGAAAATGGTAAACGTGTTTTTGATTTAGATTTTAAAGGCGGAAAAATTACCGATATAAAATTACTAATGCCTGGCGAACACAATGTGTTGAACGCTTCACTGGCATTTGCAATGGCGAAAACTTATGGTTTAAGCAATGAAGAAATAAAATCGGGCTTAGACAGTTTTAAAGGAATCCGTCGTCGTTTTTCTTTTAAGATCAATACCGAAAAATTAGTGATGATAGACGATTACGCACATCATCCAACAGAAATAAAAGCGGTGAGCCAGGCAGTACATGAAATGTACCCTAATAAGAAGATTACAGCCGTGTTCCAACCCCATTTATTCTCTAGAACAAGAGATTTTATGGATGGATTTGCCGAAAGCTTATCAACATTCAACAATGTGGTTTTGCTTGAAATCTACCCAGCACGCGAGTTGCCGATAGAAAACATCAATTCTGAAGTGTTAATAAATAAGATAAAATCGGCGTCGAAAATTTTGTTGCCTAAAGAAGAATTAGTATCTTTTTTAACGGAAAATACACCCGAAGTTCTTTTAATTATCGGCGCAGGCGATGTAGGCGAAATGGTAGATGAAATTAAAACAGAATTAGAAAAAAATAATTGACAAAATGATTAAAAAAATCAATTGGTTCGATGTATTTTTGGCGCTTGTAATTGCCGCCCTGTTTGCTTTGGTTGCCTTTGCTAACCAACGAAACAATGCACGTTATATTGAACAAATTGATGTTAAACTTTTAAGTTCTGACAATCATTTTATTACGCAGGAAATGGTAGAAAAATCGATCATTCAAACATTCCCCCGTGATTCTAAAATAGTGAACAGTGAATTGAACTTAAAAAAGATCGAAGACAAGCTGAACAAGCATCCAATGATTGCAAAATCGGAAGTATTTGTTGATGTAGACGGAAAATTACACGCCCAGGTTAGCCAAAAAAAGGCAATGGCAAGGGTAATGAACGGCACAGGATCGTTTTATATTGATGAAAACGGCGGTAAAATGCCTTTATCAAACCAGTTCAGCGCACACGTGCCGGTGGTTTATGGCGAATTGAAACCAAAAAACAAAAAAGTTTTTTCTGATTTGTTGAATATGATAAGTAACGACGAATTTTTAAAAACAACGATAACGGGCATCAAGATAAATCCCGATCAGTCATTAATATTTACTGTTCGCGATTACAATTACATGGTTGAATTTGGGCATTTAAAAGAAATAGAGAAAAAGTTTGACAATTACAAGGCTTTTGTACATTATTCAAAAAACGATACCCTTATAGGTTATTACAAAAACGTTAATTTAAGATTTACAGAGCAAGTAGTTTGCACGAAATAAAAGGATATGAATAAAGAAAACATTGCTGTAGGATTAGATATTGGAACAACAAAAATTGTTGCAATGGTAGGTAAAAGAAACGAGTATGGCAAGCTCGAAATTCTTGGTATTGGTAACGCAAAAAGTTTAGGTGTAAAACGTGGTGTGGTTAACAATATTACGCAAACTATACAATCAATTCAACATGCGGTGGCACAGGCATCGGCAGAGTCGGGCTGTAAAATCAACGATGTAGTTTTAGGAATTGCCGGGCAACACATCCGCAGTATTCATCACCAGGAATACATTACGCGCGATAAGCCGGAAACAGTAATTTCAGAAATAGATATTGACAAGTTAATAGCGCAGGTACAGAAATTAAACATGTTACCGGGCGAAGAAATAATACACGTATTACCGCAAGAGTTTAAGGTTGATGAAGAAGGCGGAATAAAAGAACCAATCGGTATGTACGGTCGCCGTTTAGAAGCAAGTTTCCACGTAGTTGTGGGGCAATCGGCTTCTATTCGTAATGCAGGTCGTTGCGTAAAAGATTCTGGGTTAGAATTATCAGGTTTAACATTAGAACCTTTGGCATCGTCAGACGCCGTTTTAAGTCAGGAAGAAAAAGAAGCTGGTGTAGCATTGATCGATATTGGTGGCGGAACAACAGATTTAGCCATTTTTAAAGACGGAATCATTCGCCACACAGCCGTAATTCCTTTCGGTGGAAATGTAATTACAGAAGATATTAAAGAAGGTTGTTCGATCATTGAAAAACAAGCAGAACAATTAAAGATACGTTTTGGATCGGCTTGGCCGGGCGAAAACAAGGATAACGAAATTGTTTCAATCCCAGGTTTACGCGGTCAGGAAGCAAAAGAAATTTCATTAAAAAACCTTTCAAAGATCATTCATGCACGCGTTGTGGAAATTATTGATATGGTTTTTTCTGAAATTAAAGCTTACGGATACGATAATCCCCGCAAAAAATTAATTGCAGGAATTGTTTTAACCGGCGGTGGATCAGAACTAAAACACATTAAACAGTTGGTTGAATACATTACGGGAATTGATACTCGTATTGGCTACCCTAACGAACATATTTCAGGCGAATCGGCAAAATTGGTTTCTCGTCCGTTGTTTGCAACAGCAGTTGGGTTAATGATGGAAAGCGATATTAACAATTCGCGCAGTCGTTTGTATATTCAAGAACATCCGGGCGTAAAAATTCAGCCAAAAGCAGAACCTATCGGTACACCAATTGAACAAAAAGGCGGCATTCAAATGAATACCATTACCGATAAACCGCAACAAAACAGCGATCAAACCGAAAATAACGAAGAGTCGCAGATAG
>JAVXSC010000208.1:0-3943 GCA_036643355.1 Myroides sp.
TGCCGTATGCAGATCGCTGTGGCAAACGCCGCAATATTCTATTTTAATAAAAACGTCTTTCGCGTTTAAATTTCTTCGTTCTATAGTATGTGCACCCAGCGGATCTACCGCATTAAAGGCTGCGTAAGCTTTTGTTGCCATTTTTATATTGAATGTTTGATTTTATAAAGTTAGCGAAAGATTTATTAATTGATATAAAAAAGAATAAATAGTCTTTATCTTTGTACTTTAAATTAAACGTTATGGGAAAAGAAACGAAAGAAGGTTTATACCAAGGCATCATTGAAAAAGATGAAAAAGGAAATTATTTCTGCGGACCTTATTTGTTAGATTATAAATTTACCGAAGCTAATTTTAAGTTAGGCGATAAAATAAGTATTAAAAAATTAATCGCAAATCCTAGTGATATTTCATTTGAACAATATCCTAAAAAATCTATTAAGTTTTCAATGGCTAACGGCGACAAACCTATGAAGGATTCCGATTTCTAAATAAAGTAGCATTATATAAAAAATCCATCGCGTTAAACGATGGATTTTTTTGTTTGATCTTGATGCTTAAAATTTTTCTTCTTTGATTAAATTTCCATTTTCGAAATATCTCTTTTTTATTAATTTTCCTGATTCATCAAAAAATTCCCACATACCATCTGGTGTTTTATCAATTAAATTACCTATCGTCGAAATTTTTCCATTTTTATGATAACCATAAATTTTGCCTTTTAGATGTTCATCAATATAAATTCCATCAATTTCTAATTTACCATTATCTTTCCATTGTTTGAAACGACCTTGCAAAACATTGTCTGTATAATACGATTCTAATTTAAGTTGACCATTTTCATGCCATTCGTTGCTTTTTCCATGATACTTTCCATTCTTAAAATTGGATCTACTTTGCATTTGACCATTTTCGTAAAAAGTTGTATACACACTATCTTGTAAACCATTTATCCAATACGAAACCTCATCTAAATTACCGTTCTTAAACCAATGTTTTACTTCTCCATGTGGCTTTCTGTTAACACGATATGATTTTGAGGAAACATTTCCATTTTCAAAAAACCAAGTAACTAATCCAGTTCCATTTACATATTCTTGTATCCATTCGGGTTGCCCATTTTCATAATATCTTACCCAATCATCATTAAAAACACCATTTGTTAATTTACCTTTTTCATAAATCTGACCATTATGGTATTTCTCTAAATAATCCCCATCTTTTACATAAACATACAAAATAGTATCTTTTTGATAAATATGATATTTGATAACATCACCCATTTCATCATATCTAAAAACAGTATCTACGTGAACTTTATTCTTTAATCTACCTTTTTCAAAAAGTTTCCCATTTGCTAAAAATAAGTGGTAAACACCGTTTTCTACTGTAGTTTCATCAGTTATTGGAATCCACGAAGCTTTACCTGAATCTTCATCAATCCAATACGCCCAATTTTCGTTTCTTTTAGATTCATCGTTAAAATCACCTTCTTTACAACTTGTAAAAAGCAGAGTAGGAATAAGAAATAATATACTGTATCTAAATAAATTCATCATATTGCCAATTTAATAAAAAACACCTACAAGATTAAATATCTTGCAGGTGTTTGGTAAGTATAATGTTTTAAACTACAACTTTGTAACGCCCATATTCCAAAGGGTGAATGCCTGAATATCGGCATTTTCATTAATGGTTTGCTGAACCGATTTTCCTGCACCGTGACCTGCATTCACATCAATACGAATTAACATTGGGTTGTTACCCGCATTTTTATCCTGTAATTCTGCAGCGAATTTAAAGCTGTGTGCCGGTACTACTCTATCGTCATGATCGCCTGTTGTAACCATTGTTGCCGGATACGAAGCTCCTGCTTTTACGTTATGAACCGGCGAATATTCTTTTAAATAATTAAACATTTCTTTAGAATCTTCTGCCGTCCCGTAATCATAAGCCCAACCTGCGCCTGCCGTAAACGTATGGTAACGCAACATATCCAACACACCAACAGCCGGTAAAGCTACCTTCATTAAATCTGGTCGCTGTGTCATGGTTGCACCAACCAACAATCCACCGTTTGATCCACCACGGATTGCCAGTTTCTCGCTCGATGTATATTTTTCTTTAATTAAATATTCGGCTGCTGCAATAAAATCATCGAACACATTTTGCTTTTGCATTTTGGTTCCGGCATCGTGCCATTTTTTACCGTATTCGCCACCTCCACGTAAGTTTGCAACAGCGTAAACGCCGCCATTTTCTAACCAAACCGCATTGGCAACACTAAAGCTTGGTGTTAACGACACATTAAAACCTCCGTAAGCATATAGCATGGTTGGATTTGTTCCGTCTAACTTTGTTCCTTTTTTATAGGTAATCATCATAGGCACTTGCGTACCGTCTTTAGATGCGTAAAAAACTTGTTTAGATTCGTAATCGCTTGGGTTGAACTTTACTTTTGGCTGCTGATACACTTCTGATATTCCCGCAACGATATTCATTTTATAAATAGTTCCCGGCGTAATATAGTTGGTAAACGAATAGTACAAATCTTTCGCATCTTTTTTTCCGCCGAAACCACTTGCTGTTCCCAAGCCCGGCAACTGAATTTTACGAATGAATTTACCTGAATAATCAAACTGTTCAACAACAGAAACGGCATCTTTCATGTATCGAGCAAAAAAATATCCGCCGGCTTTAGATAAATCAAGTACGTTATCACTTTCTAAAATCAAATCTTCCCACGCGCTTAAATTAATTACTTTTACCGCATCTACCACCATTAATTTTTTATTGGGAGCTTTTAGATTTGTTTCGATATAAAGCTTTCCTTCTTTAGAGTCAATTATCGAATAATCGTTATCGAACCCTGTCACAATGGTTTGAATCTGGCTGTTTGCTTTTGTTAGATCTTGAATGTACAATTCGTTGCCCGACGTGGCATTTGCAGCAGTCACCACCAAATATTTTTGATCGTTGGTAACGTATCCGCCCACATAACGACGTTTGTATTTTTCACCAAAAACTAATTGATCGGTTTTTTGCGATGTTCCTAATTTGTGATAATATAATTTATGCTGATCTGTTTTTGCAGAAAGTTCAGATCCGGTTGGTTTGTCGTAGCTTGAATAATAGAAGCCTTCGTTTTTGTACCAGCTGATTCCCGAAAATTTTACATCGATCAAGGTTTCCCCAATAACCGATTTATCTTTCGCATTTAGAACAATGATTTTTCGCCAGTCACTTCCACCTTCTGAAATAGCGTAAGCAACCAAACTTCCGTCTTCGGTAAAGGAAACATCAGCTAACGATGTGGTTCCGTCTTTAGAAAAAGTATTCGGATCTAAAAAAATTTCTTCTTTCCCCGATTTATCTTTTCGATACAAAACCGACTGATTCTGCAAACCGTCGTTCTTATAATAATACGTGAAATCGCCTTCTACAAACGGAGCGCCGATTTTTTCATAATTCCATTTTTCTGTCAGCTGTTTTTTTAATTGATCGCGGTACGGAATCTGATCTAAATAAGCAAAAGTTACGTTGTTTTGAGCCGTAACCCAAGCGGCTGTTTCGGCAGAACGGTCGTCTTCTAACCAACGGTAAGGATCTGCTATTTTGTTGTTAAAGTAAGTATCTACAACTTCTTTTTTTACTGTTTGCGGATAATTCATTGTTTTATTTTGGGCATTTACGCTTTGCGAAAGGATAACCGAAGCGATAAAAATAGAACTGACTAATTTTTTCATGATTGTATTGTTGATGTTCTGCAAAATAAAAAAACTTGCCGAGGTTGGCAAGTTTTAATTATCTGAATTATATAAGATTACTTTTTAGTGTATTCTATTGTTTGCGTGAATTCACCTTCTACAACAGAATTAACTTCCATTTTTGTTGGATATCCATCTGAATTATATTCATATTTTATAGTTCCTGAATCATTTTC
>JAVXSC010000209.1:0-3882 GCA_036643355.1 Myroides sp.
TAACAGTGATTATGTGGTTGATAATATTGGGGTGAACGATCGCGATTATGTGAACGTGAATGCTCACGAAATGGCGCATCAGTGGTTTGGGAATCTGGTTACGGCAAAATCAAATAAAGATCATTGGTTGCAAGAGGGTTTTGCAACTTATTATGCTTTGCTTGCCGAGCGCGAAGTTTATGGGGTTGATGATTTTTACTGGAAATTATACGAAATGGCAGAATTGATTACCAAAGATGCCAAAGAAAATAAAAACACGGCGGTTTACAGCGAAAAGGCTACCACTACAACCTATTATCAAAAAGGGGCGTGGATGTTGTTTTATTTATCAAGCCAGATTGGCGAAGCTAATTTTAATACCGTTGTAAAAAATTATCTGAATAAGTATGCCTTTAAAAATGCTTCGACACAAGATTTTTTGAACGAGATTACTGCTGTTGTTCCTAATTTTAATGTGAGTAACTATAAGCAAAATTGGTTAGAAAATAAAGGTTTCAATACAAAAGATGCCTTGTTTTTAATTGAAAATTCACCTTTGGTAAAATCGTATTTTGAAGTATTGTCATTGCAGGAAAAAGGGTTCGAAGTTAAAAAAGATCAATTGCTTAAATTATTGAAAGATCCGAATACGTTTACTGATACCAAACGCGAAATTATTTTTCAGTTGAACAATGTTCCTTACGATCAGGCAAAAGAGTTTTATCAAACCGTTGTACAGTCGAATAATTTAAAGGTTCGTCAGGCTTTGGTTCAGGTTGTAAGTGAAATTCCTGCTGATTTTATGGAAGATTACAAAAAGTTTTTAAACGATAATTCATACATAACACGCGAAATTGTCTTGAAAAATTTATGGTTGCAGAATGAAACTGGCAGAGCAGAATTGTTAGACAAAACAGCAACTTGGAAAGGTTTTAATGATTATAATTTACGAATTACTTGGTTGATGTTCGCATTAGCAACCGAAAATTATAAAAACGACAAAAAAGCACATTGGTATTCAGAATTAGAAAATTTTGCCTACAACAAATACAACAGCAACATTCGTACAAATGCTATAAATGCGTTGTGGTATTTAAATAAGTACGACAGTAACACGCTGCCGCATTTGGTAAATGCTTTAGTGCATCATAACAGTCGTTTTCAAAAATTTGGTCGCGATGCTATTGTTCGATTGTCAGAAAAGAAAGAATTTAAAGACCACTTTAAAAAACTGATTCCATACTTACCGCAAGACGAACACGATGCCTTGAAAAAGCTGATGGAGGAGATATAAAGAAAAAGCGTTTCAAATTTGAAACGCTTTTTAAATTATTTTAGTTTTTCTTTTAAATACAAACCTGTAATTGATTTTTTGTTTTTAACGATTTCTTCGGGAGTACCTGTTGCAACAGCGTTTCCACCGTTTTTACCACCATCGGGACCAATATCAATAACGTAATCGGCACATTTAATCATGTCTAAATTATGTTCAATAACAATTATGGAATGTCCTTTTTCAATCAACGCCTGAAACGATTGCAGTAATTTCTGAATATCATGAAAATGCAAGCCGGTTGTAGGCTCATCAAAAATAAACAAGGCACGTTCTTTTACGGCTCCTTTACCAAGAAATGTTGCCAATTTTACACGTTGTGCTTCACCGCCGGAAAGGGTAGAAGATGATTGTCCTAAAGCTACATATCCTAAACCGACATCTTGCAAAGGCTGGATTTTCTGTACAATTTTATCTTGTTTATGTTTTGTAAAAAACTCCATTGATTCATCAACCGTCAAATTCAAAACATCAAAAATATTTTTGCCTTCAAAGTTTACTTCTAAAATTTCCTTTTTAAAGCGTTTTCCTTTACAGGTTTCACATTCCAAATGCACATCTGCCATAAACTGCATTTCAATAGTAACCACGCCATCGCCTTTACAAACTTCGCAACGACCACCTTCCACATTAAAAGAAAAATGCTTTGGCTGATAATTTCGCATTTTAGAAAGCTGTTGTTTTGCAAACAAATCACGAATATCGTCGTATGCTTTTATGTAAGAAATAGGGTTAGATCTTGAACTTTTTCCTATCGGATTTTGATCTACATATTCAATATGTTTGATGTGCGAGAAAGATCCAGTGATTTCATTGAATTGACCCGGTTTTTCACTGGCTCCTGTTAAATGTTTTTCTAATGCAGGATATAAAATCTTTTTAACCAAGGTTGATTTTCCGCTGCCCGAAACTCCGCTAACCATTGTTAAACAATCTAACGGAAAAATAACGTCTATATTTTGAAGATTGTTTTCGCGAGCACCTTTTACTTCGATATAATTTTTTACCGGACGGCGCTTTTTTGGAACTTCAATCTGTAAATCGCCATTTAAATATTTGGCTGTTAATGTATCGGCTTTTAAAATTTCATTAAAAGTTCCCTGTGCCATTAACTTTCCACCTAAAACTCCGGCTTCCGGACCAATATCAATAATCTGGTCTGCAGCTTTCATAACGTCTTCGTCGTGTTCTACAATAATCACGGTGTTACCTAAATCGCGAAGATCTTTTAAAACTTCGATCAATTTTTCAGAATCGCGCGAATGCAGTCCAATACTTGGTTCATCTAAAATATACATAGATCCAACCAAACTACTGCCTAAAGATGTTGCCAGATTTATACGTTGCGATTCACCGCCCGAAAGGGTAGAAGACCTGCGGTTTATGGTTAAATAGTCCAAACCAACATCGCTTAAAAACTGCAAACGGTTGTTAATTTCCAGCAATAATCTTTTGGCAACTTTACCTTCAAATTCGTTTAACTGAATGGTTTTAAAGAATTCACGCAATTCGTTAATTGGTAAATCAACTAAATCTGAAATTGTTTTATCGGCAACTTTTACATAATTCGCTTCTGGTCGCAAACGCTTACCATTACAAACATTACATTTGGTTTTACCTCGATAGCGTGACAATAAAACACGATTCTGTATTTTGTAATTGTTAGCTTCAAGATCCTTAAAAAAATAATTAAGTCCCGTGAAATAGCTGTTTCCTTCCCAAACCAATTGTTTTTGCTCGTTGGTTAATTCGTAAAAAGGTTTGTGGATAGGAAAATCGAACTTATGTGAATTATTTACCAACTGATCGCGATACCACGACATACTTTCGCCACGCCAAGGATAAACAGCGTTTTCGTAAACCGATAAAGCAGTGTTTGGAATAACCAAATCTTCGTCGATACCAATGGTTGTTCCAAAACCATCGCATTTTGGGCAGGCACCGTACGGATTGTTAAAACTGAACAAATGAATGTTAGGTTCTAAAAAGGTAATTCCGTCTAATTCAAATTTATTGTTGAATTCTAACTGATTTCCCGTACCTAATTCATACAAATGCAAAACGCCTTTCCCTTCGAAAAACGCCGTATCAACAGCATCGGACAATCGATTGTAAAAATCTTCATCATGACGAACAACCAAACGATCAATAATCAGCTGAATATCTTCTGATTTTATTTTTTTCGATGCGAATTCTTCAACAAATTCATCAATTCTTTTGGTTTCGTTCTTATAAAATAATCGGGCAAAACCTTGCTGTAACGCAATTTTTAGCTGGTCGATGATAGATCGTTCCTTAATTTCGTAAACAGGGGCAAGCAATAACCATT
This sequence comes from Myroides sp., assembly GCA_036643355.1. Classification (GTDB taxonomy): domain Bacteria; phylum Bacteroidota; class Bacteroidia; order Flavobacteriales; family Flavobacteriaceae; genus Flavobacterium. The sequence goes on from JAVXSC010000209.1 coordinate 3,642, forward strand.
TCGATTCTTCATCGAACGTTTTTACGGTATCAATAACATCGGTTACCGTGTGCTTTTTAACTTCGTTCCCTGAAATTGGGGAAAAAGTTCTGCCAATACGAGCATACAACAACTTTAAGTAATCGTAAATTTCTGTAGATGTACCAACGGTTGAACGCGCATTTGTTGTATTTACTTTTTGTTCAATAGCAACAGCCGGCGCAATACCTTTAATATATTCGACTTTTGGTTTGTTGATTCT
>JAVXSC010000210.1:0-3822 GCA_036643355.1 Myroides sp.
ATCAATTCTAATTCCATAAACAACTGGCAACCATTACAAATACCAACCGACATAGTATCAGGACGAGCAAAGAAATTCTTTAATGCCGTATTTGCTTTTTCGTTGTACATAAATGCACCAGCCCAACCTTTTGCCGAACCTAAAACATCTGAATTCGAGAATCCACCAACAGCACCAATAAACTGAATATCTTCTAACGTTTCACGACCCGAAATTAAATCGGTCATGTGAACGTCTTTTACATCAAAACCAGCTAAAAACATTGCATTAGCCATTTCCCTTTCAGAATTAGATCCTTTTTCACGGATAATCGCCGCTTTTGGTTTAGCAACAGCAGGATCGTTCACAGGTTTTGCTCCACTGAAATGGAAAGGAAAATTAAACTGTAAAGGTTGTTTTTTGTAGTTCATTAAACGCTCGCGCGCCATTCCGTTTTTAGACTGTTTTTTGTCTAAATAATATGAAGTTATGAACCAAGTATCGCGTAATTCGTTGATGTTGAAATTGTATAATTCTTTACCAAAGAATACTTTTAAATCGTGTCCTTCAGAAGGAACTCCGATTTTAACAAACTCGATACCGTTTAACGACATTTTGTTTTCAAAAGCTACATCGTTCTGTGCCTGTAAAACAACCGCAATGTTTTCGTTAAACAAGGCTTTAATCATATCCGGTTCGTTCAAACCTGTTAAATCGATATCTGCATCTAAATTATATCCTGCAAAACACATTTCTAACAACGTGGTAATTAAACCGCCCGAACCAACATCGTGACCAGCAGCAATTTGATTATCGTTGATTAAATCTTGAATAGTATTGAATGCTTTTTTGAAATATGCAGCATCTGTTATCGTTGGAACATCGTTTCCGATCTTGTTTAAAATCTGTGCAAAAGCCGATCCACCAAGTTTAAGTTTATCTTTAGATAAGTTTACGTAATAGATTGAACCCGCGCCTTTTGATAAAACCGGCTCAACTACTTTTTTAATGTCTGAACAGTTTCCTGCTGCCGATATAATTACCGTTCCCGGAGCAATAACGTCTCCTTCAGGATATTTCTGTTTCATTGAAAGAGAATCTTTTCCTGTTGGAATATTGATTCCTAATTCAATTGCAAAATCAGCACAACCTTTTACAGCTTGATATAAACGTGCATCTTCACCTTTATTGTTACAAGCCCACATCCAGTTTGCAGATAATGAAATTCCTTTTAAACCATCTTTTATCGGAGCAAAAATAATGTTCGATAACGCTTCACCAATTGCATTTCTACTTCCCGCAACCGGATCAACCAGAGCAGTAATAGGCGAGTGCCCTACAGTTGTTGCAATACCTTCTTTTCCTTTAAAATCAAGTGCCATAACACCTACATTGTTCAAAGGCAACTGTAACGTACCAACACATTGCTGTTTAGCAACTTTACCACCAACACAACGGTCAACTTTATTGGTTAACCAGTCTTTACAAGCAACAGATTCTAACTGTAAAACCTGATTAAGGTAGTTGTAAACCTCTTCTTTTTCGTATTCTAAATCTGCATAATTATAAACAACAGTTTCATCGTTCATAATTGTTTTTGGCGAAGATCCAAACATATCTTCTAAAGCAAAATCCATTGGTTTTGCTCCGTTTGTAGCAGATTGAAAAGTAAAACGGTGGTTGTTTGTAACTTCACCCACATTGTACATTGGCGAACGCTCACGGTCTGCCACACGTTTTAATGTATCAATATCATTTTTACCAATAACCAATCCCATACGTTCTTGAGATTCGTTACCAATGATTTCTTTTGCCGATAAAGTAGGATCGCCAACTGGTAATTTGTCTAAATCGATCAAACCACCTGTGTTTTCTACCAATTCAGACAAACAGTTTAAGTGTCCGCCTGCGCCGTGATCGTGAATAGACACGATTGGGTTAATATCGGCTTCAACCATACCACGTACCGCATTCGCAGCACGTTTTTGCATTTCAGGGTTTGAACGTTGAATGGCATTTAATTCGATACCAGATCCAAAAGCACCTGTATCTGCAGATGAAACTGCTGCACCACCCATACCAATACGGTAGTTTTCACCACCTAAAATTACAATTTGATCGCCTTCTTTAGGTTCGTGCTTTTTCGCTTGATTTTCTTTTCCGTAACCAATACCGCCCGCTTGCATAATTACTTTGTCGTAACCAATTTTGCGGTTGTTTTCTTCGTGTTCGAAAGTTAAAACAGAACCGGTAATTAAAGGCTGACCGAATTTGTTTCCAAAATCTGAAGCTCCGTTTGATGCTTTAATTAAGATATCCATCGGAGTCTGGTACAACCAATTGCGCTCTTTCATGCCGTTTTCCCACTCACGATCGTCAACCAAACGAGAATAAGATGTCATGTAAATCGCTGTTCCTGCCAATGGTAACGAACCTTGACCACCTGCCAAACGGTCACGAATTTCACCACCCGAACCTGTAGCTGCACCGTTAAATGGTTCAACCGTAGTAGGGAAGTTGTGCGTTTCTGCTTTTAATGAAATTACCGAATCAAAGTCTTTTTCTGTGTAGAAATCAGGCTTATCGGCAGAATTCGGAGCAAATTGAGTTACGCGCGGACCTTTTACAAAAGCCACGTTATCTTTATAGGCTGAAACAATTCCGTTTGGATTAGTTTCAGATGTACTTTTAATTAATTTGAATAACGAAGTTGGTTGTTCAACACCATCGATTACAAAAGTTCCATTGAAAATTTTGTGACGACAGTGTTCTGAATTTACCTGAGAAAATCCGAATACTTCAGAATCGGTTAATTTTCTTCTGATTTTAACCGAAACATTGTTTAAATAATCAACTTCTTCATTGCTTAAAGCCAAACCTTCTTGTTTGTTGTAAGCAGCAATATCTTCAATTTCTAAAACAGGTTGCGGGTCGATATTAACCGTGAACATGTCTTGCGTTAAAGAATTGTATTTTTGAGAAATCATTGGATCGAAATCGTTGAAATCTTCTTGTGCTTTTTGAAATTCTTCAATACGGATAATTCCGTTAATGCCCATATTCTGCGTAATTTCTACTGCATTTGTGCTCCAAGGAGTAATCATTGCGGCACGCGGACCAACGAAATTCTGTGTTATTGAAGGGGTTTCTATTTGTGTAGCATTTCCAAACAGCCAATTTAGTTTAGCTACATCTTCTGTGTTTAAAGGAATTGAAGTTTGTACAGCGTAAACCGTACCAGACGCATTTTCAAAAAATTGAATCATCGTTAAAAGATTTGTTGTGTTGTGTTGATTGAAAATAAAGAACAAAAATACTACTAAAAATTCATATTAGCAATTTAATCTGCCGAAGAACTTACGTGTTGGTAAGCACCTAAATCTGCCGATGTTAACCTGCTTTTTCCTAATAAATCTTGTGCTGCCTGCTGTGCAAAAAACGGATTTCCGTAATTGATCAACGATGTAGCTTTATCGGTAATCATCAGTTCGTTTTTAGAGGTGTTTAAAAAATACGGCTGATGATCGCTGAAATTTTTAGCAAGTAAACAATTATTGAAATTGGTTGTGTTGCTGAAGTTATATGGAAAATTAGCAGTATCGAACCTGTTAGCTGAATTTTGAAATTTAACTAACGAATATTCAAACTTAAACGTAAAATTAGTTTCTTTATTTGCCGGAACCATCAATAACGATTCGCTTGCGTTACCATAAATAATACTGTTTTTAAAGTGTGCGTTTAAGGCAAAAGCATTCGTTCCATCGCCATTATTCATTATAACAGCCGTTTGATTTTGTCGGCTCCAGAAGTTAGCAAACGTACAATGAGTAAAATCGTACGTTC
>JAVXSC010000211.1:0-3821 GCA_036643355.1 Myroides sp.
GTTTGACAAAAATGTGTTAAAGGGTATGAAGTTGCCCGAACTTAAAGAAATAGCTAAAAAAGTAGGCGTTGAAAAGTTGAATCTTAAAAAAGAGGAACTTATTGATGCGGTGTTAGTACTGCAAAATGAATTTCAGAAGAATGAGCCTAAAGCAGAAACTCCTGTAAAAGAAGAATCTGCTGAAAAGAAAGAAAAAAGAAAGCGCATTCACAATGCACCCGAAGAACAAGCAGAGCAACCTTCTTTACCTGAAAATCCGCAACCTGTTGCAAAAACTGCGACTCCTCAAAATCCTTCTGCCGAAAAGCAACGCAAGCCTCAAAATAAAAATCAAAACCAGCGCAACAAAACAAACAATCATCCACAGGTTCAATCAGAACCAGTAAATGTTGAAAAGGATGTTGTTGCCGAAGTTCCTGCTGAAGAAATAGTTGTGGTGGCTGAAAAACAAATTCAGAATCCAAACCAAAATAGAAATAAAAACCAAAATCCAAATCAGAATCAGAAAAAGCAAAATTACCGCGATCCTGATTACGAATTTGAAGGAATTATAGAATGCGAAGGTGTTTTAGAAGTTCCAAAAGACGGTGGTTCGCACGGATATCTGCGTTCTGCAGATTACAACTACCGCAAATCACCAGACGATGTGTATATCTCGCAATCGCAAATTCGTTTGTTTGGTTTAAAAAAAGGCGATACCATTAAAGGAATTGTTCGTCCGCCAAAAGGCAATGAGCAGCATTTTCCGCTGGTTCGCATCACAAAAATTAACGGACATGAACCAGATGCGGTTCGCGATCGTCCTTCGTTTGAGCATTTAACACCGCTTTTTCCTAAAGAAAAATTCAATTTATCGGGAAATAATTCTAAACTTTCAACACGTATTATCGATCTGTTTGCGCCAATAGGTAAGGGGCAGCGCGGTATGATTGTGGCACAGCCGAAAACCGGTAAAACTATGATGTTGAAAGAAATTGCCAATGCTATTGCAGACAATCACCCGGAAGTTTATCAGATTGTTTTGTTGATCGATGAACGCCCTGAAGAGGTTACCGATATGCAGCGCAATGTGCGTGCAGAGGTTGTGGCATCTACGTTTGACGAAGAAGCGCGCTACCATGTAGAATTAGCCGATATGGTTTTAGACAAAGCAAAACGTTTGGTTGAATGCGGGCACGATGTGGTTATTTTGTTAGATTCTATTACACGTTTGGCGCGTGCATACAATACGGTTCAGCCGGCATCGGGTAGAGTGTTGTCTGGTGGTGTTGATGCCAATGCATTGCAAAAACCTAAACGTTTTTTTGGTGCGGCACGTAACATTGAAAATGGCGGATCATTGACTATTATTGCAACTGCTTTAACTGATACAGGTTCTAAAATGGATGATGTTATTTTCGAAGAATTTAAAGGAACAGGTAATATGGAATTGCAGTTAGATCGTAAAATTGCGAATAAACGTATCTTCCCGGCTGTTGATTTAACTTCATCATCAACCCGTCGCGACGATTTATTGCAGGATCGATATACTAACAGCAAAATGGTGGTTTTACGCAATATTTTGGCAGATATGAATCCGGTTGAAGCAATTACGTTTATTCATGATCGTATCAAAAACACCAAATCAAACGACGAGTTTTTCGACAGTATGCGTGATTAATTTTATCAGAATGAAAAAAGCAATTTTTTTACTTATACTGTTTCTTGGATTTTTAAACGGAATATCGGCTCAAAGTTTTACCGATGTTTGGACACCGAAACAGTTAATGGAAACAAAAGTATTATCAGATAAAATTCAGCAGAATAAAATGAAAAATACTTTTGTGATTAACATTGGTCCCGATGCTGTTATAAAAAAATCATTCAACGCAGGTGCAGCTAAAGATGCTAAAAATTTAGAAACGCTGAAGCAATACTTAAAAAAGATTCCTAAAGATAAAGAGGTTGTTTTGTATTGCGGTTGTTGCCCGTTTGATAAATGCCCTAATATTCGCCCGGCATTTAAACTATTGATAGACTTAGGATATAAAAACGCAAAACTTTTAAATATACCTAAGAATATAAAAATAGACTGGATAGATAAAGGTTATCCAATAAATTAAAAAACTCCGATCAGCTGATCGGAGTTTTTTGTTACTTAACTATAAATTTCTTTGTAGTTGCTTTCTTTCCACTTTTAAGTTTAAGAATATACGTTCCGCTTTTTAAATGATTAATAGTGAAAACTTCATCGTTAAATTGTGGGTTTGATACTTTCTTGACTAACTTTCCTTCTAAATTATAAACCGTAATTAAATCGATTTTTTCTTTAGTTGAAATGAATATCGTGTTTTTTGGTGCCGGATTCGGATACACATTAAACTCAACCAATTCAGCTTTGTTTGTGCTTAATAAGTGTGGATACCAAACAGCAGTAACGTATTGCGGATTATCAATATAAGGATTTCTGTTGCCTTGCTCGCTGTAGATATAATTATTCAAATCTGTTTCACGGGCACTTACCGGATCTTGCAAATGCCACTGATAAAGAACATCTAAAAATCCTGTGTTGAATACTTTATCGGTAGATCCATCGAACATTGCTCTAACCTGAGTTTTAGATTGTGTAGTTCCTGAATGAAAATCATCCATAAAATCTTCATACCTTGTAGCAAAGTAAAAATAGGCGCGCGCAATATCTCCTTTAAATTCATTGATAGGTTCAACAACAGTTCCTGTAAAACCGGCTACACCACTTGTTCCACGTTTTGTTCCGTTTTGTGATGTGTAACTTACATTTGCTACTGTTCCAAAAGGTAGGTTACCGCGTTCTCCATTAACTTTTCCGTCGGTTGGCCAAACATGAAATGCATCTGTCACCATTGGCTTATTTTCATCGAAATACGATTGCGGAATTAAATGTTCGCGATTATAACAATCACCTTCTTTACTGTAATTTCCACATTGATCTGTAATCACGGTGTAAGTGTAAGGATCAACAGCAACCGGTTTTTCAGAATAAATATCTAAAATGGTATTATCGTTTTCATAATATTTGTCACGAAAACCATTATTGGCAGCATTAGAACTATATAAATTCCACAAACCGGGAGTATAGCTTAAAGCTGTGTGATTTGATGAAATTATTGTTTTTAATTGCGATTTTAATGTGTAGCCCGTTGCAGTAGCACTGTTGTAATAATTCGCCGGTGCCTGCGCAAAAATTGTAAATGAACAACAAACAGTTACAATAAATGATGTAATTTTTTTCATATTTAATTATTTTATGCGTTCCATTAAACACATGTAAAAACCATCGAACCCAGATTGATGAGCCATTACTTTTTCGTCTGTTACAAACTTAAAGTTTTTACCAAAATCGGTGTTTAAGAAATGGTTAATTTGTTTTTCGTTTTCTGATGGAAGAATAGAACAAGTTGCATATACCAATTTACCACCAACTTTAACCATTTTAGAGTAGTTTTCTAAAACTTCTTGTTGCGTTTTTTTTATGTTATAGATAAATTCCGGTTGCAGTTTCCACTTACTGTCAGGGTTACGTTTTAAAACGCCCAAGCCCGAACAAGGAGCATCAATCAACACACGGTCTGCTTTATCGTGTAATTTTTTAATTACTTTGGTAGAATCTATGATTCGGTATTCTATATTAAAAGCTCCATTTCGCTTAGCCCGAATTTTTAATTGACGTTGTTTACTTTCGTATAAATCTAACGCAATAATTTGCCCTTTGTTTTCCATTTTAGCGGCAATGTGCAATGTTTTACCACCTGCACCTGCACAAGCATCAACAACGCGCATTCCTGGTTTAACATCTAATAAAG
>JAVXSC010000212.1:0-3792 GCA_036643355.1 Myroides sp.
CATAAATACTTTACAGTTTGTTTCATATTTCTTAATTTTGCTATCGGTTTTTATTTTTAACTACCGAATTTTAACTAATCTAACCAAGAAATTTTTAAAGTAATGAACCAGATATATTTTGATAATGCGGCTACCACATCTGTTAGACCAGAAGTAGTTGAAGAAATGATTAAAATTTTAACGAACGATTTCGGAAATCCTTCATCAACCTACTCAATTGGTCGCCACACAAAAGCATTAATCGAAGCATCGCGCAAAACCATTGCAAAGCAGTTTAATGTAACGGCAAGCGAAATTATTTTCACATCGTGCGGAACCGAAGGTAATAACTGGATCATTCGTTCTTCTGTTCGTGATTTGGGTATCAAACGCATTATTACAACCCGCATGGAACATCATTGCACCTTGTATTCTATCAAAGAAATGGAGAAAGAATATGGTACAAAGATCGATTATGTGAACGTTTTGCCAAACAGCGAGATCGACTATAATCATTTGGAAGAATTGTTAAAAGACAATCAACCAACATTAATTAGTTTGATGCACGTTAACAATGAAATAGGAACGATTTTAGATTTAAAACGAGTTGCCGATTTGGCACAGCAGCACAATGCTTTGTTTCATTCAGATACCGTTCAATCTGTAGGAAAAGTTGAAATTCCTTTAGATGAAATCCCTATCGATTTTATCGTAGCATCGGCACATAAATTTCACGGTCCAAAAGGTGCAGGATTTGTATTTATTCGTAAGAAAAATGTGTTAAAACCATTGATCGTTGGTGGCGAACAAGAAAAAGGAATGCGTGCCGGTACCGAAGCGCCTCATCAGGTTGTTGGTATGGCTAAAGCGTTGGAATTATCGTATCAGGATTTGAATAAAGACCGTACAAAAATTACCGACTTACGCGATTACTGTAAAACTAGATTACAAGAAACTTTTAACGAAGTACAGTTTAACGGAAACGGATCTGCTTTTTACAACGTGTTGAACATTCGTTTACCATTTTCGCCAGAGAAAGCTGCAATGATGTTGTTTCAGTTAGATATGAAAGGAATTGCCGTTTCGCGCGGAAGTGCCTGTCAATCGGGAAGCCAGAAACCATCACACGTTTTAGCTGAATTCTTGGACGATGTTGAAATTAAAAAACCCAGTTTACGTGTATCATTCGGTCATGAAAACAAACAAGAAGAAATCGATTATTTAATCGATGTTTTAAAAGGGATATAAAAAAAGCCTCAGATTTATCTGAGGCTTACTTTTTAAACAAAAAATCCAAAAGCAATTCCTATAATTATTGCTAATAATTTAGCTAAATTAAATTTGTGTCCTTCGCTACTTTCAAAGATTATGGTTGATGATATATGGAATAAAATACCTATTACAAATGCAGAAATCGGTACATAATAATCAATTAAGAATGATAAGTTTGCCGATAAATAAGTTCCAAGCGGAGTCATTAATGCAAAGACGATCATAAACATAAAGACGAATTTTTTGTTTAATTCTGCCTGTAAAAAGAATAACGTTAGTATTATTGCAATTGGGAAATGATGTATGGCAATTGCCCATGCCAAATGTGTGTGCTGGCTAACGGGCATTCCTTCAAACAACGCGTGCAAACACAAACTCGCAAACAAAAGCCAAGGCATCGATGTCATTTTTTCGTGAACATGAACGTGACCATGTTCTGCACCTTTAGAGAAATATTCTAAAATAATCTGAAAAACAATACCTAACATAATAAACAACCCGATCTGTTTCATGGCATCGTGGTCGTGATTGTGCTGGTTTGAATTTGTTGTTTCGGTATGATTGTGATCATCGTGACTTGCGTGACCATGACTATGATCGTGGTGTTCGTGTATATGATTATGCGAACTATTGTTGTTTTCAACAATTGTTGTTTCTATATGATTTCCCTCAATAACATAGGCATAAACTTCGGGCAACAAATGCGAAACCGTCATCGTCAACAAAAAAGAACCGCTGAAAGCCAACAGCAGTTTTATAGTTTTCTTTTTGGCCGGTTTAACAATAATCGCTAAAAAATATCCTAATACTACAGCTAAAAAGGGTAATAAATATGTTTCCATTATTTAAAAATCATTATTAAACGGTCTGATTCTTTTTTGTAAAACTTATGTAATTTGTAATCGCCAAAAGTATCCAACAAATAAATCCCGGCCTCTTCCATTAATGTTTCAAAGTCTTCTAAAGTCAATGCTTTTACTTTTTCGGTAAAATCAAAATGTTCGCCTTCAAAATCAAAAACAATATTCTTTAAAATATAACCGTTTTCAATCCATCTTTTAATAGTAAAAACGATTCCGTCGACTTCTTTTGTTTCTTCTGATTTTAAATTTTCGGTCACTTTTTCAACATTCATAAAATCAAGAACAGCGAAACCAAAATCATTCAAACTGTTTTTAATCGCTTTTAAGGCAGTTAAATTGTCTTCGTTGTTTTCAAAATATCCAAAACTTGTAAACAGATTAAAAATAGCATCGAATTTCTCATTAAAAGGCTCGCGCATGTCTTTTACTTGAAAATGCAACGTATCATTTTCAGACTTTTTCGCAAAAGCAATACTGTTTTCAGACAAATCCGCACCTACAACATTGTATCCCAACTTATTCAAATAAATAGAATGTCTGCCACGACCGCAAGCCAAATCAAGCACCTTTGCGTTTTCGGGCAAATTCAGATATTCGGTAATATTATCAATAAACAATTGGGCTTCGGCATAATCACGATCTTTATATAAAATGTGATAAAAAGGGGTATCAAACCAGTTATTGCTATATGTTTTTTTAGATTCTTGCATTTTAGAAATTTTGTGAACGCAAAAATACGCTATTTTTGTAGAATTAAATAAATTTATCGTTCCCGACGGAAAGGAATTGAATATGGAAAACTTTAAAATGGTAGCTAAAACCTTCTTTGGCTTTGAAGAGATTTTAGCAAACGAATTGATTAAAATAGGTGCGCAACGTGTAGAACAAGGTACCAGAATGGTTAGTTTTTATGGCGATCAGGGCTTTATGTACAAGGCAAATTTGGCTTTGCGTACCGCCTTGAAAATTTTAAAACCTATAAAACAGTTTAAGGTTTTTAACGAAACCAGCTTATATAATGGTGTGCAAAGTATTGATTGGACCGAGTTTTTAAGCGTTAATAAATCGTTTTTGATTGATGCTACCATATTTTCTGAAAATTTTAATCATTCGCAGTTTGTTGCTTTAAAAAGTAAAGATGCCATTGTAGATCAGTTTAAAAAGAAGTTTGACGATAGACCAAATGTAGATAAAGATCATCCGGATTTGCGTATTAACATTCATATTCAGAACGAAATTTGTACGGTTTCGTTAGATACATCGGGTGCATCATTACACCATCGAGGTTATCGTACTGCAACAAACATTGCTCCGATTAATGAGGTTTTGGCTGCCGGAATTTTAATTTTAAGCGGTTGGACAGGGCAATCGAACTTTATGGATCCAATGTGCGGATCTGGAACATTTTTGGTTGAAGCAGCTATGATTGCATGTAACATTCCGCCAAATATCAACAGAAAAGAATTTGCTTTTGAGAAATGGAAAGATTGGGATGCCGATTTGTTTGAAAAAGTAGAAGAATCGTTACTAAAAAAAATTACTGATTTTCATTATGATATTTTTGGTTATGATAAAGCGCCGTCTGCAGTTGCAAAAGCAAAAGACAATGCTAAAAATGCCAGTTTAGAAGAATACATAAAAATTGAACAAAAAAACTTTTTTGAAACAGAAAAAGAAG
>JAVXSC010000213.1:0-3787 GCA_036643355.1 Myroides sp.
GTTTATTTAGTGAACGATAAACGCAGAGACGTAAGTGCGGCAGTTGGTTGGCTGTACACCGGCATTCAAGTTACGCGTCCCGGAGAATTTACTTCGGCACATCGTCACAAAGCTTCGGCATTGCGTTTCATTATGGAAGGCGAAGGTGGTTATACGGTTGTTGACGGTAACAAAATTATGTTGGAAGTTAACGATTTTGTTATTACTCCAAACTCAACTTGGCATGAACACGGCGTAGAAGCAGGTGGAAAAACCTGTATTTGGCAAGATGGATTGGATATTCCCTTAATAAATGCGTTAGAAGCCAACGATTATGCAGTTTACGATGGAACGCAACCGCTAACAGCACCAATTAATCATTCGCCAATGACTTACGGCGGTACTGGATTGATTCCGCCTGATAAAGAATGGAACAAACCTTATTCTCCCTTGTTTAAATATTCGTGGAAAACGGTTTATCCTGCACTTTTAGAAGCAGAAAAGGTAAATGATGTAAATAGTTTCGATGGAATTATTATGCAGTACAGTAATCCATTAACGGGTGGTCATGTAATGCAAACTATGGGTGCGTCGATTCAATTGCTGCCAAAAGGTTTTAAAGGAAAAGCGCACAAACATACCGGTTCATTTGTGTATCAGTGTGCAAAAGGAAAAGGCTACACAATTATCAATGGAAAACGTTTCGATTGGAAAGAGCGCGATATTTTCTGTGTTCCAAGTTGGGCTTGGCATGAACATCATAATTTATCTGATACCGAAGATACCTGTCTGTTTTCATTTAACGATTTACCTGTTATTGAGAGTTTAGGTTTGTATCAGGAAAAAGTTTTTGAAGAAAATGGTGGGAATCAAACTGAAAAATAACATGTTAAAACAAACACTTTTTCTGGCTTTTACAATTACTTTTTTAAGTTGTAAAAACGATACTAAAAATTCAGGTAAAGTAAATAACGATATTATTACTAATGATACAAACTCATTAGAAAAAAATATTGATGACAGAAAATTTCCTAAAGAAACCGATCTTTCTGAATATCCAAAAACAGAATTTATTACAACATTAGAAAGTAAAATAAATACCAGTAAAAATAACGTTTATTGTGTAACGATGTTGTATGCTTGGAACGAAGTAAAAAATATAGTAAATGAGCCGTTTAAAATCGATTCTAGTTTTAAACATTTAACACTTCTTAACAATTCTTCTTCATTTAAAGATGTTTTAAACCCTGATGAATATATTATTAGTAGCGAAATTGATGGCTTTAATATAAAAGCAAAAGCAGAATTCAAAAAATCTCTTCCCTTTCAAACAGAACTAAATAGTTATAAAGACCGATTAAAATTCAATAATGAAAAAGTTGCGTCTTTTGGCATTACTGGAATATACAATTATGAGCAATTAAAAATAATTTCTATTCTTTATTACAAAAACGATAATAACTTTGTGATTAAGTTGCATCCAAAAGATTCTAATCACGAAATAATTCTTTTTAAATCTGAAAAGAAATTTGATAAAATGAATGATTTAAATTCTGAAATTATCAAGCTTATTGTTCAAGGAAAAGAAGATAAACAGAATGAAAACATAAAGTGGAAATATGACATTCTAGAAGAAGATGAAATCATCATTCCCAAATTCAAATTCAATATTGAAACTATCTACAAAGATTTAACAGGGAACACTTTTGATACGAAAGAGAAAAACTATACAATAGAAAGAGCTTGGCAAAGAACAGCATTTATTTTAGATGAAAAAGGAGCTGAAAGTGAAAGTGAAGCTGAAATAGAATATTACACTGAAGAAGAAGATCCAAACAAACCTAAACCAAAGAAAATGATTTTTGATCAACCTTTTTTTATAATGCTTAAGAAGACAAAGTCTCAAAACCCTTATTTTTGTTTATGGGTGGCAAATACAGAATTAATGAGTAAAAATTAGTAAATGATTTATATCTTTAAATTATGAAACTATCGCCAAAAGCAAAAAATATTTTTGATCAATTGAATACCGAAAACACCAAGTTGGGTGATTTACGCACTATTGCAAAAGATATAAAAAAAGATCATGAATTGGCGATGGAATTATGGTCAACCGGATCGTATTTTGCACGTCAATTGGCAATTTTGATAATGGATAAAAAATTGCTTACGCAAGAAGTTATCTATCAGTTAGATCAAGATATAAACAAACATCCCGAAGACGAAAAACTACAACTTATTGATTGGTTAATGGCAAACCAACTGGCTAAAGACAAGAAAACGGTAACGCTGATAGAATCTTGGCAAAACAGTCCGTCAAGTTTACAAAGACGAACATTCTGGTATCATCAGGCTCGTTTACGTTGGGTTGGTCAAACACCGCCGCCAAACACAGAAGAACTGCTTTCGTTTATTGAAAAAGAAATCGAAAACGAAGTTCCAGAAGTCCAATGGGCTATGAATTTTACAGCAGCACAAATCGGCGTTTATCAACAGGAATATCGAGAAAGATGCATTGCGCTTGGAGAACGTACCGGATTGTATAAAGACGAAATAGTCCCAAAAAACTGTACACCAAGCTATTTGCCCGAATTTATAAACATACAAGTTGCAAAACTTAAAAAATAATATATAAACAATAAAATGAAACTACTTACATACAAAACACAAGACAGCGAACCGCGTTTAGGATTTATTCACAACAATATGGTTGTTGACATGGAAGATTTTGGAGGAATTTCGAATTTTCCGTTACCAAATGATATGTTGGAACTAATTGATATGGGAATTGAAGTGATTGCTGAAATTAATAATTTGATTGATGACACTCGTGAAGTTGATTTTGAAAATATTTCTTATGCGTTGAACGATGTTGAAATTTTGGCTCCGATTGAAAAACCTCGTAAAAACATTATCGGTATTGGTTTGAATTATACCGAACACGTTGCCGAAAGTGCACGTACATTGGATACTACAGGAAAATTGCCTCAAAAACCAATCATTTTCTCAAAACCACCAACAACAGTTACTGGACCAAATACCAACATTTTATTAAACAGCAAATTGACGCAACAGTTAGATTGGGAAGTAGAATTAGCTGTTGTAATTGGTAAAAAAGGAAAATACGTTGCTAAAGAAAATGCGTTGGATTACGTTTTTGGTTACACGGTTATTAACGATATTTCTGCGCGTGATTGTCGTCGCGAGGGACAATGGATTGTTTCTAAAGGTCAGGATACATTTGCGCCAATGGGACCATTTTTGGTTACGAAAGATGAAATCGAAAATCCGCATAACCTAAATCTTTCTTTAAAATTAAACGGAATTGAAAAACAGAATTCTAACACACAATTCTTGTTGTTCAACATTAACGATTTAATCGAAGATTTAAGTACGGTATTTACCATTGAGCCAGGTGATATTATTGCGACAGGAACGCCTGCCGGTGTTGGTGCAGGAAGAAATCCGCAGGAATGGATGAAAGACGGCGATGTTGTGGAATGTTATGTGGAAAACATTGGAACAATTGTAAATACTGTTAAAGAGATTTAATTACAACAACAAAGCGTTAGGGATTGAAGTGAAAATCCTTTAAAATGTTTTTGAATAAAAATATTTTAAAGATTGAAACGAAAAGCCCGACCCGAAGGGTAACGCCCAAAATATAAAAAATAAAAATGAAAAAATACAGAATCGGACAAATAGTTCCATCGAGTAATGTAACAATGGAAACCGAAATTCCGGCAATATTCAAGGCGCGCGAAACTATTTTACCTGAACGTTTCACCTTTCATTCAAGCAGAATGCG
>JAVXSC010000214.1:0-3779 GCA_036643355.1 Myroides sp.
TGTCCAAGCGGTATGTGCCAATTGTAAATTCTTCGGCAGGTTTTCAAACGATTTTCCGCTGGTCATCAATGCAACAGCATCATCAAAACCTTTGTGTGCGGACAGGTAATCCATCTGAATCCATTGCGGTAAATGAATCCCCATATTGCTTAACAATCCGGTAAAATAATCGCTCCACGAAATTGCCAATGTAATGTTTCCAACGGCATATTCCATAATCAGTGACCAACCAATAATCCACGCAATAACTTCCCCAAAAGCCACATAACTATAGGTATAAGCACTACCCGAAACAGGAACCATCGACGCAAATTCGGCATACGCCATTGCTGCGAATCCACAAGCCAAAGCAGTAAACATAAATAGAAAAATCACTGCCGGACCGCCATCAAAACTTGCCTGTCCAATGGTACTAAACACGCCGGCACCGACAATAGCGGCAATTCCGAAAAATATTAAATCTTTCTGTGTTAAGAATTTGCCCAAGCTGTCTTTTTTACCTTCATTCGCCTGCAATTCGGCTAAAATATCGGTCACATTTTTTTTACGGAATATATTCATTTACTGTAAAAAGTATGATAATTGTTATTTTTTATTTTGGTAAATCTAACTAATTTTACAGAAAGATTACAAGCTATTTGAAATTCATTTACTATAACCAAAATTTATTGTTTGATAAATTTTAACGATAAAAAATTTATAGTTCATTTGAAAATTGAAAGTATCTTTGTACTACAAAATTGAGAAACAACAAATAATCAGTAACTTAAAAAGATAAAAATTATGGCTTTAGTAGGAAAACAATTCCCAAACATCACAGTTGACGCAATCTCTGAAATGGGTGATGATTTAAGAATCAACGTTTTAGAAGAAGCAACAAAGAACAACAAAAAAGTATTATTATTCTGGTATCCAAAAGATTTTACTTTTGTTTGCCCTACAGAATTACACGCTTTTCAGGCAGCTTTACCGGAATTCGAAAAAAGAAACACAGTTGTAATTGGTGCATCTTGCGATACAAACGAAGTTCACTTTGCTTGGTTGAATACTGCAAAAGATAATGGTGGAATTGAAGGTGTAACCTACCCTTTATTAGCTGATACTACAAGAAATTTATCAAGCGTTTTAGGAATTTTAGATGTTACTTCTGAAGTTTATAACGAAGAATTAGATTCAGTTCAAATCGAAGGATCAAACGTAACTTACCGCGCTACTTATTTAATTGACGAAACTGGAAAAATTTTCCACGAAGCAGTTAACGATATGCCTTTAGGACGTAACGTAAACGAATTCATCCGTTTAATTGATGCTTACGCACACGTACAAACTCACGGCGAAGTTTGTCCTGCAAACTGGGAAGAAGGTAAAGAAGCTATGAGCGCAAACCGCCTTTCTACTGCAGAATATTTAGCTAAACTTTAATTTGTTCAAAGTTTAAGGCTTAAAGTTCAAAGTTCTGAGCGAAACCTTAAACTTTAAACCTTAAACAAAAAAAATTATGTTATTAGAATTAGAACAAGATAATTTACAGGAGCTGGTTGCAAACAATCCTAAAGTAGCTGTACAATTTTCGGCTTCATGGTGCGGAAACTGTCGTATTATGAAACCAAAATTCAAGAAAATGGCTACCGAAAAAGAAGATGTAACTTTTGTAATTGTTGATGCAGAGAAATTTCCTGAATCAAGAAAATTAGCTAACGTTTCAAATTTACCAACATTCGCTATTTTTAATGGTGGTGCTTTGGTTGATGAAACACAGACTAACAAAGCCGATGTTTTGGCAGAATTGGTTAACAAATTAGCTTAATTATGAAACTACCTGTAATTAAACATTTAACTGAATTTATTCAGGAAAATGATCAAGACTATATCAATGAAACCATTGAAGTTTTAGAGGCTTTATGCGAAGTTCCGTCTTTAAAAGATGAAGAATTAGACGTAATTGCCGAATTAATTTCTAACATGTACGGTGCCGTTGAAGTGGATAAGCTTATAAAAGCGGGAACGCCTAAAAAAGAAGCTTTAAACACTTTTATGCAGCGCGTATTGGGATCTATAGATAAATAAAAATCTTAAACAAAAATATAAACCACGAGCAACAACTCGTGGTTTTTTTATTTCTACAATGATAAATAATTCAGTAATTTTGCCGAAATTGCTTTTGAATGAAACACCAACAAACATCCTTTATTTCGGGCAGAATTAAGAGTGTAACCTACGCCGTTAAAGGATTTTACTTATTAATAACCACCGAACACAGCATTATGGTTCAGTTAACTATCAGTGCCTTAATGTGTATTCTTGGTTTTTATTTAAAAATCAGCGCTGTAGAATGGATGTTTCAAATACTGGCAATTGGGTTGGTTTTAACTGCCGAAAGTTTAAATACTGCCATTGAAGCAATTTGCGATTACATTCAACCAAATTTCGACAAAAAAATAGGTTTTATTAAAGATATTGCAGCGGGTGCTGTAACATTTGCCGCATTAACGGCAGTTGTTATAGGCGCGATTATTTATTTACCAAAATTAATTTAGAAAATGACTGCTAAAAAACAAAATACAAAACAGGTTAACAATAAGCAAATGCCGCCTAAACCAAAGCAAACCGCTACAAACGGTGCGCGCATAA
Organism: Myroides sp.; assembly: GCA_036643355.1. Classification (GTDB taxonomy): domain Bacteria; phylum Bacteroidota; class Bacteroidia; order Flavobacteriales; family Flavobacteriaceae; genus Flavobacterium. Next base: position 2,632 of record JAVXSC010000214.1, read on the forward strand.
GCTTTATTTTTGGAACTTTATTTTTAATGTTTTCTGTAATTTTACTGTGCAGTTTCATTTCGTACTTTACTTCGGGTAATTACGACCAAAGTGTGGTTGCCGAATTAAACAACCGCGAAATAGAACCCGAAAACTGGGTTGGAAAATTGGGTGCCTGGCTGGCGCATAAATTTATTTTCGAAGGCTTTGGTATTGCATCATTCCTTTTTATAAAAATATTTGGCGAAGTTGCTTTATGGTTTGGAATCCGTTTTAATGCAGCCAAATTACGTCGCATGATTTTTTGGGATTTATTTGCCATCATCGTATTATCAATTGCATTGGGTCATTTTGGATCGAAATATCCGTTTTTAGGTGGAACTGTCGGTTTTGAAATGAACGATTACTTGCAAGATTATATCGGACAAATCGGTGCGATGCTTGTGGTACTTTTCCTGATTATTTTCTATTTGATTTTCAGAATAAAAATGACTCCGAAAGCATTTACAAACGTGGTTTCTAACACGCATGCAAAAATCAAGGATAATATCGAAAAAGCCGAAGAAATCATTAATACACAACCGGTTCAGCCAATAAATATCAATCAACCTGTAAGAGAAGATGCCAAAATCATCGTTCCTCCTACTCCTGTTAAAGAAGAAATTCCTGTGGCGAAAATAGATAATGAAGTATCGTTCGATCTAAAGAAAACAGAGAAAAAACCAGAACCTGTTCACGATTTTTCTATTACAGATACTTCAGCAAACGCAGATCATCACGAAGAATTCATTATTGAAACTATTGAAGAAGAAGAACCGCTTGCCGATGATGATTTATCGAAAAAGATAGTAGAAAATTTTGGTTTGTTCGATCCAACTTTAGAATTATCAAAATACCAGTTTCCAACAAGCGAATTACTGTTTGAACACACAACGGGCGGAATTACGATTAATCAGGCGGAATTAGAAGAAAACAAAAACCGTATTTTAGAAACGCTGAACAACTATAAAATCGGAATTGCACAGATTAAAGCAACCGTTGGTCCAACCGTAACACTTTATGAAATTGTGCCCGATGCCGGAATCCGTATTTCAAAAATCAAGAGTTTAGAAGACGACATCGCATTGTCTTTATCTGCCTTGGGAATTCGTATCATTGCACCAATTCCT
>JAVXSC010000215.1:0-3590 GCA_036643355.1 Myroides sp.
AATTACACGTTTAATCTCAAAAATTGATAAAAAAACGATTCGATTTACCAACTACAAAACCGAAGTTTTAAAAGATTCCGAAGTTTTTATTATTGACACCATTGGGATTCTAACTCAGATTTACGCCTATGCCGATATTGCTTATGTTGGCGGTGGTTTTAAAACCGGATTGCACAATATTTTAGAACCTGCAACTTATGGAACGCCTGTGGTTATTGGCCCGAAGTATTCAAAATTTCAAGAAGCTAAAGATTTGGTTGCATTAGGCAGTTGCCTAGTTGTGAACAATACAGAAGAATTATCTGCAATTTTCAATCGCTTAATTTCTGATGATAATTACAGAAATGAGTTAGGTAAAAAAAACCGAGAGTTTGTATTAAAAAACAAAGATGCTACTAAAGTTATTATGGATTTTATTGAAAGAAATATCCAAGATTATAAATAAATATTGCCACAAAATAAAGTAGAATTGATGTTAGATATTCTTCTCGTTTATATAATTTCAATTGAAAGTAAAAAACACCAAAAATAATTAAGGCTTTAAGTATATCTTGAAAAATCATGTTATTTACCAAATTATCAGGAATAATCGGATTATTCAAATCCATCTTTGTTTTAAAAGCTTTGACCAGTCCACCGAAAGCACAAAACATAGTCAAAACCATTGAAACAATATTAATTATTTTCAGAATTTTCGATTTCATTTCCACATCTAATAAATAACAACAAATATGATAAATTTTGAATTACTTGCCAAAGAAACCATTCCCGCAATTGTAAACCTAATGGTTGATTTTTATGCAATTGATGGTTATCCCATTAACAAAGAAACTACTACAAACCTATTTTTAGAATTTGTGAATAATCTCGAAGCCGGTAAATGTTTTGTAATTACATACAACAACGAAATTTGTGGTTATACTATTCTGGTTCAATTCTTTAGTTTTGAAATGAGCGGAAATGTACTTTTGTTAGATGAGTTGTATATCGACCAAAATTATCAGGGAAAAGGAATCGGTAAAAAAGCAATTGAATTTATCAAACAATTCTCACAAGAAAACAACTATAAAAAAATTGTTTTAGAGGTTGAGCCGCACAATCTACGCGCCATTCAGTTATACGAAAAAGAACAGTTTAAAAAACACAAACGCGATTTAATGATTTTTCCTTAAATCTTTATCCAGCAAAAACAAGAATCCAAAACCAATTACATAACAAAGCATATCCCACCACGAAAACGATGTTCCTATAACAATTCGCGCCAGCTTATTATCTTGCAAACCTAAGACGGTTACCAGTTTAAAATACTGACCAATTTCTACAGCAAAAGAAAAAGCCAAAGTAAACAACGCAATATAAATAGGCTTGCAGTTTACAAAAGCCCGTATAAAATAATACACAAACCAAACTACAATAATATCGCCAACAAACGGACGAATAAAATTATCGTGTACAAAAAGTGCAATGCATACTTCTACAGCAAAAATGACCAGCATTAGTGTAAAATAGCGCAAATTAAATCTTAAAAACTTCATAAATGCAGGCTAATAAACATCAAACATAAAAAAATCGTTTTAAAATTCGTACCTTGGGCATTCAAATTTTTCACTCTTTTAACAAATCTAAAAAATGAAAAAATTACTACGAGCTATCGTATTATTAGTTTCGTTTCCAATTTTTGCCCAACAAGGCGGCATGTGGGTTCCTTCTTTATTAAAAGGAATGAACGAAAAGGAAATGAAAAGCCTTGGAATGAAAATGTCGGTTACCGATATTTACGATGTTAACAATTCAAGTTTAAAAGACGCGGTTCCGCAATTTAACGGCGGCTGTACCGCAGAAGTTATCTCATCTAAAGGATTATTGCTAACAAACCACCACTGTGGTTACGGCGAAATTCAATCGCATTCAACAGTAGAACACGATTATTTACAAGACGGTTTTTGGGCGAAATCTTACGAGGAAGAATTACCAAATCCAGATGTTGAAGTTACTTTTATTGTAAGCATTCACGATGTTACCAAAGAAATAATGAACGGTGTTGACGCTATAAACGGCGAAGCTGAAAAGAAAACGGCAATTCAGAAAAACATCAACGATTTACAGAAATCATACAAACGCGAAGATTGGCAAAGTGTTATGATTCGTACCTTTTTTGAAGGAAACCAATATATGTTGTTTGTAACCGAATCTTTTGAAGATATTCGTTTGGTTGGTGCACCGCCATCATCAATCGGAAAATTCGGATCGGATACCGATAACTGGGTTTGGCCACGTCATACCGGCGATTTTTCTTTGTTTAGAATTTATGCCGATAAAAACAATAGACCTGCAAAATATTCAAAAGACAATGTACCTTACACTCCGAAACATTTCTTACCAGTTTCGATTAATGGTGCAGAGCAAAACGATTTCACAATGGTTTACGGTTATCCGGGCAGAACGCAGGAATACCTTCCGTCTTTTGCTGTGGAACAAATTGTGAACGATTTAAATCCGGCAAAAATTGAAATCCGTGATAAAGCCTTAAAAGTTGCCGATGGATTTATGCGTCAGGATCAGGCAATCAAAATTCAGTATGCTTCAAAATATGCAGGAATCGCAAACTATTGGAAAAAATGGATTGGCGAAAGTCAAGGATTAAAAAAATCGAATGCGGTTGCTGTTAAAAAATCGTTCGAACAAGAATTCATCAAACGTGCAAACGAAAAAAACAAAATGAACGAATATGGTAATCTATTGCCTCAATTCGAAAAAATCTATAAAGACATTACTCCTTATTCATTAGCACGTGATTATTTTCAGGAAGTTACCTTACGTAATAACGAATTGCTTTCAGTTGGTTTCCGTCTGTATCAGTTAGAAAACGCTTTTACAAAAGGTGGCGAACAAGCTTTTAACGACCGTAAAGACAATTTAATTAAAGGGTTGGAATCTCTTTATAAAGACTATAATAAAGATGTTGACCACGGAATTTTTAACGAAACGGTGAAACTGTACGGAACAAAAGCTCCGGCAAACCTTACACCTGCTTCAATTAAAGATAAAGATTATGTTGCTTTAGGTAACGATATTTACAGCAAATCGGCATTGACATCTTACGACGGATTAAAGAAATTAATGAACGGAAAAGCTGCCGATGTTGTTAAAAACATGCAGAAAGACCCGGGTTACGTATTGGCAAAAAGTTTAGCAGCAAATTATTTTGATAATGTTGCACCAAGCTACGATAAAATGGCGTTGGAATTAGAAAGTTTGCAGCGTACTTATATGAAAGCACAATTGGAATTGTTTCCAGATGCGCGTATTTTCCCTGATGCAAACTCAACTTTACGCGTTACTTACGGTAAAGTAAACGGCTACCAACCAAGCGATGCTGTTACGTACAGCCATGTTACTTATTTAGATGGAGTGATTGAAAAATATGTTCCAAATGATTATGAGTTTGATGTTCCGCAAAAATTAGTAGACTTGTACAACAAGAAAGATTACGGAATCTACAAAGATAAGTCTGGTGATGTTCCTGTAGGTTTTACAGCAACCAATCATACAACAGGTGGAAATTCTGGTTCGCCGGCACTTGATGCGCA
>JAVXSC010000216.1:0-3501 GCA_036643355.1 Myroides sp.
CCAATGGCATGAATAGTTCCGGTTTCAATAAAAAACACGTCGCCTTTTTTAACGTAATATTCCTGTAAAACGCTTGGAAGTGTTTTATTTTTAAGGTGATCTAAATATTCTTCGGAAGAACTGTCTTCTTTAAATCCTAAAATAATTCGGGCATTTTCATCGGCCTGCATTACGTACCACATTTCGGTTTTTCCGAAAGAATTGTGTCGTTTTTTTGCCAATTCGTCGTTAGGGTGCAGTTGAATAGACAAATCTGTTTTTGCATCTAAAAACTTGAATAACAAAGGAAACTGCTTACCGTATTTCTGATAAACTTTTGTTCCTAATATTTCGTTTGGATACAAATCAATCAATTCTGCTAACGATTTTTCTTTATAAATACCGTTGGTTACAATATTTACATCGGTATCAATCATAGAAATTTCCCAGCTTTCGCCAATATTATCGTGAGAAAGTTCTTTTCCCAACGACTGCAGTTTGTTACCACCCCAGATTCTTTCTTTTAAAATAGGCTGAAATTGGATCGGGTAACTTTTGAAAGCGGTTGAATTTGACTGATTATTTATATGTTGTTTAATTGAATTCAATTTTAAATGCGTTCGATTAAATTAAGTTTGCAATGTACAAATTTTATTAAAATATTTTTTCTAAAAATATCATAAACCACAATACTTAACGAAATTTCGAGGGGTTTCGTACAAGGTTATTTCCAAATCTAACTTTAAAGGAAGGCGTTTTCGCAATTTATGCCAGATAACGTATGCGATATGTTCTGCCGTGGGATTCATTTCTTGAAATTCGGGTACATCTAAATTCAGGTTTTTATGATCGAAAGGAACTTCTACTTCTTCGTAAATAATATCGCTTAAATCTTTAATATCGATCACATAACCCGTTTCTGGATTTACCGTTCCGGTAACTTCTACAATTAATTCGTAGTTGTGTCCGTGAAAATTAGGATTGTTGCATTTACCAAAAATCTTCTGGTTTTTTTCATCAGACCAATCTTTGCGGTATAAACGGTGCGCCGCGTTAAAATGCGCTTTTCTACAAACAGTAACTCTCATAAATTAAATTTTCTGTGCTTCGATGTGATGATAAAACTTATCAAAAATAATTTTAAACCATTCGGTATAAACTTGCGGATGCTGCTGCATATCTTGCTTTACAGCTTCAATACTCATCCATTTCCAATCTTCTACTTCTTCTTTATTGATCAAAGGATCATCGTTAAAATAACCAATCATTACATGATCAAATTCATGTTCGGTTAAACCGTTATCAAACGGAGCCTTGTAAATAAACGAAAACAATTCTTTTAATTCAACCGAAAAACCCATCTCTTCGAACAAACGTCGCTTACCAGCATCGATATTATTTTCGCCGTTACGCTGATGGCTGCAACAAGTATTTGTCCACAACAAAGGCGAATGGTATTTACCCGCCGCGCGTTGCTGCAACATGATTTCGTTTTTATCGTTTAAAATAAAAACAGAAAAAGCCCGGTGTAACAAAGCTTCTTCATGTGCCTGTAACTTGGGCATTAAGCCAATAGGCTCGTCTTTTTCGTTAACTAAAATTACTTGTTCTTCGGTTATCATAGTTTATTAAAGCAAATATCAAATTTACCACAATTAATACAAATAAAAAACACCCTTCTTTCAAAGGGTGCTTTTTGTTGATTTTTCTGTTATTTTACAATAATTCTGTTTGTTGTTATTTCTCCGTTATAGGTTGATACTATTAAATACACTCCGGCTGTTGAAAATTTGGTTTCAAACACATGATTATCGACGTTGTTCATTTCCTGTTTATTGATTAATCGACCATCAACCGTGAAAACGTGAATGTTTAAATTAGTCGGTTTTCCAAAATTGTACGCTACATTAACCGTTTCGTTGATGTTCGCTGGGTTTGGATACGCATTTACTTTTGAATTTGATACAATTTCAGGTTTTGAATTTTCTTTTGCTTTCGTTGTATATCCTACAGAAAAGGTATCAAATCCATTTCCATCGGCATCAAACATAACATTTTCAAAAACCAATTGGTTTCCTTCTACTTTTCCTTGAACTTTTAAAACATTATTGTTTGCAAAAGATGTTTCGTTTTGATTGATCAACAACTCATACGTTCCGGTTGATTTTAATGATCCTAAATTAAAACGCAACGTAGTTAAATTAGATGCTGTATTTGTTTGAACCAACCAAGACGAATCTAAAATTTCGTAATCGTTTGCTTTTACAAATGATGTATTTTCATTGGCTGTTCCAATAAACAAATATTCATTATTGTTAAAACCGTTCGTACTAATTTCGATACGTTTATCAACCGAATTAATTGTTTCGTTTTTGTTCAAACCAAAATAATCGCTTTTACCAACACCTGTAATGTTTGTATTATACTGCGTATTTAAGTTGCTGTTCCAAATCTGTTTTCCGTTAGCATCTACATAATTTGCAGGATTTATTAACGAAATTCCATATTTTACTGATAAATACGTTTGAATCTGCTGATGATCCAATTCTGTGAATTTATCATTTACATAAATTACTTCGTACACATCGGTTAAATCGTTTTGTGCATCGGAAACAGCTACATAATTTTTATCGCCATTTGCATGCGGATAATCAAAACCATATTTTACAATAGCTCCTGTTTTTCTTTTCTGATCAACCGTTGCGGCATCGTGGTAATTAATATTATGCGTTGTTACATTGTGCTGTGCACATGTAAAGGTAAAATTCAATAAATCTTTTTCAACGTTATCTTCAGACTTGAAAACCATGTAAAAGTTTGAATTTCCTGCACCAATATTCGTTACTAACGATTGATTTGTACCCTGACTCAACGAGGCATTTTTATTAAATACCTGTTTTGTATTTTGCGTTTTACCTGGTTTTGCCCAAAATGTTGCTCTGTTTTCAAAGGTTTGAGCAAATGTTGTTACAGATGTAAATAAAACTGCTACTAAAAGTATTTTTCTTTTCATAATGTTTTGTATTTTAATCGAATATACAAATTAAATTGAAATGAAAATAAAAAAAACTCATAGAAAATATGAGTTTATCTTAAAATTATTTTTTTTATTACTTCCTTACCTAAATCTTCATTTATCATGGTAGTGATTTTATCTAAACCGTAGCTTAATTCTTCTCGCAGTACATTGGATGATAGCGCAACAAACAGTGTATCTTTCCGCAATTCTACCTGTTGTGTGTAAGCTGCAATTCCGGGACCTAAAAGTTTTATCCAGGCTTCGCGAACATTTAGTTTATCGATACCTTTTTCTAAATTATAGCCCGTGATCATTTTACCCAAAACATCTTGAATAGACGATTCTTCGTGTGATCTTTTATAAGGATTAAATTTTTTATTATTCATTTACTACAATCGGCGTAAACCTTTTATATGTGTATTTTATATCGTTTTGGTTAATAATTACCAATTCGTCTTTTGTGATTTTATCAACCTTTTCTGTCCATTTAGCGTAATCTGTAG
>JAVXSC010000217.1:0-3483 GCA_036643355.1 Myroides sp.
ATCGAATTAAAAATCGCAAACGAAAACGTTACCAAAACCAATGCAGAAATTACTCGTTTAACAGAAGCTTTCAATCAGAAAAAAGAATTGCTACAAACGTTGGATCAGCTTAAGAAACGAACAGAAAACCTGAAAACAATGAGCAATTTGTTTAAAGCTGCCGGTTTTGTTCAATATGTATCGTCGATTTATCTTAAACAATTGTGCGAAAATGCCAATGTGCGTTTCCGAAAAATGACGCGAAACCAATTGAGTTTGCAGGTAAACGAGGCAAACGATTTTGAAGTGATCGATTATTTAAACGAAGGCAGAACGCGCAGTGTGAAAACGCTTTCGGGCGGGCAATCGTTTCAGGTTTCATTGAGTTTGGCGCTGGCGTTGGCAGAAAGCGTGCAAACGAACAGCGTTGCAAGCAAAAACTTTTTCTTTATCGATGAAGGTTTTGGAACGCAAGATGCCGAATCGGTTAATATTGTGTTTGAAACGTTGAACAATCTGCACAAAGAAAACCGTATTGTTGGAATTATTTCGCACGTTGAAGAACTAAAAGAGCGTATTCCCGTTGCTTTGCAAATCACTAAAACCGATGAAGACGGAAGTTTGATTAAAGTTGTTTAACTATTCCCACCAAGCGGCTTCTTACCGTTGTATCGTCTAATTCACGATCTTTTATTTGTTTAATGGTTTGCAGTTTAATGGTACCTACAAAACTTTCAATATTGTTGCCAACTTTCGATTTTCCTTTTACATGATATAAATCCGGATTGGTTTGATCTTTTTCAACATCGGTTATTTTTACGTGAATGCGTTTGTAGCTGCCACCAATTGTTCCAAAAACATTGTTCATTTGCAAACCTAAAATCACAGGCGAAAAATCGTAACTGTTAAACTCTTTTAGTTCGTTTCCGGCAGAAATATATTCGGTTTCGGGTAAAATCTGCGTGAATCTGTTTTGTGCATTTCCAACAAACTGCCAAAGAATTACAAAACATAAAATATAATTTTTCATATCGATCTTTTCTACAAATGTAAGCGGTTTTGTTGTTCTAAACATAACTTTTTAAAAACCATAAGTTTACAGCACAGCGGTATCTTCGGTAAAATTCTGTTTAATTATGAAGAGAAGCGTTGAAGTAGTGGTAATTTCAGATACACATTTGGGAACTTACGGCTGCAAAGCCAAAGAGTTGCTGAATTATTTACGATCGATCGATCCAAAAATATTGATTTTAAACGGTGATTTTATCGATATCTGGCAATTTAAGAAGAGTTATTTTCCTGAAAGTCATCTCGAAATCATCAAATACATTCTGAATCTGTCGCTAACAAACTGTCAGGTAATTTATCTCACAGGCAATCATGACGAGTTTCTGCGGAAATTTTCGCCTATGACTTTTGGAAAGATTCAATTGTTAGATAAGCATATTTTTGAATTAGACGGTAAGAAAGCCTGGGTTTTTCATGGCGATGTTTTCGATTCATCTGTTCAGCATTCTAAATGGATCGCGAAATTAGGCGGCATTGGGTATGATTATTTGATCCGTTTGAACAACCTGTCGAACTGGATTTTAAGTAAAATGGGGCGCGAGAAATATTCCTTCAGCAAAAAAATAAAAAACAACATTAAAAAAGCCGTTAAGTTTATTGGCGATTTTGAAGAAACCGCATCCGAATTGGCTATTGAAAATAAGTTTGATTACGTGATCTGCGGACACATTCATCAACCTCAAAAAAGAGAAGTTACTACGGCAAAAGGAAGTTGTTTGTATTTGAATTCCGGCGATTGGATCGAAAATTTAACGTCTTTGGAATACAACAACGGTTCGTGGGAAATTTACTATTACGAAAACGATTTGTTGATAGATTTAATGAATCAGATCGATCAAAAACCACAACAAACTCCCGATCAGTACAAAGAAATAGAAGTTTTTTTTAAATGAAAATTTTATACGCATTACAGGCAACAGGCAACGGACACATTGCGCGCGCCAACGTTTTAGTACCCAAATTAAAAGAACACGCCGAAGTAGATGTATTTATTTCGGGTCAGAATTCACAGCTTCCGTTTAAAGGAAACGCCGTGCAGAACAAAGGAATTTCGTTGTTCTATTCTAAAAAAGGCGGCTTGAATTACAAGAAAATCATTAAGAAAAATTCGTTTGTACAGTTTTTAAGATCGGTACAAAATGTTCCCATTCAACAATACGATTTAATTATTAACGATTTTGAACCCGTTACGGCGTATGCTGCCAAGTATCGAAACAAAAAAATCATCGGATTAAGCCATCAGGCAGCAGTTTTGCATGATAAAGCACCAAAACCACAGAAAGATTTTCATTTAAGCAAGCTTATTTTAAAGAAATATGCGCCCATTCAAAACTCGTTTGGATTTCATTTTACGAAGTATGATGACAATATTTTCCATCCGATTATTCGTAATTCCATCAAAAATTTAAACTGCGAAAAAGAAGATTACATTCTGGTTTATCTTCCCAGTTTTCATAATGATGAACTTTATAAAGTACTTTCGCAAATTAAAAATGTGGATTGGGTGATATTTTCGCCTTTCAGCAAAACATCAAAAAAGCAGGGGAATTGTACTTTTTTTCCTATCGATGAACAGTTGTTCACATCATACCTTGCAACAACAAAAGGCGTTTTGTGCGGTGCCGGTTTTGAGTTTCCTGCCGAAGTGCTACATCTTAAAAAAATGCTTTATGTGGTGCCGATTAAAGGACAGTTTGAACAATACTGTAATTATTTGGCATTGAAAGAACTGGGTGTAACCGGAAGCGAAGATTTAAAAGTCGATAAATTAAAAAGCTGGTTATACAGCAACGATATTGTAGATATTTCGTTTAAAGATGAAACCGATCTTTTGATTGAAAAGGTTTTAAATACCTGATTACAACTTGTTTTTCTTTAAATGCGGATAAATCTTAATATACAATTGTTCAACCTTGGTGCGTGCCCATGGCGTTTTGCGCAAAAAAGTGAGCGATGATTTTATGCTTGGATCTTTTGTAAAACAATTAATAGGAATTTCTTTGCCCATTCTTTCCCAGCCTTCAAAAAACTCTACCATTTCTTCGAGTATTCTTTGAAGCGTCATTCCGTGTAAAGGATTGTTGTTTGTCATATAGCGAAATAAATAAAGCTGCATTGAAAATTTTACTTGTCATTCCGATGCTTCGACAAGCTCAGCACAGGCTGAAGGAGGAATCTGTCCTTATAATTGAAAGATTCTTCACTTCATTCCATTTCGTTCAGAATGACAGGTCAAAATTTAACGCAGCCTTACTTTATAAATTAATGAGTTTCAGTACCGTCGATACCATGAGCGTGTCCGTGAGATAATTCTTCTTCGGTAGCCGGACGTGCAGCTATAATTTCTACATCAAAATTTAATGTTTTACCAGCCATTGGGTGGTTTAAATCGGCAACAACTGCATTGTCGTTTACTTCAACAACAACCGCACGAAA
>JAVXSC010000218.1:0-3444 GCA_036643355.1 Myroides sp.
GTTTAAGCTGGATTACTATTTTAAAGAAACGAGAGAATTTCCGTAAAGCTTTTGATAAATTCAACGAAAAAAAAATCGTGAAATATAACGATGCTAAAATTGAAGAATTACTTCAGAACGAAGGCATTATTCGCCATCGTGGAAAAATTGAAGCTACCATAAACAATGCACGCGTTTTTCAGGAAATTCAAAAAGAGTTTGGTTCGTTTTCTGAATATTTATGGAACTACGTAAACGGAAAACCGATTGATAATAAACTGAAAAGTATTAAAGATGCCGTTGCAAAAACCGAAATATCAGACGCGTTGGCTAAAGATTTAAAAAAGCGCGGTTTTAAATTTATGGGATCAACTACCGTTTATGCCTTTATGCAGGCTGTTGGTATGGTAAACGATCATATTACTTCGTGTTTTTGTTATAAAAAGAACTGATTAATTTAATGTTTCTTTTTCAAAGCCACATGCTTTGCATTTTCGAACATTTTTATAGTATATTGGATAGGTTTGAAACATAAACGAAATAATCATTGCAAAAAATCCTTTTAGATTTTTGACAGATTTATAATTGTTATAAAAAGTATTACTGCCGCAATTCTCGCAAGTAATATTAGATTGATTTTGCTCTAAATAAATGTTTTCTTCTTGGATTATTTTTAAAGCGGTATCAAAATCTTCTTTTTTAACTTTTAATTTAATTCCACCAACAGCAAAAGAATAAAGGGGATTGGTTGCTACAACACTTTCATCTTGTAAAAAGCAATATATAGATTCACTTTCTAATTTTGTTTTTAAAAGGTGAGCTTCAATATAATTGTCAAAAGTTTTTAATGTTATCAATTCCATTCTTTTCTGAATTAGAAATAAAAATACAAAAATTACTCATTATAACTTACAAAAAGCTCCTTACTCAAAATCTGCATAAACAAATCGCGTGGAATTTCTTCGCAACCCAATTGTGCTAAATAATCATTGTAAACCTGACAGTCTATTAGCTGATAGTTTTCTGCTTTTAATTTATTGGTCAAGTGTATAAAAGCAATTTTAGAGGCGTTTGATACCTTTGAAAACATACTTTCGCCACAAAATATATGTCCTAGATCAATACCGTATAAACCGCCAACCAATTCATTGTTTTGCCAAACTTCAACCGATTTTGCATAACCCATTTCGTGTAATTTTAAGTAGGCTTCCAACATTTCATCGGTGATCCAAGTGCCTAATTGTCCGTTGCGTTTGGTTTGCTGGCAGTGAGTAATTACGTCTTTAAACGCCGTGTTGAATGTTACTTTAAAGATGTTTCTATTGATGATATTTCGGGTTGATTTTGAGATCTTCAACTGATTTAAAAATAAAACCATTCGTTCTTCGGGAGCAAACCAGGTTATTTCTTCACCATCTTCAAACCAAGGAAAAATTCCGCTTTTGTAAGCAAGAATCAGTCGTTCGGTTGATAAATCGCCACCAAAAGCCACAATGCCCGAGGAATGGGCTGTTTCAACATTTGGGAAATAAAGTTCTTTGGTAAGTTTATACATTTTATGATATTTGAAACCACATAGCCACATAGCTTTATCACAGAATCACATATATATATTTGATAACATATCTTAATGTCTTACTTTTTAAAGATAAATGCGTACGCATTTATTAATGCAGGTTTTTAAAGATAAGAATAAAAAATCTGTGTATCTGTGGCACATTATAATGTTCAATGTTTTAAACCTCTATGTGGTTATAAATTAAAAAATCCCGATTACAAATGTAATCAGGATTCAAAATTATATTTTTTCTTTCAATATTAAAAAGGCAAATCGTCTTCTGCTTCTTGATTTTGATTAAAATTCGGAGCAGGAGGAAAGCCTGAATTGTTATTGTTTGCATAACCACCGCCTTGGTTTTCAAACGGATTTGGTTGCCCGTAGCCTTGTTGAGGAGGTTGTTGTCCAGAACCTTGCTGAGGTTGTCCGTAACCGCCTTGTGGCGCTCCATAGCCTTGTTGTGGCTGGTTGTATGGTTGCTGTGCTTGTGGGCGATCGATTCTCCAGCCTTGGATCGAGTTAAAGTAACGTGTTTCTCCTTGTGGATTAACCCATTCTCTACCGCGTAAATTAATCCCTACGCGAACTTGCTCACCTGGTTGAAAAGCGTTTAATAAATCGCATTTATCTTGCGTAAACTCAATTAAAATATGTTGCGGATATTGCTCTTCGGTTGTTACAACCAATTCTCTTTTTCTAAAAGTTGGACTTACGTCTTGTGCAGGACCAACCATTTTAATTCTTCCTAAAACTTCCATTGTATTATATTTTTGTTGCAAAAATTGTTTTCCAAGCCGATATTACATCGTTCTCGCTTAAAAATTCTTTCGCTTTTTTATAAATTAATTCTTTGTTATTGTCGTTTTTCCAGTTTTTAATCTGGCTGTTTTCATTTAAAAATGCTTCAACCTCATCAGTAGTTGGCAGTACTTCTACGTTACCTAAAATACCTAAATCGTTTCCTGCAAATATACCACTTTTTTTTGCATCTTCGGGTATCGCATCAACGCCAATTCCTAAAGTGGTTAATGGTTTTTCAACCTCGAACATTCCTGGTGTAGCGCGTGTGTACCAGTTACCGCCCATACGAGCAATCAGATCAATTTTATGCTGATCGATACCGCCTTTACCATCTAAAATGTCATCAGAAATATGAATTTTTACTACTTCGCAAATAATCATGTTTCCGGCTCCGCCTTGATCGCCCAACGCAATAATATCTTTCACTTTGCATTCTAACTGCACCGGACTTTCGGCAACGCGGAAGGGTTTCACAACATCAGAAGGCATTTTTGTAAAGCCCGATTTTATAAATTCATCAACTCCGTCTCCATATTCTGTAGACGATAACGAAAGTTGCTGTACCATATCGTAATTCGCAATGTTTACAACCACTTCTTTAGTAGCTTCGCAATTTAACAACGTGTGTTTTACGGTGTTGTTACGCACACGACGTGCTGGCGAAAAAACCAGAATAGGCGGATTGGAACTAAACAAATTAAAAAAACTAAAAGGCGACAAATTCGGATTTCCCTCTTCATCAACCGTGCTGGCAAAAGCAATTGGTCGCGGACCCACAGCGCCCTGCAAATACGCCTGAACTTGAACCGGAGTTAAATCGGCTGGATTAATGCTTAACATACATAAATTGGTTTAAACAAATATAAGTATAGCATTGCAAGTTTTTGGTTCAATTTTCAAAATATTATCAACAAAATAACGTTATAAAGCATTATCTTGCTAAACGCATTTCAAATTTTATTGCATGTCAATACTTAAAAGAAGTTTGTACACCCGTTGGTTTCTCTTGATTTTTTCGTTGGGAATTTTAATTTTGATTCTTTGGAATACGTATTTGCTTTTCCAGACATTTAAACATGAAGAACGTGTGAAAATGGAGATTTGGG
>JAVXSC010000219.1:0-3406 GCA_036643355.1 Myroides sp.
TGTATTTTTTGTCGATCATGTTACGCCACGATTTTACAGTTGTAAGAATAAGATCTTGTTGTTGGATCAGATTTAAATCGATTTCCGTGTCAGACAATACCGAAATATGATTAGGCTTCGCCTGCTCTATCAAACGGATTTCTTCTTTAATAAACGTGTTCGTTTTTAAATGTCCTTTTATATCCATAATCACAATCTGCGAATCGTTGTTCTGAATGAACTTCAATATAAACGGAATTAACTTTTTATCGCTTTCATGGAAAAACGGAACAAAGATCTTATTCACTTCTTCCAGATTTTTATCGATAAAAATTCCGACAGGGATTTTTGAATTCGTAATTACGTAACGCGTTTGATCGTCGAACGGAGAATAATCAAAGAATTTTTCCTTACCTATTACTTTATCAACAATAATTTCGGGATTTACAATTCGGGTTGTGAAACCTAACAATCTCCCTAAAATAGTTCCATCGTAAATAGACGAACCCAGTTCCATTAAAATTAAATCGTAATTACCTTTATGGGCAACATCAACAATTTCTGAATTTACATCGGTTGAAACCTTATACAGATTGATTAATTTCTGATTGATCTTATGCGCTTCTTCTTCGATAGGCGAAAATATCTTTTCCTCGTATTTGTTATCCATTAAATCAACATCGCTACTGTTTACCAGATGTAATGCAGTAACCACCGAATTTTCCTGCTGGTTTTTGGTAAAGGTATTAGCAAGCTTCAATAGATTTTTACCGGTAGTGATCCGTTCAAAATAAAATAGAATCTTAAACTTGGTTTCATTGAGGATTTCTTCGGCACTCTGCGTTTTATCCTTATAAACCTTATTCAGAAAATCCAAAATTGGTCCGGTCATAAAAGTAGTAACCAATGCCATAATTACCATCATTGCGAAAACTTCGGGCGTTAACACTCCTAATTCGTAACCAATATTCAATGCCACCAGTTCCATTAATCCGCGGGTATTCATTAAAGCACCAATGGTTAAACTGTCTTTCCAACTTTGTCCAACATATTTGGCGGCGGCGGCACTACCAACAAATTTTCCTACCACGGCAACCAGAATAATGACTCCGGTCATTTTCCATAACGATATATCGTTCAATAAACCTATTTCGGTTCTTAAGCCGGTATAAACAAAGAATAACGGTAAGAACAGTATCACGGCAACGTCTTCTACCTTTTCAACGAATATGTGGCGGAACTTATGATTATCGGGCATGATTGCACCTGCCATAAACGCACCGAACAGCGCATGAATACCAATGATTTCTGTTAGGTACGATGATAAAATCAATACCAGTAAAAATATGGCAACAACCGGCTTGCTCAATGTTTTGTTATTGGCATTTAAATTACCTATGTGACGCAAAAAAGGACGAACCAGTTTAAGCATTACTATTACATACACAATTGCCAGCACAATTACATACAAAGCACTTACAAACGAACCTGCTTTTACAATGGCAATTACTACTGCCAGAATACACCAAGCAGTGATATCGTCGGCAGCGGCAGCTGTCAGTACTACAGTACCCAATTTTGTTTTCTGTATACCGCGTTCCTGAACAATACGTGCCAACACCGGGAAAGCCGTTATGCTCATGGCGATTCCCATAAAAAGGGCAAACGATAAAAAATTGATTCCGTCTGGGGCGTACTGCGTGTAGGTATAATATGCCAGCACCATTCCTAATGTAAACGGAATAATAATACTTGCATGACTAATTACAACGGCATCCTGCGCCTTGCTTTTAAGAACCTTTAGATCAAGTTCCATTCCAATGACGAACATGAAGAGAATCAATCCAACCTGACTTAAAAGCTGTAAATTCCCTAATGATTCTAAGGGAAACAAAGCTGCCGAAGCTTCGGGGAAATACATTCCGAATAAGGATGGTCCCAAAACAATACCGGCAATGATTTCGCCAATTACTGCAGGCTGACCAATTTTATTGAACAGCCAGCCAAAGAAACGGGCGGCTATTACAATGGCAATGATCTGCATTAACAGCAATGCCAACGGATGATGAAGATTATTTATAAACGAATCTAAAAATTCCTGCCAATCATTTTTATCTGAAGCTACATTTTTAACATCAACTTCCAGATATTTCCCCCTGTTAACGGTTAGGTACATTATAAAGGAGAAAACAACAATTACAGCCCCGTAAAAAATAGAATTCTTGTACTTGCGCATGTGTGTTATTTTAAATTTCACACAAAAGTGCTAAACCTAGCTCAAACACATGTTAACGTTGTAAAATAAAACGCAGATAATGTAACAAAACGCAAAAAAGTTGTAATGAAGATTTTAAACCAAAGCAGGTAGGAGTAAAAATATATTTACTTATATATGATTTGAACGATTCGTCGCTTCGAGTAATGAAACGAAGTGAAATGTATCGAGAAGTTCTCGACAAGCTCGAACTGACGACGATCCTACAACTTTTAAAAGATCTACAACAGCATTAAAAATTCGTTTCTAAAGTTAATGCCTATTGTAAAGGTTTTAGGTTTACCGTCGATTAAAATTTTAGATACAATTTCATCATGCGAGTAGTAGTTCACACTGTTCATAGCAATGATTTCGCGTTTGTTGATGCGGGAAAATTTTCCGGTTGGGAGAATTTCCTTTAGTTTTTCAAAGGAATTATTTTTAACCAGAAGTGTGGTTTCATCTTTAAAATGAATGATCTTATCGCGACTGTCCACATCGGAAACCGTAATGTAAAAAACATCATTGGTATTGATGATGCTTTTTCCTTTTTCGGAATTAAGCGTAATGTATTCCGAAACTTGTTTGGTTTCCTTTGTTAGTTTTTCAATTTTACGGAATGCTTTTTCCAGTCGATCTTTTTGTACCGGCTTTGTAATATAATCGATCACTTCCAAATCAAAAGCTTCTACTGCAAAATCACGATAGGCTGTTGTAAAAACAATATGTTTATCCGATAGTAAATTGGCAATCTGCAAACCGTTGATCGACGGCATTTCGATATCGGAAACACAAACATCAAAATCTAATTCATCTTTTTCCTGAATAAATTTTTCAGCATTGTTGTAGGCTTTCACCACCTCAACTCCGTTAATCTGCTCGCACAACAACTTTAAATATTGCAAGGCAAGCAACTCATCATCTAACAAAACACAGCGCAACATTATTCTTCTAATTTAATTTTTAATGATACAGAATAAACGTTATCGTGGATACTTTTCTGTAGTTTGTATCGATCTTCATACAAATGCTTCAATCGTTTTTCCAAACTGCTTACTCCGATACCGCCGCTTGTTTTAGCCAACGGAGTTTGAACCGATATTTTATTGGAAACCGAAAGCGTAAAATAACCGTTGTTCAATTCCACAACAATCGATATAAAAGAATCGTTGT
>JAVXSC010000220.1:0-3332 GCA_036643355.1 Myroides sp.
GAGCGATGAAGGTAGATTGCTTGTTGTTTTAAAAAACGGCGCTGTTAGATCGTACGAAAGCGAGATTAATTATATTAAAATCTAACATTAAAAGATGTTGTCTTTTTAAAATAGAATTAAAATTTTGCCAATACACTAAAATGTATTGGCTTTATTTAATTTTGCAAAATACTAATTAGCACATTGTGTTAAAAAAGAATAATTTATTTATGGATATTTCTATTATCATTGTAAACTACAATTCATGGGTTGTTTTAAGCGATTGTATTGAAAGTATTTTAAATTTAAATACAGCTTTAAACATCGAAATAATTGTTGTTGATAATAAATCTACAAATGACTTATTTTTACAGTATCAGCAAAAATATCCAACGGTAAAATGGATATCAAATTCCGGAAATAACGGTTTTGCGAATGGTTGCAATTTAGGTGCTGCAAACGCTAACGGAGATTATCTATTCTTTTTAAATCCCGATACCAAGCTAAAAGCAGGTGTTTTAGAACATTTTACTGCAATTTACAACAAAGAAAATATCGGAATTTTATCTTGCCTGCAAACAAATAATAACGGCTCGTTTCATAAATACAATCTTTTATTCCCTAACCCTATAAGAATTTTTGGTGTTTTGCGAAGTTTAGAACGTGCTTTTAAAAAGGAACAGTTAACAAAACATTTTAAAGAAACCGCCACAAGAAGTTACCCCGATTGGATTTCAGGTTCTGCAATATTTATATCGAAAGATAATTTTAATTTGATCGATAAGTGGAACGAAGATTACTGGATGTATTTTGAAGATGTTGATTTATGCAAAAAAGCTCAAACAAATAATTTACCTTGTGTAATCACTAAAGAAGTATCGCTTTTTCATTTACACGGTGGTGCATCAAGGGTAAATCCTAAAACAAAAGGCATAACAAAATCCGAAGTAATAAAATCGCGACATGTTTATATCACGAATCATTTTTCGAATGCTAGTCAGCGATGGATTCATCCTTTATTAATGACAAATAACATGGTTAGCGTTGGTATTTGGGCGATTTTTTCTTTTCCTTTATTCTTTTTAAAGAAGCTAAAAGTTAATAGATATAAGTTTTTAGAGCTTTACAATTACTATAAAACTGCACTAAAAAATAAAACGTGGTTAAGTTACCGATCAACAAATTTTAAATTTTAATAATGAAGAAGATTCTTGTAATACAGCAAAAGATGATCGGCGATGTGTTGGTTTCTTCCATTATTTGCGAAAATTTAGCCATAGAATTTCCAAATGCACAAATAGATTATTTAATTTACGATTCAACTTATCCGGTACTTTTAAACAATCATTCCAATTATAACATTATTCATTTTACAAGTAAACAGCGCGATTCTAAAATTGAATTATTAAAATTTGCTGCTAAAATTAGAAAAGAAAAATACGATATTGTAATAGACAGTTACTCTAAATTAGAAAGTTGGGTAATTACAGGATTTTCAGGAGCAAAAACTCGAATTTCGTTCGATAAAAAATATATTAACGCTATTTATACTCACGTTGTTGAACGTCACAATAAGCCAAAAACAAATTTAGGCTTAACTATAGAACAAAGATTAGAACTTTTAAAACCATTGGGAATTCTAAATCCTAAAGTTTTAAAACCTACTTTAGTTGTCAGCGAAAACGAAAAACAACAGGCTACTGAATTGCTTAAAAAACACAATATCGATAAAAGTATACCTTTGGGAATGATAAGTTTATTGGGTAGTAGCGAATCTAAGACGTATCCATTAGAATATATGGCAAAAGTGATTGATGAAATTGTTGCTTACAAACCAATAAATTTGCTGTTTAATTATATTCCGAATCAAATCAACGAAGCCAAGAAAATTTACGAACTTTGTAAACCCGAAACTAAAAAACATATTTATTTTGATGTAATAGGAAAATCGCTACGTGATTTTATTGGATTAATGAATGAGTGCGATTTTATAATTGGAAATGATGGTGGAGCGATTAACATGGCGAAAGCACTAAATAAACCTGCTTTCACAATATTTTCGCCTGTTATTGATAAATTAGGTTGGAATAGTTTTGAAGACGGCATCAACTATATTTCTGTCCATTTGAAAGATTACAAGCCTAATCTTTTTGAAAATTTATCAATTAAAGATATTAAAATTAAAAATGAACAGCTATATTTAGAATTTAATCCCAAGTTGTTTAAACCCTTATTAATGCATTTCTTAAAACATAATGCATAAACACTATGAATATCAACACTAAGATTTCTGCGCTAATAATTACTAAAAATGAGGCGCATAATATTGTAGAATTAATAGAGAATTTAACTTTTGCTGATGAAATTATCATTGTTGATTCTTTCAGTACTGATGCTACAGAAGAATTAGCAACAAAATTTGACCGAGTAAAGTTTTATAAACATAAATTCGAAAATTATGCTTCGCAACGAAATATTGCTTTAGGTTATGCAACAAATTCCTGGATTTTATTTTTAGATGCCGACGAACGTCTTACACCTGAATTATCTGCAGAAATTCAAGAAACATTGAAGAACCCTTCTGCCGACGCTTACTTTTTTTACAGAACTTACTATTATAAGAATAAACCAATGTATTTTACAGGCTTGCAAGCCGATAAAAATATACGTTTGTTTAAAAAAGAAGTCGGTACCTATACCGGTTTGGTTCACGAAAAATTAATGGTTGAAGGAAAAATATCATCGCTTAAAAACAAGCTGATCCATTATTCTTTTCATGATTATGAAAGTTATAAAGAAAAACTAAAAAACTACGGAAAATTAAAGGCTAAAGAAAAATTCAGTAAAGGAGAAAAATATAACATTTTCAAACATTACGGGCACTCAACCTACTGTTTTTTAAACCGTTATATTTTTAGATTAGGTTTTTTAGATGGAAAAAAAGGTGCCATCGTCAGCTATCTTATGGCATATTCTATTTGGGAGCGTTATAGCGAAATTAAACGTTTACGTAAAAAATAAATCACTATTTCTTCCAAAATTTAATACGTTTTTTAAGTTTTTGCTTACGATGGAATTTTATTTGAAATTCGCTGGTTAAGTTCCATAGCAAATCAAAAATTTGTTGTTCACTTTTTTGTGTGTACAACTTCGCGTACTCGTTTGCCATAATAGCAATCATTTCTTTTTTAGGCGTTAATCGGCGTAAATTATACATACGCTGTTCGAACGACATTTGCGTGTGAAACTGCATTCTGTTTAAATCGACCAAATAAAATGAATACGAATTGTCTTCATTAATTTTTATAAGTGTATTTCCTGGCGAATGATCTTTAAACTCTACACCTGCTTCA
>JAVXSC010000221.1:0-3307 GCA_036643355.1 Myroides sp.
ACTGTTAAACTAGTTCCATCAACCGTAATCGATCCTTTATCAGTGGTAACATGTTTCGATTTTTCACTGTATTCAAAACTAAAATACGTGCTTCCTCCAACTTCATCAACTTTTGTAATAACAGCCGTTTCATCAACATGTCCTTGCACAATATGTCCGTCTAACCGGTCATTCAAAGGCATTCCGCGTTCCAAATTCACAATATCGCCCACATTCCATAAACCAATCGTAGTAACATCAATCGTTTCTTTTATGGCAGTAACCTTGTAAAAACCATCGTTAATTTCAACCACCGTTAAACACACACCGTTATGCGCCACGCTTTGATCGATCTTTAAAAACTCGGTAAACGAACTTTCTATAAACAAGTGCACATTTGTTTGATCGTGTTCTATTTTTCGTATAACTCCAAGAGTTTCAACAATACCAGTAAACATAAGTAGAATAATTTTACTAAATTTGTAACAAAATTAGCAATAATTAGCGCAACGCATGTTTAAAAAAGGTGAAAATATTATATTAGGTATTTCAATAGGTGACATGAACGGCGTTGGTCCGGAGGTTATTTTAAAGACATTTGAGGATCAGCGAATGATGGAATTATGCACACCGGTGGTTTTTGGAAATGCCAAGTTGTTATCATTTATTAAAAAGATTATCAACTGTACAACCAACATACACGGAATTGATTCTTTAGATCAGATCCAGAAAGGTAAATTCAATGTTTTAAATCTTTGGAAAGAAGGTGTTAATGTAGATTTTGGCACTTTGAACGATGCTGTTGGGCAATACGCAATAAAATCGTTCGTAGCTGCAACACAGGCTTTAAAAAACAACGAGATCGATGCTTTGGTTACCGCGCCAATAAACAAATACAACATTCAGTCCGAAGAATTTCAATTTCCGGGTCATACCGATTATCTTGATAAGGAGTTAGACGGAAACGCGTTAATGTTCATGATTAGCGAAGATCTTAAAGTTGGTTTGGTTACCGATCACGTTCCGTTGCAACAAGTATCACAAAGCTTAACGCCCGAATTAATCAAACAAAAAGTACGCACCATAAATAAATCCCTTATTCAGGATTTCAATGTAATTAAACCACGCATTGCTTTGTTGGGATTAAACCCGCACAGCGGCGATAACGGAATTATCGGCAACGAAGAACAAACTTTTATTAACAATACGGTAAAAGAATTGTTTGATGAGAACATTATTATTTACGGACCTTATTCTGCCGATGCTTTTTTTGGATCAGAACAATACAAGAATTTCGATGCCGTTGTAGCATGTTACCACGACCAGGGATTAATTCCGTTTAAAACCTTAAGTTTTGGCAATGGCGTGAACTATACCGCAGGGTTAGACAAAATTCGTACATCGCCAGATCACGGTACCGCGTACGACATTGCAGGTAAAGGCATTGCCGATTTCACCTCATTTAAAAATGCAGTTTACGCAGCTTTAGATATTTATAAAAATAAAAACGAGTATTTGCAAAGCACAGCAAACCCTTTAAAGGTTTCAAATGTTTAACAACAAAAAAAATAGTGATAACTATTTGTAATTAAATAATTTTTATATCTTTGCACGCTCAAATAGGTGGTTATGGTAAGTGAAAAAGATTTTTTAATCCAGTTCACCGGATTAAAGTTAGGCGAACATCAATTTGAATATCATATCGAAAATGGTTTTTTTGATATATTTGATTACAGTGAATTCAACAGCGCTAACATACAGGTAAGTATTTCAATGCTAAAAAAAACCACCATGTTAGAATTGCAGCTTTCACACAAAGGCACAATTAATGTACCCTGCGATGTAACTAATGAAGATTTTGATTTACCTATAGAAGGAAATTTAAATTTGTTAGTAAAATTCGGTGATGAATTTAATAATGACAGTGATGAATTATTAATTTTGCCGCACGGAGAATTTCAGTTGAATGTAATTCAGTACATTTACGAAATGATTGCCTTATCGGTTCCTTACAAAAGGATACATCCAGATATAGCAGCAGATTATGAAGAGGAAGAATCAGACGATGAGTTGGATTTTCTAGACAGCGATGACTTGGAGATGATTAACGAAGAAGACGACGACGAATTAAATGACAATGAAACCGACGAAAATTCGGGCGAAAATAATGATACAGACCCACGTTGGGACAAATTAAAACAACTATTAACGGATAAATAATATTTTAAGATGGCACATCCTAAAAGAAAAATCTCGAAAACAAGAAGAGATAAAAGAAGAACACATTATAAAGCTGTAGCTCCAACAATCGGAACTTGCGCAGTAACTGGTGAAGCACACTTAATGCACAGAGCTTACTGGCATGAAGGTAAATTATATTACAGAGGACAAGTTTTAGTAGACAAAACAGAAGCTGTAGCTTAATTCTTAAAGAATAAAAAAAAGCTCTCGCAATGCGAGAGTTTTTTAGTTTAGCGTAAATTCAAACAAACGGCAAAACTGCTTTTTTTAAATAAAAATAGCTGCTATTTGCTATTTTTTTTGTAATTTTCACCACTTTTTCAACTTTTTTGAACATAAAGTAGTCCCTTATGACAAAAATTACAGCAGCCATAACAGCGGTTGGTAAATACGTACCAGATTTTGTGTTATCTAATCAAGTATTAGAAACAATGGTTGATACAAACGATGAATGGATTACCTCGCGCACAGGTATCAAAGAACGCCGAATTTTAAAAGACAAAGATAAAGGCACTTCTTTTATGGCAATTAAAGCCGCGCAAGATCTTATTTCTAAAACAGGTTTAGACCCTAAAGAAATAGATTTGGTTTTAATGGCAACTACCACACCAGATATGCCCGTTGCATCAACAGGTGTATTTGTAGCTACGCAAATTGGCGCAACAAATGCTTTTGCTTACGATTTGCAGGCAGCCTGTTCAAGCTTTTTATACGGCTTGTCTACAGCAACTTCTTATGTAGAATCGGGCAGATACAAAAAAGTACTTTTAATAGGTGCAGACAAAATGTCTTCGATTATTGATTATACCGATCGTGCTACCTGTATTATTTTTGGCGATGGTGCCGGTGCGGTACTTGTAGAAGCTAACACAGAAGGTTTAGGTTTTCAAGACGAAATTTTAAAAAGCGACGGTATTGGTCGTGAATTTTTAAAGATCGAAGCAGGTGGATCTTTACTTCCTCCATCTGAAGAAACCGTTAAAAACAAACAACATTACGTACATCAAGACGGAAAAACGGTTTTTAAATATGCCGTTTCAGGTATGGCAGACGTTAGCGAACAAATTATGAAACGCAATAATTTAAC
>JAVXSC010000222.1:0-3233 GCA_036643355.1 Myroides sp.
TTTGGAAATATAGATCAATTACTTGCAGTATTCGGGCTTGCTGGTATTATATTAAATCTAAGTAAACTGAAAGCCAATATAGTTGTTGCTATTTTAAGTTTCTTACTTATGTTGTCACCAATAGTTAGTAGATTAGTTCAAGTTCCGATTGAAATGTTTGAGTATCTAGGATTTCAAATCCCTTTGATAATTTTTATATTAACGTACTTGACCTACATTTTAATTATTGCAAAAGAAAGAATTCTAATATCAAAAAGTAACAAAAACTAAAAAAAATCCCGATCAACTGATCGGGATTTTTTTAATTCTTATTGGTAGCAATTACAAATTTAAGATTGTTCTTAACACCAATTTGTAAAACGTTTACTAAATCTTGTACCTGTAAGTTGTACGGTATTCTAACAACTACGGTTTGAGTTTTATCTCCGCCAAGTTTCGCTAATAAATGTGCTTCTAAATCTTGCGGATTAACCGGTTCTTTATCAATGAAAAACTCTTTGTTTTCGTTAACAGATAAAGTAATCAGCTGTTTGTTGGTTTTTTCTGTTGCTTCTGCTTTAGGCAATGTCATTTTAATAACATTTGGATTTGCTAAAGTAGATATGATAATAAAAAAAAGTAACAGGAAAAACATGATGTCGCTTAACGATGAGGTTGCAACTTCAGCATGAAATCTTTTACTTCTCTTTATGGCCATTTGGTCTCTGTATTATGTTAATAAATTTTAAAATGATTTTTTGCGACTGTAAAGCAAAACCATCAATTTTTCCGTTTAAAAGGTGGTACGCAGCATAAGCAATAATACCAACGATTAATCCGGCACCACTACTGATCATTTTTTCGTACAAACCACCAGAAATATTAGCAATACTGATGTTTTCGGTAATAGATATGTTGTAGAAAATTTTAATAACCCCAGAAATAGTTCCAACAAAACCTAAAGTAGGCGCAATACCGGCAATAGTTCCCAAATGGTTCAGTTTTTTCTCCATATTGGCAATTTCAATGTTGGTTACTTTTTCCATGTTCGATTCAATTTCCGAAATTGGTCTTCCAATAGTAAGTAATCCTTCATGCAAAACATTCGCTTCTGCAGTATTTTCGCGCTGAACCGATGCTACAGCCAAATCTAAATTACCAGAATTAAGTTGCGTCTTTAACGAATCCATTAATCCCGGACTTGTTTTTTTTGCAGATTTCTGAATATAGAAGTATCTTTCAAAAGTAAGATAAATCGTGTACACAAATAAAATAACAATAGGTATTAAAAACACACCGCCTTTTAAAACAAACTCAAACAGAGATAGTTCTTTAGTTACGGCAATGTTTTCTACAATTGCCTGTGATGTTTGTGTTAAACTGTCTGGTGCAGCCTGTAAAAAAAATGTCATCATAAAGTTTTATTTAACGCTTAAAAAAATGAATTTTGTAGATTAATATTTTTCATTCAATAATTTGTGCTAAATAAGGAAAAAAATATTACATAATAAATTATTAAAGTATAAAATTGCCAAGATATCATGAACTATAAAGATACAGTTGAATGGATGTTTGTACAACTGCCAATGTTTCAGCAAGTGGGGGTTAGTGCATATAAGAAAGATTTGACTAATACGCTTAAAATTGCGACGCATTTAAACAATCCCGAACGCAATTTTAAAACCGTTCACGTAGGCGGAACAAACGGTAAAGGTTCCACATCATCTTTAATAGCATCGGCTTTGCAAGAAGCCGGTTTTAAGGTCGGTTTATATACATCGCCACATTTGGTTGATTTTCGCGAACGTATCCGTATTAATGGCGAAGAAATTTCAAAAGAATTTGTTGTTGATTTTATCGAAAACAATAAATCATTCTTTGAAGACAGTAAATTGAGTTTCTTTGAAATGACAGTTGGTATGGCTTTTCAGTATTTTTCTGATCAAAAAGTCGATGTCGCTATTATTGAAGTCGGTTTAGGCGGTCGCTTAGATTCCACAAATATCATCACACCTTTATTAAGTGTTATTACCAATATTGGCTGGGATCACATGAATTTATTGGGAAATACTATAGAAGAAATCGCTTTTGAAAAGGCAGGAATCATTAAAGAAAATATTCCCGTTGTTATTGGCGAATTTACGGCTGAAACCAAAAAAGTGTTTCAAAAAGAAGCTGATTTAAAGAATGCGCCTATTTATTTTGCTTCTACAATTAATGATATTCCTGAATTAGAATCAGATTTAAAAGGAAATTACCAGATTCATAATAAGAAAACCGCATATCAGGCGATACAATTATTAAAGAATCATTTTGTTATTTCTGAAGATGATATTATCAAAGGTTTTTTAAATGTCAAAAAAAATACCGGTTTAAAAGGTAGATGGACGATTTTGTCTGAAAAACCTTTGATTGTTGCCGATACCGCTCACAATAAAAACGGATTAGAAATAGTAATGCAACAGGTTCATCAACAACAATTCAATAAATTATTTATGGTATTCGGCGTTGTAAACGATAAAGATATCGATTCCATTTTACCGTACTTACCTAAAAATGCAGAATATTTTGTTGCCAAACCAAATGTTCCCCGCGGATTAGATGCCGTAGTTTTAAAAGATATACTTACAAAAAACGGTTTTAACGCAATTGATTTTAATTCAATACCCGAAGCGTTGAACCACGCAAAACATAAAGCAACTATTAACGATATGATATATATTGGCGGAAGCACTTTTGTAGTGGCTGAAGTGGTTTAGATTGTTAAGTGATTACCACTTACCATAAACTAAAAAATTGTAATAAATATAAAGCACTTTTACTTAACAGCTTTGTGCTATTTGGTAAAGGTGTTTTACTTACAATCTATTTATTAATAGAAATTAGTTTATTTACATAACTTAGATGATATTTCTTCTGCTCGTGGATATTTCTTTTCTTTTGCAATTTGTAAGTATTTACAAGCGTTACCATTATCTCTTTTTGCAGCATAACATAATCCAATAGTAAACTCAATTTTCCCGTCCTCTTTTTTATTAGGGTTTTTTAAAGACTTTTTCAAAAACGATATAGCTTTATCATATTCACCATTTTTGCTGTAATGATATCCTAATTTCTGAATTGCATCAAAATTATCTGAATCATTTTTTATTGTTTTTTGATCTGTTGATACAACTTGATTTTTGATTTGTTGTGGATTTACTTTTGGGCTAGTTATTTCAGAAATCAATGAGTCAATTTTTAATCTTGTTTCA
>JAVXSC010000223.1:0-3223 GCA_036643355.1 Myroides sp.
TTCGTTGTAGGTGATCGAAACCTCATCAAGTGCCGAATAAAATATTTTCACTTGTTCGTTTATCAGTTCGATATCAACCCGAGACAAATAAACTTCGCCTTTCTTTACTTTTTCGATACCAGCCCAGCAAAGCGTAAAATATTCTTTAAAAACATGATATTTCGGCTTCATGTCCGGATGCTTTTTGGTAACAAAATGTAGCACACTGTCAATGGTACTCTGCAAATTGGTAACCGATGCCTTTAAAATACTATCGACAATTTCGCTGTTGTTTATTTTTACCGATAGATATTCCGGATGTGATATACTGCCAATTCGTGAAAACGATGCGCCTTCGTCTACGGTATAAATCCGTTTTTTAAAGTAGCATTTTCCTTTCTTCGGATAAATAGTAACCAAACCAACCACCATTCCGTTTTCCAAATGCGGAAAAATAACGTTTTCGTACTGAATCTGCGGCGGATTTTCCAAATACGCGTTCAATAGGTTCTGAATATGACTGTCATCGTAAAAATCAATGCCCATTATGGTATTTTTCTCGTCTTCAATTCCCACTAAAATAAAAGACTGATTGTATGGATTTGAATTGGATAACGAACAAACATGTTTTAAAAATTTGGCTTTTCCTTCTAAAGTATGTAAGTTTAGCTGCTGCTTTTTATCAAAGAAGCTGTTTTCGGTATGGTGAGCCAGTAAATTCTTAATTAAAAGGCGTTTGTTTATCACAATGAAAGATTTATCTTAAAATTATAAAAAGAAAATGATAATACATACTTAAAACAAATATACAAATGTGTATTTTAACCATTTGTTAACAAGTTAAGCAAATAAATTTTAATCAATTTGTAAGGAAAATTAATACATAGAGAAAACTATATAATGGAAGCAACAACATCCACGACTGACATTCGATCTATTAACGATAAAATAGAACGTGAAAGTGCATTTATTGATTTGCTTACTGCCGAAATGAACAAAGCAATTGTGGGGCAAAAACACATGATTGATCGCCTACTGATTGGTTTGCTTGGGCAAGGGCATATTTTACTGGAAGGTGTACCAGGTTTGGCTAAAACATTAGCTATTAATACACTTGCAAAAGCTGTAGACGGATCTTTTAGCCGCATACAGTTTACACCCGATTTATTACCTGCCGATGTGGTTGGTACTATGATTTATAACGTAAAGGTTAACGATTTTAGTATTAAAAAAGGACCTGTTTTTGCTAATTTTATTTTAGCCGATGAAATTAACCGTGCCCCTGCAAAAGTGCAGTCGGCGTTGTTAGAAGCTATGCAGGAAAAACAAGTTACCATTGGCGATACTACACATAAACTGCAAAAACCATTCTTGGTAATGGCTACGCAAAACCCTGTGGAACAAGAAGGAACGTATCCGTTACCTGAAGCACAAATGGACCGTTTTATGCTTAAAACCGTGATTGATTATCCAAAGTTAGAAGAAGAGCGTTTGGTAATCCGTCAAAATTTAGCAGGAACCGTTCCAACTATTAATTCGGTGGTTTCTATTGAACAGATTCTTCGCGCACAACAAACCGTGAAAGAGGTTTACATGGATGAAAAAATCGAAAAATATATTTTAGATATCATCTTTGCAACTCGTTATCCGGAACAATTCAAGCTAGAAAGTTTAAAACCTTACATAAGCTACGGTGCATCGCCTCGTGGATCTATCAATTTAGCTACGGCAGCAAAATGTTATGCGTTTATCCGCCGTCGTGGTTATGTAATTCCAGAAGATGTACGTGCGGTTGTTTTAGACGTACTGCGCCACAGAATCGGAATTACTTACGAAGCCGAAGCCGATAATGTAACCAGCGTAGACATCATAAACAAGATTGTTAACGAAATTGAAGTGCCATAAAATTTTGTTTCAAGTTTAATGTTTCAAGTTACAGCAACCTGAAACAAAGAAAACTTTAAACCTTAAACAAAAAAATGGAAACAAAAGATATTTTACAAAAGGTTCGAAAAATCGAAATAAAAACCCGTAGGTTAAGCGATCATATTTTTTCGGGCGAATACCATACCTCTTTCAAAGGAAAAGGAATGTCGTTTGCCGAAGTTCGCCAGTATCAGTACGGAGACGATATTCGTGCAATCGATTGGAATGTTACCGCGCGCTACAGCGAACCTTACGTAAAGGTTTTTGAAGAAGAACGCGAGTTAACGTTAATGTTGATGGTTGATGTAAGCGGATCGCAGGATTTTGGTTCTACAAACGATTTTAAACGCGATATTGTTACAGAAATTGCCGCAACATTGGCTTTTTCGGCAACTACGAACAACGATAAAATTGGTCTGATTTTATTTTCAGATCAAATCGAACTGTTTATTCCGCCTAAAAAAGGAAAATCGCATATTTTAAGAATCATTCGCGAACTGATCAATTTTCAGCCAAAAAGCAATCAAACCAATATTGGTCAAGCGTTTGAGTATCTTTCTAAAGTAATGAAAAAGAAGGCAATTGTTTTTGTACTGTCTGATTTCATGACGAAAGATTACGACCGAATTTTGCGCATTGCAGCCAAACGCCACGATGTTACCGGCATAAAAGTGTACGATAAACGCGAACAAGATTTAAACAATGTTGGTTACGTTTTAATGCAAGATGCCGAAACAAACGAAGCACAATACGTTAACACAGGCGACGCCAATGTACGTAAAGCTTACCGTGAACATTACCAGAAATTAGAAGATTATTTTACAACAACATTTACACGCAGCGGCGCCGGAGTTATTAAAACAGCTACCGATGACAGCTACGTTAAAAAACTATTGGCTTACTTTAAAGCACGATAATATGAACAAATTAGTAGTTGCGTTATTTTTAAGTTTATGTACTTTGGCAGGTTTTGCCCAGGTAACATCGGCTGTAGATTCAACTCAAATAAAAATAGGTTCGGCGTTTAACCTAACCGTTAAAGCAACCGCTAACGAAGGCAGCAAAGTTGTTTTTCCAAACCAGCAGAATATTGGTCCGTTTGAAGTGTTGGAACAATCTAAAACCGATACTGTTTTAGACGGAAAACGCATGGAACTGATCAAAAAATATACGTTAACCCAATTTGATGAAGGTGATTATGTGGTTCCGCGTTTATCGGTTTATATCGATGGAAAGAATCATCAAACCAATTTGTTCAACATAAAAGTGAACAATGTTACGGTTGATACGTTGAAACAACCAATGCACGATATTAAAG
>JAVXSC010000224.1:0-3210 GCA_036643355.1 Myroides sp.
CGGATTGTCGCTAAAACCAACCCCAAACTCAATGGATTTAATGAAATCTGATATGGGCGGTGCTGCAATGATGGCAGGAACGGTTTACGCAGCAGCATTAAACAAACTGAATGTTCATATCATAGGATTGATTCCTGCGACTGACAACCGTCCGGGTGGCGATGCGTATGCTCCGGGCGATATTGTTACTATGATGGATGGAACTACGGTTGAAGTATTGAATACCGATGCCGAAGGACGTATGATTTTGGCAGATGCCATTAGTTATGCTACAAAATATACTCCCGAGTTGATTATAAATGCGGCAACGCTTACAGGTGCTGCTTTGGTTGCGGTTGGTACTCGCGCAGCATGTTTAATGAGCAACGCATCAAACAATGTTACCAACGATATTTTAAATGCTGGTGAAAAAGTGTACGAACGTATGGTGCAATTGCCTTTGTGGGATGATTATATAGAGCAGCTGAAATCTACTTGTGCTGATTTAAAAAACATTGGCGGAAGTACAGCCGGAACCATTACAGCCGGGAAATTTTTAGAACATTTTGCGAAAGCTCCGTTTGTGCATATCGATATTGCCGGACCTGCATTTACAACTGCTACCGAAAATTATAAAGGAAACGGCGGAACCGGAACCGGAATCCGTGCACTGCATGAATTCTTTGTAAACTATAAAAAGTAATCTCAAAATCCGTTATCGTTTGATAACGGATTTTTTATTAAACCATGCTTTTGATCCTGTAAAAATATAAAACTGATATTTAAAATCAGCAGCTTAACAAACGGGATGTAGGGTAGTGGTGTACCCAATTTGGGGATTAGCTTCTACAATAAAACCTCAATTTATCTTAAAATTTAACGCTTTCTTGTTAAAAAAGCCAGTGGCACAGTACTTGAAAACTTTATACAAGACAAAACAAAAAAGTGTTTGATCATTTTAATCTAACCAATAAAAATTCAAACGCTTTATTTCTTAAAATAAAGTATATGCCCACAACCACCAACCAGTGTTTAAAAAGCAAACCGTTTTTAGACACGCAATCTTCATTGGAGACTAATCATCTTAAAATTGTTAGAGATGATGCATCCAAACAAAAAGCAGATCGAACTAAATTTTTAGATCAACTTTCACTAAACTCCCTAAAAAACAAAGATTATTTAGTAGTAGGTGCCACCCTAATTTTAATGGTGTTGTCTATAGCTACGTTTATAAACTTTCAGCCCGATATGGAAAAACTGCACTTTGAACGTATGAGTACGTGGTGGGGTGCATCGATAAACTACATTGCTTTAACATTGTTGGTTTTGCAGTTAAGTTTTTTAACCTATTTAATTGTGTTGTACATAAAATATAAACCTGTAAAGGCAGTAAGTAACGGTAAATTGCCAACTTGTACCGTAATTGTGCCGGCTTATAATGAAGGAAAACTGGTTTATGAAACCTTATTGAGTTTGGCTGATAGTGATTTTCCGGCTGAAAAATTACAGATTTTATCGATTGACGATGGAAGTAAAGATGATACTTGGCAATGGATGTTGAAAGCAAAAGCTAAATTGGGCGACCGATTGACGATTTATCAGCAACCAAAAAATATGGGTAAACGCCATGCACTTTATCGTGGATTTAAAGAAGGAACGGGAGATGTTTTTGTAACGGTAGATAGCGATTCTATTGTAAAAGAAGATACGTTGCGCAACTTGGTAAGTCCGTTTGCAGAGAATGAAAAATGTGGTGCCGTAGCAGGAAATGTTCGGGTTTTGAACAAAGAAAAAGGTTTGATACCAAAAATGTTAAACGTAAGTTTTGTTTTTAGTTTTGAATTTGTTCGATCGGCTCAAAGTGCTATTGGATCGGTTTTATGTACGCCGGGCGCATTGGCAGCTTACAGAAAAGATGCGGTCATGAATTGTTTAGAAGATTGGATGAACCAGACTTTTATGGGACAACCGAGTGATATTGGTGAAGACCGAGCAATAACCAATATGATTTTAAAACAAGGTTTACATGTGCTTTTTCAGAAAAATGCGTATGTATATACCAATATTCCGGAAAAATACAAAAGTTTGTACAAAATGTTTGTTCGTTGGGAACGAAGCAATGTTCGTGAAAACATTATGATGAGTAAGTTTGCTTTTACAAAATTTAGAGAAGAATCAACCGCAGGATCACGTATTTTACTAACCATGCAATGGATTAAAGTAATTATGGCTTACCCGTTATTAGCGTTGTTACTGTTTTTTGTAGTTACACATCCGGTACTTTTTGTATGTTCAAGTTTAGCAGGAATCTTTGTATTCTCTAGCATTCAAATGTTTTTCTACGCTAAAAAGTACAATATTGCCGAAGCATTTTTAGCATATACCTACAGCGTTTTCTACTTATTTACCTTGTTTTGGATTACGCCTTACGCAATAATAACCGCAGGTCGCAGTGGTTGGTTAACCCGTGATTTGCCTGCAACAGCATAAACACAATTAAACTAACTATATTTTTAAAATCGGTATGTTTCTATAGCATATCGATTTTTTTATAGTATAAAGTAAAGTTTTCTTTACAAATTGAAAAGTTTATTTATATTTGTAGCAAATAAACTTAACTATATATTTATGAATACAAATATTTTATTCCCGCCAAAAGTAAGGAAGTTCGCTTTCTGTATTTTACTAATAATATTTACTTTTATTATTATTGCAGGTCAATTTAACCTATTACATGATGAGCCACAAACAAAACTACTTGTGAAAAGTATTTTAATGTCTTTAATTTGTTTGTGTCTGTTTTTGATTCAATTTTCAAAGTATAAAGATGACGATGAAATGATGCTGGAAATACGTTTAAAATTAGTAATGAACGCATTATTGTTTGGAACGCTTTATTTGATTATTTCTCCTATTATGGATTACTTCATTTTTCAAGATGATATAGAAGAAATAAGAGCTGGACAAATAATTATGGTCTTAATGTTTTATCAAATATTAATGTTTCAAATGAAACGCTATTCTTTAAAGAAAGAATTAGCCAAAGAATAATTTATCATGAAGAATTACATTAAAATAGAACGTGCCCGACACAATTTAACCCAAGGAGATCTGGCGGGAAAAGTCGGAGTTTCACGTCAGACAATTAATTCTATCGAAACAAAAAAATATATTCCTTCGGCAGTTTTGGCTTTAAAAATTGCCAAGATTTTCAATATGCCTTTAGACAGT
>JAVXSC010000225.1:0-3145 GCA_036643355.1 Myroides sp.
TGTAGCGTCGCAGTCTTTATACGAACCCGATTCAAACAAAACTGCTGTTTCTTTAAAAATTACTTTTTCAGAAGTTTTTTCCTTTTTGAATTCTTCAAAATCTAACCCGACAGCTGGATGCACAATATTGTTCAATTTCTGCAACAAATCGTTATCATTGAAAACACGAGATGCTATTTTAGATCGATCCAAAAAACCATCAGGTAAAAGAACTTCATTGCTAAACAATTCGTTTATCTGTTGAATAATTTTAGGTTTCTGCATGATTTTCCTTCCCGCGTCATCGGCAATATAAACCGCAAATCCTTTCGATTTTATATAATTGATAATGGTTGTTTTGCCACTTCCAATTCCTCCGGTTACTCCTATTATCTTCATCATTATTTAAAAAACATTTCGGGCATTGCTACTTCTGGATCTTGTTTCTTAATATTTAATAAAAAATAGCTGTACAAAAACCCTGCCCCATATCCAAAAAACTGAATAAAAGTTGCAATTATTGTTAAAAATCCAATTTTAAGGTTCTTGGTTTTAACTAAAGTTTCTATAAAAAGAGCCAGGAAATACAAGGCATAGCTGTAAATAAACATGTTAATACCAACAATTAAAAATAAAAGCGAAATATAAAAGCCAACTAAAAAAAAAGCAGGGAACCAATAGGTTATTTTGCTGTATTCTGGATAACGTTTATTCAAAATTGGTCTGGCTTTGCCAAACTTATTAACTTGTTTGTAGAATTTTTCCCAATCGATCCTGCGTTTGTGGAAAACATGTGCATTTGGAATTAAAGCCGTTTTAAAATTCATTTTCCATAAACGAATCGATAGATCTGGATCTTCACCTGGATGAATTTTTCCAAAACCACCCGATGCTTCAAAAGCTTCTTTTGAAATTCCCATATTAAAACTCCGTGGTTGAAACTTTCCTAATTTCTCGCTTGCACCGCGAATTCCGCCTGTTGTTAAAACCGATGTCATTGTTTGATTGATTGCTTTCTGCACATCAGAAAAAGAATCGTGTGCCGCATCAGGTCCGCCAAAACAATCCACGTAATTATCTTTCAGGAATTTATCAACTTCAACCAAATAATTTTCAGGAATGATACAATCGGAATCTAAAATGATAAAATAATCGCCTTTTGCAACCTTCATTCCATAATTTCGTGAATCGCCCGGCCCTGAATTTTTCTTAAAGTAATACGAAACATTAAGCTGATTAAGGTATTTGTTTACAACATCTTGGCAGTTAACCGTGGAACCATCTTCAACCACAACAATCTCAAAATCATCTGAATAAGTTTGTTGAACCAGACTTTGCAGTAATTCATCAATTTCATCAGGTCGGTTGTAAACAGGTATTATAAAAGAAAAATACATTTAAAAACGTAGTTAATATAACAACTTAATTGCTGTTATTTTAATTAATAAAACATACAAAAGTATCTAAAAAACAAAATATTTATATCATTTTTGTAATAAATAAGGTTTTAAATTTTCTTATTAATATTTTAAGAAAATTGTATTTACTTTTTACTAAATTTAAAATTCTAATACCTGTTTTAGTAACGGGTAAAATATTATTGCTATGAATGAAATAAAAATATTGTGGGTTGACGATGAAATTGACTTGTTAAAACCACATGTGCTTTTTTTAGAAAAGAAAGGCTATAAAGTAACTACTGCTACCAACGGACAAGATGCGATTGATTTATTTGACGAAGAAAATTTTGATGCCGTTTTTTTAGATGAAAACATGCCGGGAATTACCGGTTTGGAAACTTTGGCAGAATTGAAAGAAAAAAAATCGACCATACCTATTATAATGATCACCAAAAGCGAGGAAGAATTTATAATGGATGAAGCAATTGGATCTAAAATTGCAGATTATTTGATTAAACCTGTGAATCCGAATCAGATTTTGTTGAGTTTAAAGAAGAATTTAGATAATTCAAGATTGATTTCAGAAAAAACGTCATTGGATTATCAAAAGGAATTCAGAAAAATTGCAATGGAAATGATGCAGGCAAATTCGCATCAGGAATGGGCAGATTTATACAAAAGATTGATTTTTTGGGAATTGCAATTGGAAACGATCGAAGATCAAAATGTAGCTGAAATCCTTGAAAAACAAAAGGAAGAAGCAAACATTCAATTCGGTAAATTTGTAGAAAAAAATTACGAAGACTGGATCAATAACGATGACGAAGCTCCACTTTTCTCTCATAAACTGTTTGTACGAAAGGTTGTTCCCGAATTACGTGGCGAAGAAAATGTGCTTTTTGTAGTGATTGATAATTTACGATACGATCAATGGAAAGCTTTTGAAGGCATTGTAAACCAACATTATAAAGTAGATAAAGAAGAGCATTATTATTCGATACTTCCAACAGCAACGCAATACGCAAGAAACGCTATTTTTTCAGGTTTGACTCCACTACAGATGGAAAAACAGTTACCTCAATATTGGAAAAATGATGTGGACGATGGTGGAAAAAATCTTTTTGAAGCCGAATTTTTAGAAGATCAATTAAAACGTTTGCGTTTAAACATTAAATACGAATATCATAAAATAACCAATTTAAGAGACGGTAAAAAGCTGGCAGAGAATTTTAAATCAATCAAAAACAACAAGTTAATTGCATTGGTTTATAATTTTGTTGATATGATTTCGCATGCCAAAACTGAAATGGAAGTTATAAAAGAACTGGCATCGACCGATAAAGCATACCGATCATTAACGCAAAGCTGGTTTAAAAATTCACCTTTGTTAGAAATCATTCAGCAGGCACAAACAGCAGGTTTCAAATTAATTATTACTACAGATCACGGAACCATAAACTGTAAAAATCCGTCGCAGGTAATTGGCGATAAAAACACCAGCTTGAACCTTCGATACAAAACCGGAAAATCGTTAACCTACGAACCAAAAGATGTTTATGTGGTTAAAGATCCTAAAAAAGTACAATTACCGGCAATTAATATGAGTAGTTCGTATATTTTTGCAAAAAGCGATTACTTTTTAGCGTATATTAACAATTACAATTATTACGTAAGTTATTTTAAAAACACGTATCAGCACGGTGGTATTTCGTTAGAAGAAATGATTGTACCGCTGATAACTTTAACGCCTAAGAAGTAAATGACAC
>JAVXSC010000226.1:0-3066 GCA_036643355.1 Myroides sp.
AGACGAAACAAAACAGGTAATGCAGAATCTTTACTATATTATTGAAGAAGCCGGGCTGACTTTTGACCATGTTGTAAAAGCAACTATTTTTATTAGAAACATGGATCATTTCAGTATGATCAACGAAATTTACGGAAGTTTCTTTTCTGCCGAAACAGCTCCAGCACGTGAATGTGTTCAGGTCGAAAAACTACCAAGAAACGTAAACATTGAAATTTCTATGATTTTGCATAAATAATATAATCGCTTTCAGTTCTGAAAGCGATTTTTTATTTAACTCTTTTTCTCTAATTTCCTGTAAAAGCCTGCAAATATTGTTACTATAATTGTAGCGATAATAATACTTATGGTATCGTTTACATAGGGTTTCAACAAATAAAAAACTATAAAAGAAATTAATAACGCTAGTATAATGTAGATAACTGTTTTCATGTTTTATTACTTTTTTTATTCAATCCAAAAAATCATTTCTTTGTGAACACCATATACTCTAGTATTTTTTTCTTCAAACAAATCTAAAATATCAATAAAGGTTTGGTAAGAAGTTTCTTGAGTCAAAACAATATTAATGTGCACACGTCTTTGTAGATCATTCGACCTAATTGAATCAATGGCTTTATCAACTTTATTTAACAGATCTTTTGTTGGTAATTCAACTGTATTAAAAACAATACGTTTACTCCAACCACCGCAACTCGTTGTTTCATCATCTTCAGATTCATACATAGGTTCAGGTGCAGGCAAAGGTGTTTCTTAATCTAACTTTTTTAAAAATTTGGGTTCTAAATTTTCAATTGATTTGGTATCTATAATTACTAAATCAATTGCATAACTTCTAGGTTTCGCATATAAACTATAGACACAAAATACAAGCATTAATACACTTAATATTAAAAAGGTATAATTGTAAAAAGCTGTTATAGGTTTCATTTTGTGTTTCTTAAAACCTAAAGATAAAATATTTTAACAAACAAAAAGCGAAACCTAAACAGTTTCGCTTTTTGTTTCTTTATCAAACATTAATTCTCTTGATTTTCGCTTGTCTATTTTATCCTTTTTAAAATCGAATGTAGTTCCAAAAACTTTATCCCAAATGGTATTACTAACACCAAAACCTAAATTATCGTTTCTGTAATGGTGTAAATGGTGGTTACGCCAAATTGGCTGCAAAAACTTAAATGGCGGTTCAATAGCATGTATTAAATAATGCATAGACGCATACATTAACCACCCCAAAATAAAGCCCGGATAAAAAGCAAAAGCATATTTTCCCAACAATAAATATTGTATCCCTAGCAATGCACCCGCAATAATCAAACTTGGTACGGGTGGCATAAACAACCTAGTTCTGTCCTTTGGGTAATGGTGGTGATTGCCGTGCATTATGTAGGCAAACTTCTGCATGCTTTCTTTTTCACTAATTAAATGAAAAATGTAACGGTGGGCAATATATTCAAAAAACGTCCAAAAGAATAAGGCAAAGACTGAAACACCCAACATTGTTAACAACGACATGTTATAATTTACATATCCGTAATAAAAACAGTATATTAAAAGTGGTGTGTGAATACCCCAGCTTAACGCCGGATGGCCTTTGGTTAATAATTCTAAAAACGGATTTTTAAACAGTTGCGCCTGTCCTGAATTTTCTACTTTCTGACCTTTCATTTCTAATTTTCTTTTAAAGTGTAATTTACAAAGAACAACTTTAAACTACAACTTTTTTACCAACGAATTATTGCACTTGCCCATGTAAAACCGCTTCCAAAGGCTGCAAGTACCACTAAATCACCGTCTTTAATTTTTCCGTTTTCCCAAGCTTCGGTTAGTGCAATTGGTACCGATGCCGCTGTTGTATTACCATATTTCATAATGTTGTTGTACACTTGGTCATCGGTTAGTTTAAATTTTTGCTGAATGAATTGTGATATACGTAAATTTGCCTGATGCGGTATCAACATATTGATATCTGAAACCTGTAAATTATTGGATTCCAATCCTTCATTTATCACTTCAGAAAATCGAACCACGGCATTTTTAAACACAAATTGTCCGTTCATGTATGGATAATACGATTCATCGTTTGGATTATTTTCTTTAATGACATCGGTAATCCAACGCTTGCCCATTCCGGGTGCAATCAACGCCAATTCTTCGGCATGTTCGCCTTCCGAATGTAAATGGGTAGATAAAATTCCTTTCGATAGATCTTCGGTTCGGCTTAAAACCACTGCTCCTGCTCCATCGCCAAAAATGACTGAAACTCCACGTCCGCGAGTGGTCATATCTAATCCTTTGGAATGAACTTCAGATCCAACTACCAGAATATTTTTATACATTCCGGTTTTAATGAACTGATCGGCAACCGAAAGTGCATAGATAAATCCCGAACATTGATTGCGAATATCCAACGCTCCAACGGTTTTAATTCCTAATTCTTTCTGCAGCGTAACTCCGGGGCCTGGAAAATAATAATCGGGACTTAAAGTGGCAAAAACTATAAAATCAATATCGTTATTATCAATTCCCGCACGTTCAATGGCAATTTTCGATGCTTTTAGCGCCATACCCGAAGTAGTATCTTCCGGTAAAACCACATGACGGCGTTCTTTTATTCCGGTTCGTTCCTGAATCCATTCGTCATTTGTATCGATCAATTTCGATAAATCGTCATTTGTCACAACATTTTCCGGAACATAAAAGCCCAACCCGGTTATTTTTGAATGATACATAATCATAACTGTTAATTTATACAGGCTAATTTAATTATAATTTTTAAACAGATAAAATACTTATTTTTGTAAAAACCCGATTATAAATGAAAAAAATAAAACAAACACTTTTGGCATTATTATTAGCCACTGCGCCTATGATTGCACAAGAAAATATTATGTATCAAAAACCATCGAAAGAAATTTTACAACTGGCAGATTACGATCGCGCGCCAACGGTATCAATGAATACCAGTAAAGAATGGATGGTTTTATCGTACCGAAATACCTACAAAAGTCTTGATGAATTAAATCAGGACGAATTGCGTTTGGGTGGTTTGCGTATCAATCCAAC
>JAVXSC010000227.1:0-3063 GCA_036643355.1 Myroides sp.
AACGAAAAAACTGTTAGAGATAATATGAGCTGGAAAAACTTCATTACAAAGCGTCTTTTCCCCAGTTTGCTAATTCTTCTTCGCTCCATAATTCAGGGAAGAAAATTCTGCGTTGGTATTGCGGTAACATGTATTTTTTCCAATCGCTTCCGCCAGTCGCTTCTTGCGGACCTGCTTCGCTTTCTATGTATTTTTTAGCAGCTTTAAAATGCCCCATAACCCATGTAATATTCACGGTTTTGTCGTAATGACGCATTGCCTGGCGCAAATCTTCGTTCTGCTGATCTTCTATTGGAAGCTGTTTAAACTTTTGCCAAAGGTTTGATGTGTTGTATTTCTGCATAAAATCAATGAATTCTTTTTTGTATTTCTTTTCGAATTCATTAATTAAGTATGACTTTTTTCCTGTTTTGTAATCTTTACCGGCAGCCTGCCAATACATGTGCTCAAAAGCATTTTCGTACGGCGTGTTTCTGTCGATTGTTTCGCGGTAACGTGCATCGATCAAATTAATTAAATCGGTTGAAGCAAATTCGATCAAACGATATTGTGCACTTTGAAATCCGCTGGCAGGCGTTAAGGTGTTACGGAATTTAAGGTATTGTTCTGTTTCCATTCCATCGCCCATAATGGTGAACGATGTTGTTAACATATCAAAATAACGAGAAATTCTACCTAAACGTTCTGTAAAAAATGGAGTTTTTAAATTTTCTGCGAAGCAAACCTGTTCAATTTCCCACAAGATCATTTTAAACAACAATTCGTTTACCTGATGGTACATGATAAAAACCATTTCATCTGGCAGGGTTGATCGTTGGATCTGTAAATTAAGTAATGCATCGGTTTGTATGTAATCCCAATAAGTAATTGGTTTTTGCCATAACATCCCTTCTAAATGCGTGTCTAATTTTTGATCTATTTTAGTGAATTTATCCTGTAAGGCTTCTATTTTTTGTTTGCGTTCGTTTGATATTTCCATTATTTTACGACTTTCAAAGTGGTTTTTAAATTTTTATATTGAATTAACTCTGCCTTTAAAGAACCAACCAGTAAACTTGCCTGAATTTTCAACGGAACTCTGTTCTCATCGTTTGAAACCCAAAGAGTTAAACTTTCTTCTTCTTTAAAAACACGCCCCGACATTACATACGGACGGAACTTCATAGTGTTAACCGTACCAAATTTAGTTTTAATTTTCTCATAACCCATAAATTTTAGTTTAAATTTAAAGATTTCGTCATCAAAAAACATATCAATCTGTATGGTTTCACCCGCCTTAATATTGTCTAGCTTCTCATGATTGCGCAAATGATAAAATGACGAAATAACATCTTGAATTTTTGAATTTACGTTGTATGTTTTTTCGGTTTTTGCCTTGTAATCTTTCAATAAAACGGTGTTGGTTTTGTAGTTTATAAAACCTTCTTGATTTTTGGTGTATCCGCCC
Organism: Myroides sp.; assembly: GCA_036643355.1. GTDB lineage: Bacteria > Bacteroidota > Bacteroidia > Flavobacteriales > Flavobacteriaceae > Flavobacterium. The sequence continues at coordinate 1,448 of JAVXSC010000227.1, forward strand.
TCGTTAATTTTTCTTACAAAACGGTAAGGCTGTCCGGTAGTTTTATCGAAATAACTTTGATAATCGTCTTTTACCTTAAAAAAAGATTTCGATAAACCGGTTGTATGCCCATCGCCTTTTGCATGAAACACGCTTTTGCCGTTATAGGTTGTTTCTTTTAATTCCAATGTAGCAATACCTGCATTTATAAAGCCGTACGAAACCTGAAATTTAAAGTATTCGCCCGATTTAAAAGCCGATGACTGCCCGTAACCGAGCATAGTTATAAAGAGAACTACAAAGGTTAAAAATGTATTTTTCATATTCTTCAATTTTTAGGAAAGATACAAAACAATATCTATTCCAAAGTTATTAAAAAACAAAAAAACCCAGTTGTTACCAACTGAGTTTTTATGCTATTAACCAACCAAAAAACTATAAATTATGAAAAATTTATTACAACAACCAAGGGTTTTAACGACCTTGATTTTGTGAGTGCAAAGGTAGGTTTTAATTCTATATTAAAAAACACTAATTTGTGTTTAACAAAACTTTAACTTTAATCTGTTAAAAAGCAGATTATTAAAGTGTTCCACGTTTTTCTTGTTCTCTTTCAATTGATTCAAATAACGCTTTAAAGTTACCTGCACCAAATCCGCGAGCACCCATACGCTGAATTACTTCAAAGAATAATGTTGGACGATCTTCTACAGGTTTTGTGAAGATCTGTAACAAATATCCTTCTTCATCGGCATCAATCATGATTCCTAATTTTTGTAATTCATTGATATCTTCTTTGAATTTATCCATGTGATCTTTTAAACGCTCTGGAATAGCATCGTAATATTCTTGTGGCGGAATAGATAAAAATTCTACACCACGCGCTTTCATATCAGAAACCGTTTTAATGATATCGTCTGTAGCAACTGCGATATGCTGAACACCTGGACCTTCGTAGAAATCTAAATATTCTTCAATTTGCGAACGTTTTTTACCTTCTGCCGGCTCGTTGATCGGGAATTTAATTCTTCCGTTACCGTTTGCCATAACTTTAGACATTAACGCAGAATATTCGGTTGTGATTTGCTTATCATCAAAAGACAAGAAGTTTACGAAACCTAAAATATCTTCGAACCATTTAACCCAAACGTTCATTTCATTCCAACCTACGTTACCAACCATATGGTCGATAAATTTTAAACCAACCGGAGCCGGGTTATAATCGCTTTCCCATTTAACGTATCCAGGTAAAAACAAACCGTTGTAATTTCTGCGCTCTGTAAACATGAAAACTGTTTCACCGTAAGCATAAATTCCTGCTTGGATAATTTCACCATTCTCGTCTGAAGTTACTTTTGGTTCCATGTACGAAACAGCACCACGTTTTGTAGTTTCTTCGTAAGCCGAAACAGCATCTTCAACCCATAAAGCCACAACTTTTACACCATCGCCATGTTTTTTAACGTGCTCACCGATTGCAGAATCAGAATTTAAAGCCGTTGTAAGAATAATGCGTATTTTATCTTGTCTGATAACATACGATGCTCTGTCGCGAACACCCGTTTCTAATCCTGAATAAGCTTCAGACTGAAAACCGAATGCCGTTTTGTAGAAGTGAGCTGCCTGTTATGCATTTC
>JAVXSC010000228.1:0-3055 GCA_036643355.1 Myroides sp.
AAAATTAATAAATTTATAAACTAAACACTAAATTAGTTTTTATATTTAAATGTCTAATTTACTTTGAAGACGTACAACATTTTGAGAATTATTCAATATGGAAAAACCGAGTAATATGTTAAGAGAAATGAAAAAAGATGTTGAAAATAAAGTTAAAAATTTATGTGAGGATTTAGGATACGCTTATAAACAAAGTTTTTTTGTAAAAGAAGACTATCCTAATATTAAAAATGCTTTATATTTCACCTACTTACAGGATAAAAAAGCAGCGAAAGTTAGTTTAAATATAACAGTTTTTATTTCTTTAGCTGATTTAGAAATTATAAAAAGACAATTGTTAGATGTCAATAGTAAAACTTTAACTTTTACACTATCACAAAACTTGAGTTTCTTAATGTCAGATAAAAATTATTTTGAATGGACATTTGATGGAACTAATGATGGTGCTATGTTAGAAAATTTAAAAAAATGTATTTTAAGTTTTGCACAGCCTTATTTTGATAAATTAAATTCATACGATAAGATAATTAGTAGCATAGAAAATAGAACAGAAAGATTATTAAATAAAGATTTTAATTTCTATATGCCTATAATTTTTTTACTTAAAGGACAGTTCGATAAGGGAATTGATTTTATAACAAGTGTTATTAATGAAATGACCCTTACTTCGTCTATTGAAGACTTACAGAAGAAGTATAATTTATCACCGGCTCTAGATAATCAAATTTTTCGTGCAGGTCATGATAAAGTAAGTCTTGAAAGATTAGAAGAACTAGTGGGCACGTTGCAAGAAATAACAATTGTAGGAGGAGCTTTAGGAGGTGGGAAAATTGATCCTACATACTTATTGTTTGCTAGAAATTATATGAATTATTATAATGAACGAGAAAATTTAAAAGTATAGCAATGTAACTCTAAATAGTTTAATATTACTTGAGGTTAGTTTCTTTGGATTGTTTCATATTTTCTTTGTAAAAAATATTCTATCATCATTGATTATTTTTAATGTTTAGCAATGAGAAATATCTGAGATGTTTAAATTCTTTACGTTTACAAATTTACAAAAACTGAAAAAAAAATAAATCACAGAAAGGCAAAGCTTTTATTAATTTTATGAATACAACAGATAAGAATTTCTTGCCTGTTGTATTTTTTTGATATTATACTTTAAAATTGGATGTCAACCAAAAATAGCTATTAGAAAGTTGGTGATAAACATTTTTTTATTGTTCAAAAAATGTGTAAAGTGACCTTAGTAATTTCTGCATTTAAATGTTTTAAATTATTGCTTGATGAAAATTTGGAGTTGAAAAGGTCTATTTTTTATTTGCAGTTTAGTAGCTAGGTACATTTCAATTATTTCAGATTTTTTTATTTTTTTATGTAATACGTTTTGGATGTTATTGAGTTCCTCATTTCTTTTGTCAAGTATTATCTAAATAAAATACTCAATAAAGTAATGTTGACATCTTTGTTTTATTTATTAAGACTTTTTTTTTAACTGCAAGTTTTAAATTGAATTGTGAAGCACTTATTAATTATAATTTTTATCTTATAATAAATTCTTTTGATAAGTTACTTCTCCATAATAATTTGTAATTTTATATAATTGAGCTAATGGAAGCATATTGAAAAACAAAGCAATGAGCACCGTTACCAAATCGTTACCTGACTTTTTGATAATCTTTATAAAAGCTTAGTATTAAGCCTACACAGCTTTTTTCTGAAAACTTTAAAATAAAATCTTTCAAGAAGGAAATTCAATTTGAACAGTATACTTTTCAAGTTATTTTATATTACTATTAAAATGATATAGAGACACTGCAAACAATACATCACATTAGATCCATTAAATTTTTAACTTTGTTCTATGGAAGATTTACTGCACATAACCGAATTTAAGTCATCACCTGAACTGGTTGAAAAACTATATGCCCACAGTATAAAAAAAAGCTACACAGCTGGCAGTAATGTGCTCAGTGAAAATGCCAGTATCCGCTCAATTCCGATTGTAACAAAAGGTACCCTTAAGGTACTAAGGACAGAAGAAGACGGAAGAGAAATTTTACTTTATTACATTAAATCGGGAGAAAGTTGCATTATGTCTTTTTTAGGCGGAATGCACAATGAAACCAGCAAAGTGAAAGCCGAGGTAGAGGAAGACGCTGAGATTCTTTTTTTACCGGTTGAAAAAGTATCGTTGTTCATCAAAGAACACCCGCAGTGGTTGGACTACATTTTTCGGCTTTATCATAAACGCTTTGAAGAACTTCTGGAAATGGTGAATGCCATTTCGTTTAAAAAAACAGATGAACGGCTATTAAACCTCCTAAAAAAGAAGACAGAACTAACCCACTCTGAAACCATACACACCACCCACGAGCAGCTGGCTAATGAACTGGGGACATCCAGAGTGGTTGTTTCCAGATTATTAAAGCAATTGGAAGAGGAGGGATTTGTTGCGTTGGGCAGAAATAAAATAACCTTATGTAACTAAAGTTGCACAAATCTTTTCAAAGACTGTTTAATTTCGCTAAAATAACATTCAAATGAATAAAGACTTAATACTACGCGAAAAACTCGCACTTGAACGAACCGTACTAGCAAACCAGTCTACCTTTCTATCCTTCTTACGAACGTCTCTGTATTTTCTTGTTGCCGGTATAAGTATCAACAATCTGACTGCAACGGAATATGGAAACCTTATCGAGATTGTTTTTATTGTAATATCCGTATCGGTACTTTTAAAAGGAATTCTTAACTATTTTAAGCAAAAAAAACACATAAGTGCCGCACAACAGCACATTGGAGATTATAAAATGGAATATTTATAGAAATAATTTTCTTATGTAACAAAAGTTGCTGTATAAACGGCTGCAAGAGCTGAAATTTGTACTATAAAATTTGAAAAGATGAAAATAGAACAAATTTATACAGGATGTCTGTCGCAAGGGGCGTATTACATTACTTCCAATGGCGAAGCTGCCATTATTGACCCATTGCGTGAAACGCAACCCTATTTAGACCGTTTGGAAAAAGACGGCACAAAGCTCAA
>JAVXSC010000229.1:0-3037 GCA_036643355.1 Myroides sp.
TAGAAATTATCGCGGAGGTTTCTTCTGTTGGAAGTATTTCCGTCAATAAAAAATATACCGAACTTAATTTATCCCTTACGGAAACCAATGATGTTCGCTGTCCCGATGTTGAAATTGCCCAGCAAATGGAACAACTTATTTTAGAAACCAAGAAAAAAGGCGATACTGTTGGCGGTGTTGTGACCTGTGTGATAAAAAATGTTCCGATTGGTTTGGGCGAACCTGTTTTCGATCGATTAGAAGCCAATTTGGCAAAGGCAATGTTGTCTATAAACGCTTGTAAAGGCTTTAGTTTTGGTAGTGGTTTTGAAGGGACTAAAATGTTTGGATCGCAACACAACGATTATTTTAATGAAGACGGATCGACTAAAACTAATTTTTCAGGCGGAATTCAAGGTGGAATAAGTAACGGAATGGATATTTATTTCGATGTTGCTTTTAAACCAGTCGCTACTTTATTGCAACCGCAAGAAATGTTAACCTCTAATGGAACATTGGAAGTTATTAAAGGAAAAGGCAGACACGATGCTTGTGTGCTACCGCGTGCCGTGCCCATTGTTGAAGCTATGGCTGCTTTGGTAATTGCCGATTTTATGGTTTAATCATTGCATTCCATCAAAATTAAATGCCCGTTTTCGTAGGTAATTTCAACCAAACCGTCGGTTAAAACTTCATTACTGCTTCCGGGTTTAAATCCTAGAATTAATGAATCGTTTTGAAGTTCGTATTTCAAGTTTTTTGTCGAAATACCATCAACAGTTCCAACAGGAATCAATGATAAAATAGTTTCTTTTGGATACCATTTAACAAAATTCTTCTGTAAAGGAAAAATTTTAGAATAATCGTCGATCATCACTAATTTTATAACTTCCTGATATTTAATAAGATTGGTGATGTTTGTAAAAGTATGATCCATTCTTCTGCCGGTTGACCAAACAATATTTGCTGCAGGTATTTTTCGATTGATCAAATAATTAATCGCCTTGTCAATATCGTACGAATCCTGCTCCTCTAACTTCACAATTTCAATAGGATACTGTAAATTCTTATAGTATTCGTAATCAAAATCGCGGTCAAAATCCCCAATTAACACATCAACTTTAATTCCTAATTCCAAAACGCGCGTAATGGCACTGTCTAATACAATAACCAAAGGATTCCATTCCAATAATTGGTTCAATAATTCCATTGAACAAGCTTCGCCATTGGCAATTATTAGTGCAGGTTCCTGATCGTCGCGTACAATATGATGTGAAGACATTTATTTGAAGTTTTAAAACCACTAAATTAAGATGTTTTCTTTATTTTAAAAGGATTTAATTATATTTGAAGAAAATTTAAATTCTTATACAATGGATTTACAACAAGAACAATGGTGGAGCGATTTTCAGAACGATGAAAACGCTGTTTTATTAGATGTTCGTACAGAAGATGAAGTAAGCGAAGGTGCAATTCCAGGAGCAGTTCATCATGATTTTTATCAGGGACAGGATTTTTTAAGTGCTTTAGAAAATTTAGATAAATCTAAAAACTATTATGTTTATTGCCGTTCTGGAAACCGCAGCGGACAAACGTGTTTATTGATGAGCCAGTTAGGTTTTGAAAACACTTTTAATTTGGTTGGCGGAATGAACGAATGGGAAGGACCAACGGAATAATTAAGGCGAAAGCCTTTTTTTTATGTATTTTTTTAAGATTTTGAAATGGAATTAATCGATTTTATATTACATATTGACCAATATTTAGAGGTTTTCTTGCAAGATTACGGCGTTTGGGTTTATGCCATATTGTTTTTAATCATTTTTGTTGAAACCGGTTTGGTTGTAATGCCTTTTTTACCGGGAGATTCGTTATTGTTTGCAACCGGAATGTTGGCAGCACAATTTCCTGAAAGTTTAAATGTTTGGCTGGTTATGATTTTATTGTTCATAGCAGCAGTTTTAGGCGATACCGTTAATTACTCTATTGGTAAACAAATTGGTATGCGAATCATCAACTTTAAAATATTGGGTAAACAGCCGGTTACAATAGAACATATTAATAAAACACATTCTTTTTATGAGAAGTACGGCAGTAAAACCATTGTTATTGCTCGTTTTGTACCAATTGTAAGAACGTTAGCTCCGTTTGTTGCTGGCATTGGCAGAATGAATTACGCTACTTTTTTAACGTATAATTTTGTTGGTGGATTTATCTGGGTTTTCGGAATTACTTTGGCAGGATATTTTTTAGGAAATATTCCATTGATAAAAGACAACTTTTCAAAAGTAGTGTTGCTGATTATTTTGGTATCCGTTCTTCCAATTATATATTCGGTTATTAAAGAAAAATTAAGTAATAAAAACAAAACGCTTTCGTAATGAAAGCGTTTTTTGTTTTATATCTTTAAATTATGATGTAGTGAAAACATTAATTGCTGATGCGATGTTTTTTGAAGCATCTGATTCATCCAACCAACCTGAATTCCTAATTTTTGATTGAATTTAAAGCCTGCGCCTAAATACAATCGATCTCTATCAAAAACGTTTGTTTTTCTTGAAGTTTCATCGGTATTCATAAAAAGTTCGTTATAAAAACTTGCATACAAACTCTGATTTTTTTCGGTATTCTGATAAATAGGAACATCCAAACCTAACTGATATCTGAATCTTGATTTAAAATCCTGATTTTCTATAAATCGTTGTTCAAATCTAAAACGATGTTTTACAGTAGCGGTTGCAATTTTTTGGTTAGTAAGTACATCCTGAAAAATTCTGTTTTCAATAAAAGGAACATCTGGTTTTAAGTATTGTTCTGTATCCACAAAAGCGTAACCGGTTCCCAATGTTAAATTATCGTATAGCATGTATTGAATAGAACCACGAATCAACAACTGGTTTAAATCTGAAATTATTTCGTAATTTCGATATTGAACATCGTAATTGATATTCCATTTGGTATCTTCAATTTTCGCATTTCCGAAATACATATACCAACCACCTAATTTTGGATCTCCTTTTTTAGGATTATTAGAAAAGCCTTTAAAATTAAAGAGAAT
>JAVXSC010000230.1:0-2997 GCA_036643355.1 Myroides sp.
ACCACCTGTTCCACCACCAGAACCACCATCGCCATAATAATTGCTAGAATTTAACGATCCGTCTTTTCTTCCTTTATTACCTGCAACACCATCATCACCATCACCACCAGATTTATTTCCGTTTAGGCTTGATGCTGCATTCTTAACAAAATCAGAAACCTGACGAGTTTTTGGTTGTTCTTTTACAGGTTTTGTAATGGTTTTAGGTTTATCTTTTGTAGTAGTAGTTTTTTTAACCACCGTATAATCGCGAACATCTCTTGTGTTTTCTTGTGCTAAAATTTCTTCTTCAACTTCGGGTTCACGAGCTGCTGCCGATTTTTTATTAGCCTCGGTAACATTTAATACTTCGCTTGTAAAATCGGGCCCCATACCCAAATCACTGTCGCCAAAATTAATTTCGACTCCGCCACCGCCACCGCCTGCTAATTCAGATATATCAACAGAATTTGCAAAACGTATAAATATTAAAATCATCAACAAAACACCAACTACTGCTGTTGTAATTGCCATTGACTTTTTTTCTTCGTTTGTAAACTGCATATACTATGTTTTAATAAAGCTTAAATTTTAGGTAAATATACATTTTTTATTTAGTTGTATAAAAAAAGCAAGTATTTCTACTTGCTTTAATGTATATATTGTGTTGAAACTACACTAATTGTTTTAAAGCGGTTTCAAAAGCTGCTGCAGAAATATCTGTTTTAGATGAATTCAAAGCGTGTGCTTTTTCTAAAGCTTTTTTAATGATGTTCGATGTATCTTCGAAAACTTTAGCATCGTTCATTTCAACTCTGCTTTCCATGAAGTAAGCAAAAACGCGTGCCATACCACAGTTTGAAATGAAATCTGGAATTAAACTGATTTTAGAATCAACATATTCCATAATCGGTCCAAAGAAAATTTCTTTATCTGCAAACGGAACGTTCGCTCCGCAAGAAATAACTTCTAATCCAGCATTAATCATTGCATCAACCTGCTCTTTTGTAATTAAACGTGAAGCTGCACAAGGCGCGAATACTTCAGCACCCATACTCCAGATTTTATCGTTAATTTCTGCAAAAGGAATCATGTTATCTGCAACTAACGTATTACCGTTTTTGTTTAAGAATAACGTTTTAATTTCTTCAAAAGAATATCCTTCTGCTTTCATAATACCACCGTCACGGTCAATAATACCAACAACTTTAGCACCCATTTGCGCAAAGTAATAAGCTGCTGCTGCACCTACGTTACCAAAACCTTGAACAATTACTTTTTTACCGCTTACGTTACCGCCGTAAATATTGTAGTAATGATTTACTGCTTCTGCAACACCGTAACCTGTAATTAAATCGGCAACTGTTATTTTTTTAGTCGCATCTGGCGTGTATGCAGGATTTACAACTTCCATTAAAACACCTTGACGCAACTGACCAATACGGTTGATTTTTTCAGCTTCGGTTGGTTTAAAATGTCCGTTAAAAACACCTTCTTGCGGATGCCATAAACCACAATCTTCGGTCATTGGGATTACTTCGTGAATTTCATCAACATTTAAATCGCCACCTGTTCCGTAATAATTTTTCAATAAAGGAAAAACCGCTTTGTACCAACGACGTAAAACGCCTTCTTTACGCGGATCAGCAGGATCGAAATTAATACCAGATTTTGCACCGCCAATAGCCGGACCTGCAACGGTAAATTTCACTTCCATAGTTTTAGCCAAAGACAAAACCTCGTTCATATCCAATCCTTTACGCATACGTGTACCACCACCTGCAGCACCGCCACGTAATGAATTAATTACTGTCCACCCTTCTGCTTCTGTTTCAGAATCAGACCAATGAAAAACAACTTCTGGTTTTTTATCTTCGAATTTCTTTAATAAATCTTTCATTATATTGATAACTTTTTATTTTCCCGACAAATATAATTCATTACAAATCAATTTAGCAATTACTTCTTAATAATTCCTCATTAAATATATTGCCCGAACAATGATTTTTTGATGCGCCCGTAACACTGCTTAACACATTGTCTGTATTTGTAACACGTAGCACTCCCAAAAAAGCAAAAATTACGGCTTCTTTAAATTCTATTAATTCATTTGATCCTAAAACAACGGTTGTATTTGGTGCAAAAAATTTTAACCTATTAATAAGGTGTTCGTTAAACGCGCCACCGCCTGTCACCAGTAATTTTGAATTTTGAATTTTTAGAACTGATGCTATTTGATACGCGATATGTTCTGTTACGGTTGCCAAATGATCTTGTGCAGTTAACTGATATTTTTCGATTAATGGCAGATAAATGGCATTTACTTGTTCTATTCCTAATGATTTTGGACCTTGCTGATTATAGAACGATAGATTATTCAATTCATTCAACAAATTTTGATTTACAATTCCTGATGCTGCAAAATTTCCGCTTTCATCAAAATCTTTACCTAATTTTTTTGCGAAATGATTCGATATGGTATTAACCGGACAAATATCAAACGCAATTCGTTCGTTGTTTTCTTCAAAGGAAATATTAGAGAATCCGCCTAAATTCAAGCAATAATCATAATCAGCAAAAAGCAAACGATCGCCAATGGGAACCAACGGAGCTCCTTGTCCGCCTAACTGTACATCCTGCACACGAAAATCGCACACAAAAGACAAAGAAATCATATCAGTAACAGTTGGTAAATTTCCAATTTGCAGGGTAATTCCATTTTCGGGCTGATGCAAAACCGTATGTCCGTGCGATGAAATAAAATCCAGATCAGTCAACTTATTATCAGTAATAAAATCAGCTAAAAATTCGGCTAAAAAGTAAGTATATTCAATATTTAAAAGATGTAAATCGGTATCAGAAAGATGAATAGCATACTGTAATTTATTCTGCCAATCTTTAGAATAAGTAGTTGTTTTTCCTGAAATAAAATCAAAACTCCAAACGTTGTTATTCTTTGTGAATTCTACAACGGCGCAGTCAATTCCGTCTAACGATGTACCTGACATTACACCAAGT
>JAVXSC010000231.1:0-229 GCA_036643355.1 Myroides sp.
AATTACCAATGGTGGTGTATTTGGTTCTATGTTGTCAACGCCAATTATCAACCCTCCACAATCAGGTATTTTAGGAATGCACAATATCATCGAACGTCCAGTTGCAGTAAACGGACAAGTAGTTATTGCGCCAATGATGTACATTGCATTATCTTATGACCACAGAATTATCGATGGTCGTGAGTCTGTTGGTTTCTTGGTGGCTGTTAAAGAAGCTTTAGAAAATCCA
>JAVXSC010000231.1:239-2980 GCA_036643355.1 Myroides sp.
AGGGAATATCCTTTTAGCATTTTTTATAGTGGTTGCAAGCTGCCCAAATCTTTCCACATTCATATCGTTTTGCAAAGGTATAAACTATTTCGCTGACATAGAACTGTTCTATTGAATATTTTATTGTTTTTTATATTGTTAAAAGTCTTTCCAATTGGGAAGACTTTTTTTATTGAAATAATTTATCAAGCACTAAACTGTTTTCGTCTGTCAACAATCTTTCTTCGTTAGTAGAAGCATCAATATAGTTTAACTGCGAACATTCAAAACAAATTTTGAAAATACATACGGTTTCATTCTTCTTTTTTAGAATTAAAAAATCACGATAAACAGGTAAGCATTTGGTGTTGTCTTTTGTGTTTTCGGTTGATGTTAATACTTGATTTAATTTTATATAATCAGATTTATCAACTTCTGATTTTAGAAACCCAGATTCTGTAAATTGATCAATAATCAAGGTGTCAGAAATATTTTGAATAGCTTCACCAGATAAAATGTCGGTAATATCAATTTCATCAACTCTTAAGATATCTAGTTTGTAATGAATTATTTCATCAAACTCTGTAATTTGTAATTGTTTGTCTTTACATGAAATCAAACAAAAAAGCAAAAATAAAAAAGTAGAAATTCTCATAATAAATATAGATACTTTAAAATACTAATTTATAAAAAGTGCTTGTGTTTTCGTAGCTTTGTTTTTCTAATTTTAAGAAACATGAGTTCCAAGAAATCAGCTGCAATTGGTTTTATATTCATTACAATGTTAATCGATATTATAGGAATAGGTATTATTATTCCTGTAATTCCCAAACTATTAAAAGAATTAAATCATTCCGATATTAGCGAAGCTGCACAATTAGGTGGTTGGCTGGCATTTGCCTACGCATTTACGCAGTTTTTGTGTGCGCCGTTAATGGGCAGTTTGTCTGATAAATACGGCAGAAGACCCGTTTTACTGATTTCGTTGCTGGCATTTGCTGTCGATTATTTGGTATTGGCATTAGCACCAAATGTACCTTGGTTATTTGTGGGTAGAATCATTGCAGGTATAACCGGCGCTAGTATTTCTACGGCAATGGCTTATATATCAGATGTTAGTACACCCGAAAATAAAGCCAAGAATTTTGGTTTGGTCGGTGCTGCTTTTGGTATCGGATTTATTATTGGTCCTGTAATTGGCGGTTTGTTGGGGCAGTTTGGTTCACGCGTTCCTTTTTACGCTGCGGCTGCTTTGTGTTTTGTGAATTTTGTGTACGGATATTTTGTTCTGCCCGAATCATTAACTCCTGAAAAGCGTAGGGTTTTTGAATGGAAAGCTGCAAATCCGATAGGTGCTTTGGCTCGATTAAAGAAATTCCCGAATATTATAGGATTGGTTTCCGCAATGTTCTTTATGTATTTTGCATCGCATGCTGTGAACGGAAACTGGAGTTTTTATACCATGTACCGATACAATTGGGACGAGCGTATGGTTGGGATTTCTCTAGGCGTTGTCGGTCTTTTGGTGGCGCTTGTGCATGGTGTTTTGGTTCGATTTGTGAATCCGCGAATCGGTAACGGAAAAAGTATTTTGATAGGATATTCCATAAACTCCATCGGTTTGTTGTTGATTGCTTTTGCCTCACAAGAATGGATGGTTTTTGTATTCTTGATTCCTTATTGTTTGGGTGGTTTGGCAGGTCCGGCAATTCAGTCGGAAATCACCAATCATGTTCCTGCAAACGAGCAAGGACAAATTCAGGGAACTCTTGCAAGTTTAAACAGTGCCACAGCGACTTTTGGACCATTGGTAATGACAAGTATTTTTTATTTCTTTACGCACGATTCGGCTCCGTTTAAATTTCCGGGTGCACCGTTTGTTTTGGCATCAATCTTAATGGTTTGCGCGTTTTTTATGGCTTACAAAGGATTAAAGAAAACACAATCTATATAAAATGAGTAGTTTTTATTATATCGACAGAAGCAACGTTTCGTTTGAAGATTTCATTGCTTCGCCTGAAATTAAAAGTCATTTAATGGCGTTTCTGCACGAGCAGCAGTTTAAGCATTTGTTCGATCAGTATAAAATACCAATTTCGAACAAATTGTTGTTGTATGGCGACAGCGGTACAGGAAAAACTATGACGGCGAAGGTAATTGCTAATCATTTGAACAAAAAACTGATGATTGTGAATTTAGCAACCATCATTTCATCAAAATTGGGCGAAACTGCTAAAAATTTAGATTTGCTTTTTAAAGAATCGCAGTACGAGAGTATGGTTTTGTTGTTAGATGAATTTGATTCTTTAGGACAAATTCGTGATTACGACAATAAAGATAATTCGGAAATGAAACGTGTGGTAAATGCCATTATTCAGTTGATGGATTATTTTCCGCAAAAATCGATCTTAATTGCAGCTACAAATCAGGTTCACATGATTGATGAAGCGTTAAAACGCCGATTTGAATGGCAGGTTTCGTACGAAAAACCATCGGATGAATTATTAGATGATCTGTACGATACCCTTAAAATTCCAATTCCCGAGAAATATCATCCAAAAAAACGTTTATATCAGGCGTCGTATGCACAGGCGAAAGACGATTTTTATAAACAAGTAAAACAAAATATTATAAACGAACAATTGTCTTAAAAATGACAAATACCATAATGGACTGGAAACAGTTACTTTCTTTAAAAAAATTTGGCGATACTAAAATTCGCAAACGCAAAGATGAAAATCCGTCACGAATTGGTTTTGAAG
>JAVXSC010000232.1:0-2963 GCA_036643355.1 Myroides sp.
ATCGAGCTTCCTAAAAAACCATTGAAAGATTTTTCGGAATATCTAAAAGTATGGTTTTCATTAAAGCGTACAAAATACGATTTGGTAATTAATGTAGAAAAAGGCTCGTCTTCGGGCAGAATATCAACAATAATTCCGTCGGCAGATTTTAAGTTTTATGGAGATGATTTCGAAGAATTAAAAGATAAATACAACGATATTGAACACATTGCGAAATATCCGGTTTATAATTTCCGTCGATTTTTAGAAGTTTTAAATCAACAACCATTGACTGGCGATGTTCCTGTTTTAGATTTAAAATTATCAGAATCAGAATTAAATCAAGGCAAACAAGACTTATTAAAAGTTACCGAAAACGATACACGAAAAACCATTGCATTTTTTACGTTTGCAACGGGCGCAAAATGTTATTCGGTTGAATGGTGGAACGATTTTTACGAAAAATTCTATCCAAAATACGCTGAAGAATATAATTTGATTGAAATTTTACCGGTTGAAGATATTTCACAGTTAGAACGAAAACTACCAACTTATTACAGCAAAGACGTTCGCGAAATAGCATCGTTAATGGCAAATTGCGAATTGATTGTTGCCGCAGATTCCGGAATGATGCATTTGAGCAGTGCAGCATTAACGCCAACAATTGGGTTATTTTCGGTAACACGCACCGAAGTTTATGCGCCTTACGGTAATGGCAGTACGTTTGTAGATACCAACAAACAGCCACAAACCGATATCATCGAGGAAATAGACCAGATTCTATCAACCAAAAAAAGTTAAAACAAATACAACTTTGTAATTTAATTTAACTCATTTAGTATCTTTAAAAACAAAAAATGAAATTAAAAGATTTATCCGATCAGTTAGGAATATCGTTAGAAAGCTTACAAAACTTTATTTACGACTTTAACATCGATTTAGGTTTTTGTATAGACGACAACTTCAACGTAAAAGAAGAATTTAAAAATTTTGCAGAAAAAAACATTGTATTTTTAAAGAAGTATAGCAAGGATCATGCGAAAGAAAAAACACTTTCAGATATTGCAAAAGTCATAAAAGTAAGCGAAGAAAAGGTGTTGGAGTTCTTTGTATCGAACGGAATTCCTGAAGAAGCAGCCAAAAACATAAAAACAAACCTTTCAAGTTACCTGATACATTTATACATTGGCGGAAAGTATGATTTTATAGATAAAGCGTTCCCGGAACCCGACAACTACAACAACAAAAGTTTGGTGGGTTATACCGATTTGTTTTTCTATTTGAACGATATGCTGGATCCTTTTATAAACAAAGAACAGCTGCAAACGTGGGGAATATCAAAACCCGCAGGAATTGTATTGTACGGACCACCGGGAAGCGGAAAAATATTCTGGGCACGTAAAATGGCGCAGATGATCGGCTACGAGTTTGTTCATGTTTATAAAGATTATTTGGCTGGAAATCTGAAAACCAGTAAGAATTCGTTTACAAACTTTTTAAACACCAAAATGCAGCATCCTAAAACCATGCTGTTTATAGATTCGTTAGACGAGCTGGTAAGCAGAAACGAAAACCAAACGTTCTTCTCTGAAAATATAGAGTTGATAAATACCATTTTACGTCATTCAAAAAAAGACATTCATCAGGAATTGCTTGTGGTAGGATCGGCAGAAATATTGAGCTTGTTTGATGATGAAATATTATCGCCCGGAAATTTTGATATGCAGATACCTGTTTTTCCACCCAATTCAGACGAACGTGCACAACTGATTATTTACCATCTGGTGCAAAATCTGGTAGAAGATTCACCGCTTTTAAATATTTTAAAAACACACAAAGCATTGTGCAAATCGTTCTGGGAGCCTATTGCAAATGAAATGAGACTGTTTTCAAACACAATGATTATCGATTTTACGCAATCTTTAAAGAAACGCTTATACGCGCTGCACCGAAAAGATGAAACAAAAAACATAGAATTGAACGATAAAATTTTATCGGCATCATTCAATGAGGCGAAAGCTAAACTTACGGCAGAATATATTAAAAGATGTGCAGTATTTTTACTGGAGGCAAAGCAAAACGTTGGACAAGACTTTTCTCACAGAATTTTAGAACTGGAAGCCGATCTGGAATCATATCAGGCAAAAAAACCGCCAATCAATAAAATAGGCTTTAAACAAGTGAACGAAGAAAGTGCCGTTATTGTTGAAACACCATCTCCTTCAGCACCAACAGATTTAATAATATAGTACAAAAACAATTAATTAATCACAGAAATATAAAACACCTGCATTACTAAAACAACAATATTTCATTTTTTTTAGGCAATGTAAAACAAGTTTCCTATTTTTGTACATCTAAAAAACATATAATTCAATGAATTTACACGAATTTCAAGGTAAACAGATACTTTCTAGTTATGGTGTACGTGTACAACGCGGTCATGTAGCTAATACGGCAGAAGAAGCAGTAACAGTAGCAAAACAATTAACAGAAGAAACCGGTACAGGTTGGCATGTAATCAAAGCTCAAATTCATGCTGGTGGTCGTGGTAAAGGCGGCGGTGTTAAATTAGCAAAGAATTTAGACCAGGTTAAAGAAATCGCAGGCCAAATTATTGGTATGGATTTAATTACTCCACAAACTCCTCCAGAAGGTAAAAAAGTAAACAAAGTATTAATTGCTGAAGACGTTTACTATCCTGGCGACGGTGAAATTTCAGAATTTTATATGTCTGTATTATTAAACAGAGCCACTGGAAGAAACATGATCATGTATTCTACCGAAGGTGGAATGGATATCGAGGAAGTTGCAGAACATACACCTCATTTAATCTTTACAGAAGAAATTGATCCATCTGTTGGTTTACAAGGTTTCCAAGCACGTAAAATTGCTTTTAACTTAGGTTTATCAGGTGGTGCATTCAAAGAAATGGTTAAGTTTGTTGATGCATTATACAACGCTTATATTGGTTGCGATGCTTC
>JAVXSC010000233.1:0-2950 GCA_036643355.1 Myroides sp.
TAAGATAAACGGATACGGATCAAAACCTTTATTCATAAAAATAAACGCATTTGCTCCAATCCAAAGTAGCAGAAAAAACACGAATGATAAAATAAAAGTCCAACTTCCGCCAAAATTAGCAACTTTATCGGCTATTTTTCCTCCAATTGATTCGTTTTTTATATCGGTTTTTAAAGATTCATCACTAATTATTTCTGATTTTGAAATAGAATTTACAACTTGCTTTTTTAAATCGTTCAATTCACCAATTTCGTTTACAAGTTTTTCTGAAATATACTTTTGTCGATAGAAATTTAATTCATCAACCGATAGCTTTGCATTTTCATCGAACAAATTATGCTCTTGCTTTATAAAATCAAAAATCGATTTTCGAATGGTTTTTGCTCGAACCAATTCATCTAACGGAAATTCCTTTCCTGAAATATCGCTAACAAATGTCTTCATTAATCTATGCTGTAAACCAGTTTTATAGTAATAGTTGCCGTTTTGTTTTTTGATGCCGTATTAAAAGATCCGCCCCACGAATATTCTTCAGATGAATTTTGAGCTACAATTTGAAAAACACCCATGTCAGATTTTTTTAAACTTCCCAAATCTGATTCTGCATTTTCTGCAATTTTCTCGGCACGCAAACGGGCATCTTTCGTAGCTGCGGCAATCATTTCTAATTTTAAAGCAGCCAATTTTGTATAGTAATATTCAGGTGTGCTTGAGTAAAGTTCAACCCCCGAATTAATCAGTTCAGAAACCGATCTTGATACATTTTCTACTTTTTCAACTTCTTTACTTTCTACCTGAACATTTTGCGATAACGAATATCCGTTGAAAGTTTGCGATCGCACATTAGAATTTTCATCATAAGTAGTTGCATATTCTTTATTGATACTTACTGATGAAAACACAATTTCACTTTCCTTAATCCCTTTCGATGTCAGGTAATTTTTAATGGCATTTCTGTCGGTTTCCAAAGATGCATAAGCCTCCTTCAATTCAAAACTCTTTTTAGAAAAGCTGCTGTTCCAAACAATTAAATCAGAAACAAAATCTTTCGTTCCCAAACCGGTAACACTAATTGTATCATTACTGTTATTACGATTTTTAAACGCATTAGCCAAAAAAGCAGTAGATATAATCAATCCTAAAGCTATAATTGCAGCAGTTATATAATTTTTCATGATTTTTTTTTATAATTTTAGCAGATTAAATATAAGTAATTAATATATGATAAAAAAGTACTTTTTATTTTCTCTAATTTGTTTAACAGTTAGTTTAAATGTTTTTGCCCAAAATTACCAGTTGAATGCTTTTAACAATGTTGTTTTTTACGACGGTTATGCAGCAACAAAAACAACTGCAACCCCTGCAGGAATTGTTCGTTTGGATAATTCAAGATATGCCCGAAAAATAACTCCAACAGAAATTGCCAGTTTTAATAACACACTTTCTTTAGAAGTTAAGATTAATGCGCTTTGTGATAATTACGATCGTCAGGGTGGAGTGTTCTTTGCGTTTGTTCCAACAGGGGAAAATATTACATCTTCTAACAAAAAAACAATTGAGATTGGTAGATACATTACACCGTTCATGAATATGAACGTTGCACCTAATGAAGTTTCTTACCAATACGATTTAAATCATTTAATAGGTATTTTTAAAGACGCTACTTTTTTACAGAACAATGATATTTGGGTAGAATTTTTCTTATTTGGTGTTCCTTATGCAGCGCATAAAGAAATACCGGGATGTGCAGGAAGAGAAGATGTTTTTCAAGGAACCGTAAATTTTACATCGGCTGTTAATGCAACTGTAGATCAAGATTATTTACCAAAACCATTGTGGAGTAGAAAACGTATAAACAAAACAACAGATAGTGATTTTCCTGGAACAGCAGCAAGAATGGTTTCTTTCTCAACAGATGAGGATTTGGTAGATGCACATGTGCAGCTAATAACTTCTGCTCACGGAGCTAACACTGGCGGAGAAGAATACGTTCGCAGACAGCATCTGGTTTATTTTGATGATGTTGAAGTTTTAAAATATACTCCTGGAGGTTTAAGTTGTGAGAATTTCCGTAAATATAATACGCAACCAAACGGAATTTATGGTAGTTCGGTGCAGTCTACTGCTTGGTGGGCAGCTTGGAACAATTGGTGTCCGGGTGATAAAATTCCTAACAGAATTATTAAGTTAGGAAATGTAGCTACTGGTAGTCATTCTCTTAAAATATCTATTCCTTCAGGTCAATTTCCTAATAGTAACGATGAAGTTTTTTTATCGTCATTCATATATTCTAAAGACAATGCGCTGTTAGATAACAAAAAGGTCGAAGTCATAGATTATGTGGTTTATCCAAACCCAACAACAGATCAAATAACAATAAATGCTACGGTAGATGTTAAAAAAACAACCCTTATAGATTTAAACGGTAAAGTCTTGCTAAATGGATCTAGTAAAACATTAAATATTCAAAATTTACCTGCAAGTACCTATATTTTAAATATCGAATTTGCAAACGGAGTAAGAATAACAGAAAAAATAGTTAAAAACTAATTAGTTTTCTCCAATAAATCAAATCCCGTTAGTTCGCTAGCGGGATTTTTTGTTTTCGGGCGTTCCCCTTGCGTTCAGTTTCAAAACAAAATCTGATAAGTTAACCATACAACAATAACAGAAAACATCAGTAAACAGTCGGGTCGGGCTATCCGCTCCAAGTCCTCGCTCGTCGTGCCTCCTTGCTGCGGGCTATCCGCTGTTATCCCTAACGCAACTTTTTGTTTGATGTTTCAAGTTTAAAGTTGTAGGTTTTAATTGTAAAATAAAATCCACGTAAATCCGTGCAATCAGTGGTTAAAAATAGAATAGCCTCTAACTTCTGTCTTGTCCTATTATAGGTTTACGTAAAGACACGTAAATAATGCATTTAAAAAACAAAGAAAAGCTTTTAGTTCAA
>JAVXSC010000234.1:0-2926 GCA_036643355.1 Myroides sp.
TTATAATAACCCTAGGTTTACCATGTTCAAACAATTTTGGTGATAACAAATTGATAATATAATCAGAAAACTCATCTTGATTTTTTAAGTAAATGGCCAATTGAGACGACATTAAAAAAGAATAATATATAAACGGTGTAAACGACACAACTGCAATAATGTTTTTATAATTGCTGTTTAATGATATTGCAAAATACAATCCGTAAATACCTACAGCCCAGCCAATCATTGCTCGTGGAACCCAGCGTGGTTCATACACAAACATATTTATACCTGCCATAAATATTAAAATACAGAAAATCAAAACAAGAGTAATAATTACTTTTATAATTAAAGATTTATTAAAAAGCGTTTTAAAATTATTCTTAAAGTAAATAACGATACTTAAAACACTAAAAAAAAGTAGAATGTAAAAAACGAATCGGTATGATGAAAACATTAAAAGTTTAACTAAATCAATCATGCTGTAAAATCGTTCTTTCAACAGCATTTTTAAGTTATCGTCAGCAAAAATAAAATCAGCTCTTCTATCTTTCAACAAGTTTAAATCTAACCACTTTAAAACAACTTTATAACTAAAAAACCCAATTACAAAACTTGCCGCAGCTGTAAGCAAACTTATTATTGCGGTTTTAAATTGATCATTCCAAACATCTTTAGCCAAAAGAAAACACAAGATAATGCAGTATGATAATGCTGAGGTTTGATACAATCCTAAAGATAAAAACACGCCTATTATCGATACAGCAAAAAATATTTTTTTGTTATTGTAAAACAAAAACGGAACGGCGATACTTAATATAGATAAGCTAATTGGAATACAATCAAATCGATACGATAGAATTTCCAATAAAAACGGACATGTTAACAACAAAAAACTACCTATAAAAAGCATTAATTTGTTGCGAACACCAACAGAATACGAAATTATAAAGCCTGACAACGCAAGTATAACCGCACTTATCATATTTGAAAACGGGTACAAACTGTAAACAACTTCTTTTTGAAAAGACAATAAATGCATTATTTTTGAACTCACAAACCTTCCGTCATGATCCCAATTATAACCCGCAACTGTTCTATTTAAATCATCTACATAATGTGTATTTGCTAGAACAATGGGTAAAACATATAAAATTGACAGTACTATTATAGATAAAATATACGTTTTATTATTTTTAAGAATTTGGATTTTTTCTGAAAATTGTTTTTCGTTTAAGTAATCTTTCATGTGTGTTATTCCGATTTATGTTTTATAATATAACGTGGTCTTCGTTTGCTTTCTAAATACGTTCTGCCTAAATATTCGCCTAAAACTCCGATCCCAATGAGTTGAACTCCACCAAAAAAGAGTATAGCAACCATTAACGATGCGTAACCTGATGCGTTTATTCCGAAGAAAAGTTTTTCAATAATGATTTTTAATCCGTATAAAAAAGAGATGAAAGCGATGATGCTTCCAAAATACGTCCATACTTTTAAGGGCAAGGTAGAAAAAGATGTGATTCCCTGTACTGCCAAATTCCACAATTTAATGTAGTTGAATTTTGTTTTACCTTCTGTACGACCCGGTCTACTATAATTAACAACAACGGTTTCAAAACCAACCCAGCTCATTAACCCTTTCATAAAAAGCTGATTTTCCTGTAAACTCACAATTTCGTTTACAACCTGGCGGGTCATTAATCTGAAATCACCTACATTCTCTTCCAGTTTTAAAGTGGACATTCTATTGTTCAGCCTGTAAAACCATTGTGCCGAAAATCTTTTTACAACGGTATCGGTTCCTCTGTTGGATCTACGTGCCAAAACAACATCTGCTCCTTTTTCGTAGGCTTTAATCATTTCGAAAATCAATTCAAACGGATCCTGCAAATCAACATCCATAGGAATCATCAAATCTCCTTCGGCATGTTCCAAACCTGCAAACAAAGCGGCTTCTTTACCAAAATTCCTAGAAAAAATCAAAGCTTTACAGTCGGCATTTTCTTTAATTAATCTGTTTAAAATAGTTGCTGTTCGGTCTTTACTTCCGTCATCAACAAACAAAACGCTTGCAGCATATCCTTTTTCAAACAACGTTTTCTTAAATTTTAGAAACTCGTTAAAAAAGGTATCAATACTTAATTCTTCGTTGTAAACCGGGACAATTATACAGATTTGCTTCATAAATGGCTGTAATTAGAGGCAAGCCAAAAATACATTTTTAAAATTATATCTTTTGCTTTTACAGGATCAAATTATAATTTTATTTGGTAAATTAGCAGATTAAAATAGTGTTATGATTAAAATGTTAGCTAACATTGGGAAGTACTTCATTATGCTGGGCGAAATTTTCCGTCGTCCTACAAAATGGCGTCTTATGAGAAATCTTATTTTTAAGGAAATCGACGAATTAATCATCGGTTCCTTGGGAATTGTAGCATTTTTATCGTTTTTCATTGGTGCGGTTGTAACCATACAAACCGCCTTAAACTTAAACAATCCCATCATCCCTAAATATTTAATTGGTTTTACGGCAAGGCAGTCTATTATTTTAGAATTCTCGCCAACGTTTGTATCAATTATCATGGCAGGTAGAATGGGTTCTTATATTACATCGAGTATAGGTACTATGCGCGTTACCGAACAAATCGACGCCTTGGAAGTTATGGGTATCAACCCGTTAAACTATCTGGTTTTCCCTAAACTAATAGCCTCTATTACCTACCCTTTCGTTATTGCATTAAGTATGTTTATAGGTATTTTTGGTGGATACATTGCAGGATCTTTAGGCGGATATTTAGCTCCCGAAGAATTTGTAAAAGGTCTGCAAGACGATTTTCAGCCGTTCCACGTTATTTATGCCTTTATAAAAACAGCTGTTTTCGGCTTTATTTTAGCCACAGTGCCATCGTTTTACGGTTATTACATGGAAGGTGGTGCC
>JAVXSC010000235.1:0-2887 GCA_036643355.1 Myroides sp.
CAAATACGTAAGGAAGTTGAGCTTATTGAAGTAATGAAGAAAAAATATGATCGTGAAATGGTTTCTGCCTTACTAAATATTTCAAAAGAAGATATTGTAAAAATGTTGCAACGCTGTAATCATTCCGAAAGATTTATTTATACAGCCAACGACTATCAGATTTTCAACGCCGTAAATGAATGTTACGAAAATTATAAGTTAGGGAAATAAAAATATATAACCAAAAAGCTGCCAATTGGCAGCTTTTTTATTTGTTGTTCTTAATAACGTAGGTATAAATCCAGGTTAGGGTAAAGGTTGGTATAAAATCTAATACGGGTAAGGCTTCTTCTATAAAAGATACAATACCACCAATTGTTCCTATTTTACCTTTATACATGGTTTTGAGTAATATTGCCGATATTGGTGCCCAGATAACATCTGTAAATTCCCCTAGAAACGGAATCGCGAACGAAAGCGTTCCAATAAAATCAAACAATAAACCTAAAAACAGTAACCGATATTTACTTTTATCAGTAACATGTGATTCTGGCTGAACTACAATTTCATTCATTTTAAATAATTTAACTATTTAATAGTTAGCAAAGTATGTGCCAATTATTTAGTGACATATTCCTGAAAAAACTTTTCGAATTTCTTCACTTTAGGCGAAATAACCATAGCACAATATGATTTCTCGGGATTATTGTTGAAATAATTTTGATGGTAATTTTCTGCGAAATAAAAGGTTGAAGCTTCGGTTACTTTTGTAACAACACGTTTTTCAAAGATATTTTCCTCATTCAATGTTTTTACAAATAGTTCAGCTTGTTCTTTTTGATCTTTTGTAGTGTAAAAAATCTCACTTCTGTACTGTGTTCCAACATCATTTCCTTGTCGGTTTAGGCTAGTAGGATCGTGTGTTGCGAAAAATACTTCTAACAATTCCTGATAGCTTACAAATTTATTATCAAAAATAATTTCGATAGCTTCAGCGTGATCTGTTAAACCTGTACAAACATCTTCGTAGGTAGGATTTTCGGTTTTTCCACCGATATATCCCGGTTTAACTTCTTTTACTCCGTTAATTTTCTGAAAAATGGCTTCAGAACACCAAAAACAACCATTGGCAAAAATGGCCGTTTCGTATTTATTTAAATCCATACGGTTTTAATTTGAAGAATGATTAAATTTAAAATTACAATTAAAAAAAGTGCCATTTATATTATTTAACTAAAAGTTTAAGTAAATTCGTTTTGTAAATTTACAAGTATGATTAAAGCTGAAAATATAAGTAAACAATTTAATGGTTTAGAAGTTTTAAAGAATGTTTCTTTAGAAATTAAAAAAGGTGAAATTGTTGCCATTGTTGGATCATCTGGTGCCGGTAAAACAACTTTACTGCAAATTTTAGGAGTTTTAGATGGTCCCGAAAAAAACACAAACGCCAGATTGACCATAAATGATACCGATGTTTTAAGTTTAAAAGATCAGCAATTGGCTGCATTTAGAAATAAAAATTTAGGTTTTATCTTTCAGTTTCATCAATTATTACCCGAGTTTACCGCTTTAGAAAATGTTTGTATTCCCGCATTTATTTTAGGTAAATCAAAAAATGAAGCCGAAAATGATGCGAAAGAACTTTTAGATTATTTGGGATTAAGCCACAGAATAAATCATTTTCCGTCGGAATTATCAGGTGGAGAACAACAACGTGTAGCAGTTGCCAGAGCGTTAATAAACAAACCTTCGGTGATTTTTGCCGATGAACCTTCGGGAAATTTAGATACCAATTCTGCAGAAAATTTGCATGAATTATTCTTTAAACTTCGCGATAATTTCGGACAAACGTTCGTAATTGTTACTCATAACGAAGAATTGGCGAATTTGGCAGACAGAAAGTTAGTAATGAGCGATGGTAAATTTATCGTTTAACTTTAATAAAACTTAATAGTGGTAGAAAATTTCATAGACAATATAATTAAAAACAATAAGGTTTTTGTAATTGAATTTAAAGAGGAAATTGCGATATCGCAATCATTGTTGTTTAAAGACGATGCAGCAAATCCGGTAAATGTTGTTTGTTTTTGGTCAAGCAGGCAAACAGCTGCAAAATGTTGTATTGATACTTGGCAAAATTACAAACCACAAGAAATTTGTATTGCTACATTTATTGAAGATTATTTGGTAAATGTTTACAACGAAAGCTTTATTGCAGGTTTAGATTTCAATGAAAAAATGGAAGGATTAGAAGCTGATCCTTTAGATTTGATATTAGAACTTGTAAAATCGCTTAAGAAAAATAAGATCAATTTGGAATTTGAATATTTCAAGAATTTGACCGACTTAGAAAATCAGATTCAAAAATTACTTTAAAACAATCACACAAAATAATACATTCAACTAAATTAGCAGAAATATTTTTTTATGAAAAAACTTACTTTATTTGCTTTTATGCTGGGCGGTTTTTTATCGCAGGCTCAAAATAATTTAACCATAGAAGAAGCTACATTAGGAGCTCAAAGAGGTTTTGGTACCAAAGCAATCTACGGTGCGCAGTGGCGTACAAATAACGAACTTACGTATATCGATGCTACTTACAAAGCCTTGGTTTCAAAAAAAACAGATAAATCAACTGTTGAAAATTTTGTTACAACTGCCGATTTAGAAAGTGCCATTGCAGCAGCTACAAACGAAAAAGTATCTTTAAGAAGCATTCCTTTTGATTATCATTGGGAAAATGATAAAGAGTTTGCTTTTACATATCAAGGTGAAAATGATAAATACTTTGTAATTTATAATGTTGAAACTAAAAAGGTTTCTAAAACCATTAAATTTAATGCTTCATCGGCAGAAGAAATCATCGCTCCGAACAAAAATTACATTGTTTACCTAAATAAAAATAATG
>JAVXSC010000236.1:0-2883 GCA_036643355.1 Myroides sp.
CAGCCGCAATAGGTTTAAGTTCAGGTTTGCTGTTTCACACCACATTGCTGGCGTTTGGAATATCGACCTTAATTGTAGCTATTCCGTGGTTGTTTATCGCCATAAAAGTTTTCGGTACGTTGTATCTACTTCGAATCATTTACCTTTTATATAAAGCGCCAATTGAACCGATTACGGTTAGTGTTGATCATGCACCCATTTCAAGAAGCAATGTATTTCAACAGGTTCAGCAAGGTTTAATCATGAATATTTTAAACCCAAAGATCATGCTGTTCTTCTTGTCGTTATTTCCTTCGTTTTTACATCCTGAATTAGGAAACATTAAAATGCAGGTTTATACTCTAGGAAGTATTTTTATGTTGCAGGCATTGATTGTATTTTGTTTGATCGCTGTTTTAAGCGGATACGTTAGTAAATTCTTAATCAAAAACAAATACGTTCAAGGGTATATGAATTATTTTCAGATAGCTATCTTTATTGCGCTTATCGTATTTATGTGGATTAAATAGGTAAACATTAATCGTTTATTTTTTTGCAGATATTTTACTTTCTATTATCTTTGAAACTTATGAAGCCAGTAAAAATAATAGAATGTCCGCGCGATGCCATGCAAGGCATTAAAATGTTTATTCCTACCGAACAAAAAGTTCAATACATTCAATCGTTGTTGCGTTGTGGTTTTGATACGTTAGATTTCGGAAGTTTCGTTTCGCCTAAAGCTATTCCGCAAATGCAGGGTACTGCCGAGGTTTTGTCACAGTTGGATCTATCGGAAACCAAAACAAAATTACTGGCTATTATTGCAAATACAAAAGGTGCCGAAATGGCATCGGTTCATAACGAAATTCAGTATTTGGGCTTTCCTTTTTCTATTTCAGAGAATTTTCAAATGCGTAATACGCACAAAACTATTGCAGAATCTATCGTTACCTTACAAGAAATTTTAGAAATTGCCAATAAAACCAATAAAGAGGTGGTAGCGTATCTTTCTATGGGCTTCGGAAATCCATACGGCGATCCTTGGAATGTTGATATAGTTGGTGAATGGACAGAAAAACTGGCAAATATGGGCGTGACGATCTTGTCGCTTTCCGATACTGTTGGATCTTCCACTGCAGAAGATATCGATTATCTTTTTTCCAATCTGATACCAAAATACCCTAATATCGAATTTGGTGCGCATTTGCATACAACTCCCGATGCTTGGTTCGAAAAAGTTGATGCTGCCTATAAAGCAGGTTGTATCCGTTTTGATGGAGCAATTAAAGGATTTGGTGGCTGCCCAATGGCAAAAGACGATTTAACAGGAAATATGCCTACCGAAAAAATGTTGAGTTATTTTACAGCAAACAAAGCTGCAACTAATGTTCAGATGACTTCTTTTGAAGCTGCGTATAACGAAGCGTTGAAGATATTTAATTTTTATCATTAAAATTTTATTATATCGCAAAAAATCATTAAATTCGCATGCAATTCAACTACAATTGCAACATGAAGGCACATACAACTAAAATTGTCGGACAAGGATTAACCTATGACGACGTACTTTTAATACCTGCTTACTCAGAAATATTACCGCGCGAAGTAAGCATTCAATCAAAATTTTCAAGAAACATTACCTTAAACGTTCCTGTAATTTCAGCTGCAATGGATACCGTAACAGAAAGTGCTATGGCAATTGCTATGGCTCGTGAAGGCGGAATCGGCGTTTTGCACAAAAACATGACGGTTGAGCAACAAGCACAGGAAGTGCGTAAAGTAAAACGTGCAGAATCGGGTATGATCATTGATCCTGTAACGTTACCTTTAAACGCAACTGTTGGGGATGCAAAAACGGCGATGAGAGAGAATGGTATTGGCGGAATTCCTGTGGTTGACGAAAACCAGATTTTAAAGGGAATTGTAACAAACAGAGATTTACGTTTCGAGAAAAAGAACGAACGTTCTATTTTAGAAGTAATGACTGTTGATAAATTGGTTACTGCTTTAGAAGGAACTACGCTTTCAGATGCAGAACAAATTCTTCAAGAGAACAAAATCGAAAAATTGCCTGTAGTAAACGGCGATTATAAATTGGTAGGATTAATTACTTTCCGTGATATTACTAAATTGACCTTAAAACCAAACGCAAACAAAGATAAATTCGGTCGTTTACGCGTTGCAGCTGCTTTAGGTGTAACTGCTGATGCGGTTGATCGTGCAAAAGCGTTGGTTGCTGCAGGTGTTGACGCATTGATTATTGATACAGCTCACGGACATACAAAAGGTGTGGTAAATACTTTGAAAGAGGTTAAAGCTGCATTTCCGGAAATTGATGTAGTAGTAGGAAATATTGCTACTGCCGAAGCTGCTTTATATTTAGCCGAAGCTGGTGCCGATGCGGTTAAAGTGGGTATTGGTCCGGGATCGATCTGTACAACTCGAGTTGTTGCAGGTGTTGGTTTTCCTCAATTTTCTGCTGTAATGGAAGTTGCTGCTGCTTTAAAAGGAACAGGTGTTCCGGTTATTGCCGATGGTGGTTTGCGTTACACAGGCGATATTCCTAAAGCATTAGGTGCAGGTGCAGACTGTGTTATGTTAGGATCTATGTTGGCAGGAACAAAAGAGTCTCCTGGAGAAACCATTATTTTCGAAGGTCGTAAATTTAAAACATACCGTGGAATGGGTTCTGTAGAATCTATGAAACATGGATCAAAAGATCGTTATTTCCAAGATGTGGAAGACGATGTGAAGAAATTAGTTCCGGAAGGAATTGAAGGTCGTGTACCTTACAAAGGTGAATTAAACGAATCAATGACGCAGTTTATTGGTGGTTTACGTGCCGGAATGGGATATTGCGGTGCTAAAGATATTGCAACGTTGCAAGAAACGGCTCGTTTTGTG
>JAVXSC010000237.1:0-2877 GCA_036643355.1 Myroides sp.
GCGCTCAAAAATGTGACAGCATGGTAGAAAACTCAGTGCAGTATAACTTCCTCTATCAAAAGGAACTCGCTCTTCGGATCCTAAAACGTTGCTGATGATGTTATTGTGCGTTAGCAAAACACCTTTTGGCGTACCTGTTGTACCTGATGTATAAATGATCGACGCTAAATCGTCTGGAGTTACATTGGCTTTTGCAGTTTCCACATCGGCATCGTTCAGTGCATCTTTACCGGCAGTTATAATATCTTTCCAATTGGCGCATCCCGGAATTTCATCGAACGAATAAATGCCTCGAAGCTTTGGAATATTGAATTTTACCTGATCTAACTTATCTAAAATAACCTTATCGGAAACAAAAACATACACACTTTCTGAATGCTTTATAATGTATTCGTAATCGTGTTCTGAAATGGTAGGATATATAGGCACAGTAACCGCTCCGGTCTGCAAAATACCAATATCCATAATATTCCATTCGGTTCTGTTTGTAGAGGTTATCAGTGCAATTTTATCGCCTTTTTTAACACCCATGGCAAGTAGTGCTTTTGAAACATAATTTGCCTGTTCAATATATTCCTGTATGCTTGTTGATTTCCAAACGCCGTTGTATTTTGTTGTAAAAGCTTTTTGCAACGGATAATTCTGCAACTGGTAATAAGGAATATCGAATAATCTACCTATTTGAGACATATATTGTGTACTTTTTTTGATGACTATTTATGCAAAATACTATTTTTTTAGCATAATTGCACTTTTTTTTATAATTACTTTAGTTAAAATCTACTTCTTTTAACTTTTGAATACCTTCTTGATATATTGTTGCCGACGGTATTTCTTTGTTTTCGTCTGACGTATTAATCAATTGTCCGTCTTTGAAAAAGTAATCTGCGTAACGCAATAATTTGTTGGCATTGTTGGCATCGGTTTCTTCAATAATGCAGGCAATCAGCTCATTATTCTTGTAGTAAAAAACTTTTTGCAGTGTGTATTTATCGAAAACGGTATAGATTATTGAAAAAATATTATTGTCTGACAACACATAATACGAAAGATCATACGTTGTACCAGTGGCTGTTGTGCCCGGTTTGTTTATAGGATCGAACCATTCGTTTTGCGATGTTGACTGTATGTAGTTCTGGATCGTTTTAATTTCGGCATCGTTATTTTGTGCAAATACCGACGTTGCGAAAAACATACATACTATTGTTAGAAAAATCTTTTTCATTATTGTTTTAGTTTAATACGATCGGCTCTGTTTGCTATTTCCCAAGCAGTTACAAAAATTAATTGGGTGCGCTTCAGCATATCGTCAAAATTAATTTTATCAACCGTGTCTGTTGGTTTATGATAATCTGCATGTTCGCCACTGTAATAAAAAATTACCGGGATGTTGTATTTTGCAAAGTTGTAATGATCTGATCTGTAATAAATCATCTCCGGATGTTTATCGTCGTTAAACGTATAATCTAAAACCAAATTGGTGTATTTTTTATTCATGGCTTCAGAAACATCGTGTAATTCAGTGCTTAATTTATCGCTTCCCACCAAATAAATATAATCTTTTTTATTTTTATCGTATGTTAAATCTCTGCGACCAATCATATCCACATTTAAATCGGCAACAATATTTTCTAAAGGAATAATTTTAGAATTCACAAAAAAGCGCGATCCGTGCAAACCATATTCTTCGCCCGTACAATGCAGAAAAACAATCGATCGTTTTGGTCCGTTGCCGTTTTTCTCTGCAATTTTAAACATACGCGCCATTTCTAACAACGCAGTAGTTCCGGTTCCGTTATCATCGGCACCATTATAAATTTCACCATTCGTCATACCTACATGATCGTAATGTGCAGAAATTACCAAATATTCGTCGGGTTTTTCGCTTCCTTTTATATAAGCAACAACGTTTTCACTGTCGTTTAATTTCGGACTAAACATACGTTTCATGGCTTCAGATGGAACAAATTGATAATAATCTTCAGTTCCCGGCAACGCTTCAATTCCTAAATTTTTGTAGATGTTTCGCAAGTAATTTGCCGCCATTTTTTGTCCAGCTTCACCTGTTTTTCTGCCTTCCATTTCATCGCCGGCAATTATCGAAAGATGTTTTATTAATTCATCTTTCGATAGATTTTCCATCATTTCCTTTACACGGTCTTTTTGTTTTTGCGCATGAATAAAGCCCGAATTTATTGATGCAAAGGCAACAAACAGAAAAATTTTATTTTTAAATTTCATTCGTATCATTTTAGTTTTCCAAGTACTAAAAATACTAATTTTTACGATTGCTATTGTATATTTGTTGAAAATATTAAAAATGAGCAAAGTTGTATTGATAACCGGCGGATCGTCAGGTATTGGCAAAACGGTCGGGAACTTTTTACTAACCAAAGGTTATACGGTTTACGGCAGCAGCAGAAATCCTGAAAATGTTGTAAACAGCAGTTTTCCGTTGGTTGCAATTGATGTTCGAAACAATGAATCGATACAAAGCGCAGTTGCCGAAGTGATTGTGAAAGAAGGCAGAATTGATGTGCTGATTAACAATGCGGGAGTAGGAATTACCGGACCGATTGAGGAAATTCCTTTAGATGAAATTCAGAATAATTTTCATACCAATGTTTTTGGACCAATTGAAGTTATGAAAGCCGTTTTACCACAAATGCGGCAGCAAAAATCGGGGTTGATCATTAATGTAACATCGATTGCAGGTTATATGGGCTTGCCTTACCGCGGAATTTATTCGGCATCGAAAGGAGCTTTGGAACTGATTACCGAATCAATACGAATGGAAGTAAAGCCTTTTAATATCCGAGTTACAAATGTGGCTCCGGGTGATTTTGCTACAGATATTGCAGCACGACGTTTTCATGC
>JAVXSC010000238.1:0-2841 GCA_036643355.1 Myroides sp.
GTATATCGAACAGAAACAGGAAAGTCGCGTATCGGTTCATACTTTTTCGTTTGGTGGAAACATCACCAGAAACAATTTGAATTTCTATCAGCGAGGTGAACGTATTGATTCTACTTTAAAAGGAATTACTATTATTGGCGAAAAACAACATGTGGATCATTATACATTGGTGAGCCATGAAGAACCAAACTGTGAATCGCATCAAAACTATAAAGGAATTTATGACGATAGATCAACCGGGGTTTTCAACGGAAAGATTTATGTAGATAAAATCGCTCAAAAAACCGATGCTTTTCAGCAGAACAACAATATTTTACTGACAGATAAAGCTACCTTGAACACCAAACCGCAATTAGAAATTTTTGCCGATGATGTAAAATGTTCGCACGGTTGTACCATTGGTCAGTTAGACGATTCTGCGATGTTCTATATGCAGCAGCGCGGTATCCCTAAAAAAGAAGCCAAAGCGTTGTTGATGTATGCGTTTACCGATGAGGTTTTAAAATCGGTTGCCATTCCTGATCTGCAATTAAAACTGCAAAAACTGATCTCAATGAAACTGGGTGTTAACATTGGGTTTGATATATAACAAAAACTAAAAAAGACTTCTGAAAAGAAGTCTTTTTTAATGTGCAGAAACGGCTTTTAATCCAATAATAGATCCAATAAGCGTTGTAATAAAAAACACGCGCCAAAAAGTAGCAGGATCTTTAAAAACAACAATACCTACAATTACGGTTCCCACCGCTCCAATCCCTGTCCAAACAGCATAAGCCGTTCCAAGTGGCAATGTTTCGGTAGCTTTCATTAACAAGCCCATGCTTATAATTAATGAAATTACAAAGCCTGCATACCAGCCGTAAGCTTCGGTTCCCGATAATTCTTTGGCTTTTCCTAAACAGGTTGTAAACAGCACTTCGAACAATCCGGCAACAATTAAAATAATCCAACTCATGATTTAAATTTTATTGATACAAAGGTCTGAAAACTTCAACGCGTTTTCCTTTTACAAATGATAAAATAACATGTAAATAAATCGATAGTTTTATTTACAACCATTCTAAATTCCAATTTCAATCTTTCTTTCGTCTGATTTAATATTAGTATCTTTGTATAAATTTTTTTAGAAGTTTCTATGAAGTTCGATATAAATAAAATACGCAGTCAGTTTCCCATACTTCATCAGCAGGTAAACGGAAAACCGCTGGTGTATTTTGATAATGCCGCTACATCGCAAAAACCACAGGTTGTTATTGATGCCGAAGTAAAATACTACAGCGAAATCAATGCAAATATTCACCGTGGCGTGCATCATTTAAGTCAGGTGGCAACCGATGCCTATGAAGAATCACGTATAAAAATCCAAATGCACATCAATGCCAAAAACAGTTTCGAAGTTTTGTTTACATCAGGCACAACCTTCGGAATAAATCTGGTAGCAAACGGTTTTGGGCAGATCTTAAAACCGGGCGATGAAGTAATCGTTTCGCATTTGGAACATCATTCCAATATTGTGCCTTGGCAGTTTGCGTGCGAACGCTCGGGTGCGACTTTAAAAGTGATTCCAATGTTGCAGAATGGTTCTTTGGATATGGAAGCGTATCAAAACCTATTGACAGAAAATACCAAAATTGTTGCGGTTAACCATATATCAAATGCGTTGGGTGTAGTAAATCCGGTTAAATTCATTATAGAAAAAGCACACCAAGTTGGTGCTGCTGTTTTAATCGACGGTGCACAGGCAACACCGCATTTAAAACCTGATGTTCAGGAGCTGGATTGTGATTTCTACGTTTTTTCGGGTCATAAAATTGGTGGACCAACCGGAACGGGAATTCTGTATGGAAAAGAAGCGTGGTTAAACAAACTTCCGCCGTATCAAGGTGGTGGTGAAATGATCAAGGAAGTTACGTTTGAAAAAACTACTTACGCTTGTTTGCCTCATAAGTTCGAGGCAGGTACTCCAAACATTGCCGGCGGTATTGTGTTAGGCGTTGCGATTGATTATTTAAACGAAATTGGTTTTGATAACATTGCGGCTTACGAGCAGGAATTATTAGACTACGGAATGCAGCAGTTAAGTCAAATGGAAGGAATTGAATTTTACGGAACAACTGCAGAAAAAGCATCGGTAATTTCGTTTAATTTCAAAGGAATTCACCCGTACGATGTCGGTGCAATTATAGATAAACTAGGTATTGCAGTTCGTACTGGGCATCACTGTGCACAACCTATCATGAATTATTTTGATATTCCCGGAACCATTCGAGCATCGTTCGCATTTTACAACACAAAAGAAGAAATCGATGCAATGATCGAAGCCTTGAAAAAAGCTCAAATGATGTTGCAATAGTAAGGAAAGTCTTAACTTCAAATGTCGAAAGTCTCTAAACTTTAAACAAAAAAAACGTTAAACAAGAACAAATGACAATTAAAGAAATACAGGAAGAAATAGTAGATGAATTTGCAATGTTCGATGATTGGATCCAACGTTACGAATACATCATTGAACTAGGAAAATCACTTCCTTTAATAGAAGATCAATATAAAGTAGAAGAAAATTTAATCCGCGGATGCCAGTCAAAAGTGTGGTTACACGCCGAAAAAAAAGACGATAAAATTGTTTTTACTGCCGATAGCGATGCCATTCTTACCAAAGGAATCATTGCCATTTTAATAAGAACATTTTCAGACCAAAAAGCGGTCGATGTAATGAACTCCGATACATCATTCATTGATGAAATCGGACTAAAAGAACATTTGTCGCCAACGCGTGCCAACGGACTGGTATCAATGCTAAAACAAATAAAATTATATGCAATCGCCCTTCAAGCCAACCGA
>JAVXSC010000239.1:0-2806 GCA_036643355.1 Myroides sp.
GCTTATCAAAAACAGTTGGTAGAGAATAAGTCTTTATTTATCGTAGAATATGTTTTTGGAAACAGTAAAATGTTATTCGATGATAAATCGAAAGATAATTATGTGTCAACTAACTTTTTATCGTCAATTGGAGTAGGAATGGGTGCTAAAACCCGTATTGGTAAAGATGAATCATCTTTTTTCTGGAAATCTATGCTTGATGTTAACTTTCATTTTTTTAAGTTACAAAATGATAAAACTTTCGAAAACATAAACGGTGAAACAGTTTTTATAGATTTAGATTCGCCTATAAAAAAATCCAAAATGTTTAGTAGTGAAATTAAATGGTCTAATTACATAGAATATGATTTTTCAAAACACAAAACAGATGATTTTGGAAATAAAATTATAAAATCACGTCAGTCTTTCTATGTAGGTGTAGGTGGCTTTATTGGATATAATCAAATTTCAAGAGGGCTTGTTTATGACAAAAATGGAGAAGAATATAATGAAAGAACACAAGCGCGTTTTAATTCTAATCCTTTCATTTATGGTGTTGGTGGTTATATTGGATACCAGAATTTTAATATAAAAGCTACTTATAATTTGAATCCAGTATTTAAAAATTCAATTTCAAATCAAAATATTTTCAATATAGCTTTGGTATTAGAGCTGTTTTAGCAAATTTGCTTTGGAGTTATTTTAAATAAAATCAAAATAATATGAGAAAATTAATTTCATTTATCTTTTTCTGCTTTTATACAATTTCATCATTTTCCCAAGTCGAAATTAAAACACTTACTGCAAAACAAATGTATGATTTAATACAGCAGTCTAATAAACCATCATTTGTAGCTTTTTGGAATCCGAATTGTGAGGTTGGAGAAGAAGTTTTGTTAAAATATCAGTCGGTAATTAATAAGTATTCACAAAAGATTAATGTATATATTATTGGTCTTACCGATATGCATGACTTAATGGTGAAAATGTCAAATAAGGTTGGATTAGATTATCCATTATACTCTTTAGGAGGCGATAAATCACTAAATCTTTTTAATCGAAAGCAAAAGTTTGTGCAAGAGATTTCAGAATTAACAAACATTGATAGTGGAGACTTTATAATGATGTATAGTAAAGGATCTGGTTATTTTGATTTTATCGATGATACTGTAGAAATTGATTATAGTAAATTGAATTATTTATATAGTTTGTAAGTGAAAAAATATTTATAAAAGTCCAAATTAGAGGTTAGTTATCTAATAAAATGTTAAAAACGGCACAGCCTTTGCTTTTCACTGTAACAAATTACTAAATTACGCTACTCACTATAAAAAATTAAAAAGAACAAAAAATGAAAAAATTACTATGTTTTGCAGTGTTTGCCTTTGGTATGTCTGTTAATGCACAGAATATCGATAGTGTTATCGAAAAAAATGCTGCTATAAAAACGGCACAAGCTAACGAAGATCTAACCTTAAGCGAGAAAATCAAAGTAGTTAACGATCAGGTTGATAACGGTCGAATCACAAAAGATCAAGCGTATCAAATCATCACAAAATTTTCAAACGAACAACCGGTTTATGTACAAGCTGTTCCTGAAGTTATTTTTGATGAAACGGAAGTGGTTGAAGTGGAAGCAGTTGATGCAGCCGATGAAAATTACGATTACGATTGGGGCAAAGAAACATCACCTTTCGATTTTGCAATGGGCGTACAAATGGATACCGTTGTTAAATACGGCACCAAAACAACACCTTATTTAGCATTTGGTGTAGGTAACGTAGCTACCGATGGCGCTTTTGCAAATTCAGAATTCGGTTATATGCGTTCAAATTACTTCGAATGGGGAGTTGCCGCGCGTACACCTTTCAGCAAAACCAACAACAAATGGGGTATTCGTTATGGTTTAGGATTTAAGTATAACGGTTTGGCAACAACACAAAATCGTGAATTTGCTTTAGCCGGAAATCAAACAGTTACAGCGCCGTCTGCAAAAGAATTGCGTAAAAATTATGCGTATTTCCGCAACACCTATGTAACCATTCCTATTTCGTTAGATTTTACAACTACATCAAAAGTCTATAACGAAGCAAACCGTCGTTTTACAACAAAAGAAGGTATTAACTTCGGTATAGGTGGATACGTTGGTTACAACATCAACTCAAAACAATTCATCAGATACGAAAATGCCGATGGATACAAAGTTTCAGAACAGCAAAAAGGAGATTGGAATGTAAACGATTTTCAATACGGTTTAACCGCTTATGCAGGAAAAGACCACTTTAAAGTAGTAGTAAAATACGATTTAAGTCCTGTGTTCAGTAACAATTTAGTAGATCAAAACTATTGGAGTGTCGGACTTCAGTTAGGCTTATAAAAACAAAAACCAGCTAATCAGCTGGTTTTTTTATGCACGGGTGGAGGGATTCGAACCCCCATCAACGGTTTTGGAGACCGCTATTCTACCCTTGAACTACACCCGTAGAGTAATTCGGTTGCAAATATAAATGCAAAAAGCTAACAAAACCTAATAAATCACCCAAAGAAATTGCTGTTAAAACCTAATTTGTTTAAGTTCAGCACCTTTAAATTATATTATAGAAACCACCCATACATTATATATAGTAATTCGGGCGTTCCCCTTCATTTTGGTTTCAAAACAAAATCCAGAAAAAAGAGATAACAAAAAATTGCAGTAAACAGTCGGGTCGGGCTATCCGCTCCAAGTCCTCGCTCGTCGTGCCTCCTTGCTGCGGGCTATCCGCTGCTATCCCTAACGCGGTTTTGTTTTAGGTTGTATGTTGTAAGTTTTAGGTTTTTAGTCTTA
>JAVXSC010000240.1:0-2794 GCA_036643355.1 Myroides sp.
TGGTGGTTTAATAATGATTATACGCTTGGAATTATCTTAGCAGGACTTCCACTTGAAGAATGGCTGTTTTTTATATGTATTCCGTTTTCGTGTGTGTTTACTTATTTTTGTTTTGATCTGTTTTTTAAATGGAACAAACTCAGCAGTTTCAATAACATCATTGTTTTTGTAAGCATTATAGTTTGTTCTTTGATTGCGCTGCTGCATTACGATAAAGTTTATACGTTGGTAACCGCAGTAGCCACTATTTTAACCCTTATTTATCTACATTTTATTGCACGTGTACCTTGGATTGGCAAAGCATCTGCGGTTTATACCATATTAATGTTGGGATTTTTCCCTGTAAACGGAATTTTAACCGGTACAGGCTTGGAATCGCCTATTGTAAATTATAATCCCAATGATTTTCTGGGTATAAGAATGCTTACCATACCTGTAGAAGATGCAGTTTACGGATACACGCAGTTTTTATTGGTGCTTTATTTCTTCAAACGTTTTAAAGGAAATACTAATGAAGACTAAAATCAGTATTTTTTGGTTTCGAAGAGATTTACGCCTAGAAGACAATACCGGATTGAATCATTCACTAAACTCCAGATTTCCCGTTCTGCCTATTTTTATATTTGATGAAGAGATACTGAACAAGCTCGATGACAAATCAGATCGCAGAGTAGACTACATTCATCAGGCATTGCAGAATATAAACAATAAACTGAAAAATCTTGAATCAAAACTTACCACTTTTTTAGGAAAACCTTCGGACATTTTCCAAAAACTGCACGTAGAATATGATGTTCAATCTGTTTATTGTAATCGCGATTACGAACCACAAGCTATCAATCGCGATAGAGAAATTTACGATTTCTTCAAAACCTATAATATTCCGTTTAAGGCATATAAAGATCAGGTGATTTTTGACAAATCAGACATTACAAAACCAGACGGATCGCCTTATACCGTTTACACACCTTATTCTAAAAAGTGGAAACTGCAATTTCAAACCGATGAGATAAAAAGCATCGCAGTTAATAATCATAATTATTTAACGCAAGATTTTAAAGAGATTTTATCGTTAGATGCCATAGGTTTTCGTAAGACTGATTTTCTTTTTGAAGAACCCGTTTTAGATCTTTCAATCATTAAAGAATATGATAAATACAGGAACTTCCCTGCCCTACAACGAACCACACAACTTGGAACAGCCTTGCGGTTTGGAACCATCAGCGTTAGAAAATGTGCTGTATTTGCAGCCAAACATAACCAAACTTGGTTGAACGAACTTATATGGCGCGAATTTTTTATGCAGATCCTTTATCATTTTCCAAACGCTACCAGCGAATCATTCAAACCCCCTTATGATGCAATAATCTGGCGCAACAATGATCAGGAATTCGAACGCTGGTGTGTCGGTACTACGGGATATCCTATTGTAGATGCAGGAATGCGTCAGTTGAACAAAACAGGCTATATGCACAACAGAGTACGCATGATTACGGCGAGTTTTCTTTGTAAACATCTGCTTATAGACTGGCGTTGGGGTGAAGCCTATTTTGCACAAAAACTAAACGATTACGATTTGGCAGCGAACAACGGAAACTGGCAATGGGCAGCAGGTTCGGGCTGTGATGCCGCACCGTATTTCAGGGTATTTAATCCACAGCTTCAGACAGAAAATTTTGACAAAGATTATGAATATATAAAAAAATGGATTCCCGAGTACGGAACAGATGCATACCCGAAACCAATCGTTGAACACTCCTTTGCACGAGAACGCGCACTTACCGCATACAAAACTGCCTTGAAGAAAGAAGGTTAATTTATTATTGAATAAAATTCTACAGTAAATATTATTTTATCTGATATAATACTATCCTCTTATTTTTTGATACAATCATGAGCTAACAAAAAACACCCCGAAGGGTGTACTTTTCTACTCAATAAAAAAATCCGTACTAAAATAAACACTTTTAAATAAAGTTTTCTCCCAACCACAACAGTACAGGGAATAAAAAACTAAGTGCAACCCAAACGACATAAGATAATTTTTGTTTCATAACCATACTGCTTTATAAGGGAGATTAATACTAATTTAATACAGATCAAATGTAAAAAAAACAATTTTAAAATTTAGTATATTTTTATACTATTTATAAAATTAATTTAGTTTTTATATATACATAAAAAGTCTATTTTTTTACACAATTTGTAGAATATTTTCTCCCGCCAATTTGGGCATTTTATTTTTGGTATCTACAAAACCAAAGATTAGCATATAAAAAGTGCTTTAATATCAATTAGAATACATATTTATTAAAATTCTGTTAAGAATTGGCACGTGTTTTGAAATATATATTATGCTTTGAAATAGAATTGAAACCTTTATTTGGTACAAATGCCCATCCAACGTGATGGGCGTTTTTATGTGGATAATTCGTGCTTATATTATAAAAAAAGTGAGTGCTAAAACACTCACTTTATTAAGTAAACCGTTGTAGAAAGTAAAAACCTAATACCAAGTGCATGACTTTCGGTTTATTCTTACATTAATAGTTCCAAGATGATGCCATTTTAAAAAACTATACAGATTCTAACAAAATTTTAATAAAAACATATATTCAATATTTCTTCTTTTTATGAATTAAAACACTTCTTATTATTTCTCATATTCCCAATTCAATCTCTTTTTATCATTTCCATCTCATCATCTATCTTTAATAAATTATAGATAGGATCTACATCTTTTGTTTAATATTTTTCACCAAAATAAAATACTCTTCTCTCATTAAATCATCTT
>JAVXSC010000241.1:0-2779 GCA_036643355.1 Myroides sp.
TTGGTCGAAATTTTAAATGAAGACGGATCTATGGCTCGTTTGCCTCAATTGGTTGATGTTGCTAAAAAATTCGATATGAAACTGATTTCGATTGAAGATTTGGTTGCATACAGAATGAAACACGATAGTTTGATTCAGAAAAAAGAAGATTTTGACATTCAAACAAAATACGGAACCTACCGCTTACGTGCGTATTTACAAGTTACCAACAAACAGGTTCACATTGCGTTGACAAAAGGAGTTTGGAACAATGGCGATGCGGTTTTAACCCGAATTAATTCATCACAAGTTAATAATGATATTTTAGGAAATCTTACCAATAATCAAGATGAGAAATTGGATTTGATGTTCCAAGCGATTGACCGTGAAGGAAAAGGTGCGATTTTGTTTATCAACCAAGAATACAACACGCTAGATTTATTAAAACGTTTAGGCGAATTAAAAGAATTACAGTCAGAAACTGATGCTATAGTAAAAGCTCCAAAAATCCAGCTTGATAATAAAGATTTCGGAATTGGTGCGCAGATATTGCACGACATTAACATTTCGAAAATCAAATTAATGAGTAATTCCGAGCACAGCAAACGTGTTGGTATGGTTGGTTACGGTTTGGAAATTGTAGATCATATTAATTTTTAGATTTTTTTTATCACACTATTTGCAGATTAATAAAAACATACTATATTTGCACCACAATTAAGGAACGAAAGAACATTAATTGTAAGACCAAGGAGAAATGGCAGAGTGGTCGAATGCGGCAGTCTTGAAAACTGTTGACTGTAACAGGTCCGGGGGTTCGAATCCCTCTTTCTCCGCGAGTTATAAGCAAGCTCAAACGCATTTTTTGCTTAAAGGCCTATAAAACCTACGATCTGAGAGATTCGTAGGTTTTTTTTATTGGTGTATAAACCACTAAAATTTTCAAAAATGCTCATAATTTTGTGGCAAAATCGTGGCACTTTTTGAGTTTGAAAAAAAAGTGCCACGAAACACTATTTAAACAACTGATTATCAACATGTAAAGTACGTTAACGACTTGAATTTGAAATAATGTAGTTCGATATTTATCAACCATTAAATTTTCAAATTATGTTAGAAGCCAGTTACGGAATAAACTTCTTTTTAAAAAGACCTAGAAACCAATCAGATTTTCGATATGTATATATCCGAATCACAGTTGACGGAATACCTAAAGAAGTCTCCACTAAAAGAAAATGGTATGCTTCAAGGTGGAATCAAGGAAGCGAGCGAGCAACAGGTTCAAAAGAAGATGCAAAGTCTATAAATTTCTTTTTAGATTCAATTTGTAGAAAAATTGAAGACCATAGAATAAAATTAATCAATCGAAATATTACAATTACTTCGCAAAACCTAATTGATTTTATATTGGGCAACAATGAAGGAAACACTAAAGTACTTGAAGAATTTCAGAAGCACAATGATGAAATCCTAAC
Organism: Myroides sp.; assembly: GCA_036643355.1. GTDB lineage: Bacteria > Bacteroidota > Bacteroidia > Flavobacteriales > Flavobacteriaceae > Flavobacterium. The sequence continues at coordinate 1,455 of JAVXSC010000241.1, forward strand.
TTTGGTATCAAAAGGTGAATACAGCATAGGAACGCACGAAAGATATGTAACTGCAAGATCACACGTCCAACAATTTATAAAATTGAAATATAAAGTTGATGATTTAGAATTCAGACAGCTTAATTATGAATTTGTGAAAGATTTTGACTTCTTCCTAAGAACCATTAGAAATTGTCAGAATAACAGTGCGGTAAAATACATCGCGAACTTTAAGAAAATCGTGTATAGGGCTATTTCAAAAGACATTATAGCCTCTGATCCGTTCAAGGCTTTTAATAATAAAAAAGTAACTGTCAAAAAAACTCCGTTAAGTTCCCGCGAGCTTTTTCTTCTAGAAAATAAAGTATTTGAATCCGAACGGTTAAATGAAGTCCGAGACATCTTTGTATTTCAATGTTACACAGGACTGTCCTATATAGACGTTAAGCAATTGAGATCCGATGAAATAAAAACCGGAATAGATCATAAACAATGGATTATCTCATCAAGACAGAAAACAGGATCATCTACAACCATTCCCCTACTTTCAAAAGCCATCGAAATTTTAGAAAAATATAAGCATCACAAACTATGTATTAAAGGCAATGTCCTTCTACCCGTAAAGTCAAATCAAAAAATGAATGAGTACTTAAAGGAAATAGCAACTTTATGTAATATTGATGATAATCTGACTACGCATAAAGCCAGAAGAACCTTTGGAAGTACTGTAACATTAAATAACGGAGTTCCAATGCACGTAGTAAAAGAAATGCTAGGACACCAATCAATAAAACAAACAGAAGAATACGCATTAACAGAACAAGCAACAATCAGCAGAGAAATGGATATATTAGATAATAAAATTTCATCTGAATCGGAATTAAATAATTCTGATCCAATAGCAATATTGAAAAAGATCGAAAATGATATAACCCAATTAACAATAACCACAAAGAATAAAGAAAATTCAATACTACTTTCCCAACTGCAGAAATACCAAAAAGAAATTGACAGATTAAAAGAAAAATTATCCTAAAAGTGAATTAAACTATTTTATTTAAACTAATCCCCACCAACGGTGGGTGATGCGTCTTCAACCGAACTCCTTATAAGCTTTTTACGCTTCATTGAAAGTGTTGTAGCATAGTATTAAAACAGCGAAGCCTCTATATTTATAGAGGCTTTTATGTATCTGACGCTCTCTCATTAATGCTTAAGTCCGAAATATTTAATTTGAGTAAAAAATATGATTTTGATTGTAAATCGTCAGCAAAAAGTAGACATTTTATAGAAGAAACTAAAGGAGTGTTTTCATAAAAAAATGTAACTTTAATTATGGCAACACC
>JAVXSC010000242.1:0-2402 GCA_036643355.1 Myroides sp.
CTGTAGCACCCGCAATTAATCCGTGACGGTTCAGTGTTTTTAAGGGAATATTAATAAAAAGGTCTGCAATTGGCTCATTGTCAATCATTGCGCCGCCAATCGTTATATAGTCGGATTTAAAAGTATAACCGTCTTTAATTTTTTGTCTGAAATTTTCTCTATTCATTTAAACAATAATTCTATTTTTGATAAAGATATAAACTTCTTTCAACTAAAAAAATGCACTAAAACCGTAGGTTAAGTAATTGTTAAGAAATATTTGAAGCTTAAAAGCAATAATAATGAAAGTGAAACGTTTAATGATTAAGGATTTGATAAAAAAATATTAAAAAGTAAATTAATTGTTTCTTTTTCGTTAATTTTAAATTCTTAAATAATAACAGGCGAAATTTTATTTTTTTATATCAACTAAAAAACTAAATTTGCCTTGCTTCAATGAAAGCAAACTAATTTTAAAAATTGAGTAAACATTAAATTTAAATTTTATTAAGATGACACAAACAGTTGAGAAAAATCCAAGTGGTTCAGGATTATCAAACGTGGCTGCGGCGATTACCATTATTGCATGTTTAGTTTTTGGTTGGGTAATATGGAGATTTGTATTAGGTAGTGCTGACAATTTCATGAACGGAGATCGTAATGGAGATCCTTTACCAGGTGATTTAATGGGAATGATGTACAAAGGAGGTTACGTTATTGCTGTATTAATTGGATTAATGACAACAACTATTGTATTCGGTATCGAAAGATTTATCGTTATCAGCAAGGCTGCTGGTTCAGGAGATGTTAAAGCGTATGTTGCTAAAGTTCAGTCTTTAGTTAATGTTAATCAAATTGATGAAGCTATTGAACTTTCTGACAAACAAAAAGGTTCAGTTGCAAATGTTGTAAAAGCAGCGCTAATTAAATTAAAAGAAGTTAAACGTGAAGGTTTTGATGCTGATAAAGCAACAGAAACTATTCAAAAAGAAATTGAAGAAGCTACTGTATTAGAAATGCCAATGTTAGAGAAAAACATGATCATTTTAGCAACATTAGTATCTATTGGTACATTAGTAGGTTTATTAGGTACAGTAACAGGTATGATTAAAGCATTCTCTGCTTTATCTACAGCTGGTTCTCCTGATTCATCTGCATTAGCAACAGGTATCTCTGAAGCCTTAATGAATACTGCTACAGGTATTGGTACATCTACATTAGCTATTGTTTTCTATAACGTATTCACAACTAAAATTGATAAATTAACACATTTTATCGACGAAGCTGGATTCGCAATTACACAATCTTACAGAAGACACAATAAATAATAATTTATTGTAGTTCGTAAATAGTGTATAATTCCAGATTAAATCTGGTTAAAAAAGAAGAGAGAATATGGCAAAAATGAAAAAATCAAGTACAAGAATTGATATGACCGCAATGTGTGACGTATCATTCTTATTGCTAACATTCTTCGTTTTAACCTCTACAGCAAAAACACCAGAAGTACATCCTGTTGATTTACCCGCATCTACAAAAGAAACAAAAATTCCATCAGAAGATATATTAACTATTACTGTTGGTCAGGAAAATGTTTACGTAGGTTTGGCAGGTAGAGAAGATAGAATTGATGTTCTTCGAAGAATGGGGCAAGAATATAATATAGAATTTTCTGAAGCAGAGCTGAATGCTTTTGCTGGAATGGAAAATTTCGGAGTTGATATTCGTGAAATGAAGAGCTTGTTGGCTAAACCTGCAGGTGAACGTATGGATAAAGATATTCACAAAGGCGTGCCTTTTAAAGATTCTTTAAACAACCAATTATCTTCTTGGGTACGAAATGCAAGAGAGTCTTCTTTTATTAGAAAATCTACCGATGAAAAAAAGAATTTCTTGAAAGTAGCTATTAAAGGAGATGCAAACGAACAATTTGGTACCGTTAAAAAGGTTATTGATATATTGCAAGAACAACGTCAAAACCGCTTTTACCTTGTTACAGGTTTAAGAACTGATGACTTTTAATCTACTAAAATTTAAAAAGAAATGGCAGAATTAAATACTGGTGGTAACGAAGGAAAAGGCGGTAAAAAAGTAAGAAGTAAAAAACAAAATGCCGGGGTTGATTTAACAGCCATGGTAGATTTGGCATTCTTATTGATTACGTTCTTTATGTTAACCACCTCCTTATCTAAACCGCAGTCTATGGACTTGCAAATGCCAGATAAGAAAGATGTTCCTGAAGAGGATCGAATAGAAGTAAAAGAGTCTAAAACAATGACCATACTTTTAGGAAAAGATAATATGTTAAAATATTATGTGGGTATGTTTAATGCTCCTATAGAAGGTCCTACAGATTCAGCTTATGGTAAAAATGGCATTAGAAAAGTTATTTTGCAAAAAATAGCTAATCTTAGAGCTCAAGG
>JAVXSC010000242.1:2412-2728 GCA_036643355.1 Myroides sp.
AAGTTAAAGGAAACTGACCCAACGCAAAAGCAAGAAGCGAAAGAATCTAAAACCATGACTATTTTAATTGGTAAAGATCGTAAGCTTAAGTATTATATGGGTATGTTTAATGATCCTTATCAAGGTGTAGGTCCAACAGATACCGCTTATGGAAAGGCCGGAGTTAGAAATGTTATTTTGCAAAAAATGGCAAATTTAAAAGCAGCCGGACAAGTGGGTAGAGAAGGTATTGTTGTGTTAATAAAAGCAACAGAAGATGCTACTTATACAGACATGATTGATATTTTAGATGAAATGGCAATCACAGGAGTTGAGA
>JAVXSC010000243.1:0-2716 GCA_036643355.1 Myroides sp.
CAAATCTTTAGGTAATGAAGCCAACGTGTGTTTAGAAACTTCTTGCTCTAAAGTATACATTTCTTCGTACTGCTTTAAGAACCACATGTCGATTTTTGTAATCTGATGGATGGTACTTAAAGGAATTCCCAATGCAATAGCATCGTAAATTACGAAAACGCGATCCCATGAAGCATGCTCTAATTTATCTAAAATTTGATCGTAATTCGTGTAACCTTTTCCGTCTGCACCAATTCCGTTACGTTTAATTTCTAACGATTGTGTTGCTTTTTGTAAGGCTTCTTGGAAAGATCTACCAATTTATCAAAGTTCCAACGAGGTATTTTTACGATAACGTAATCCAATGTTGGTTCGAATAAAGCCGAAGTTGATTTTGTAATTTGATTTTGTAATTCGTCTAACGTATAACCTAACGCCAGTTTTGTAGCGATTTTAGCAATTGGATATCCCGTTGCTTTTGATGCTAATGCAGATGAACGAGATACACGCGGATTGATTTCAATTGCTACGATATCCTCTTTTTCGTCTGGTGATACAGCAAACTGAACGTTACATCCGCCGGCAAAGTTACCAATAGAACGCATCATTTTTATTGCCATATCGCGCATACGTTGAAACGTACGGTCAGATAAAGTCATTGCTGGAGCAACAGTAATAGAATCACCTGTGTGAATTCCCATTGCATCCATATTTTCAATGGTACAGATAATTACAACGTTGTCGTTTTTATCACGTAACAATTCTAATTCGTATTCTTTCCAACCCAATAAAGCTTTGTCAATCAAAACTTCGTGAATAGGCGATGCTTCTAAACCGTAGGTTAATAAACCATCAAAATCTTCTTCTCTGTGAACAAAAGCTGCACCGGTTCCGCCTAACGTAAATGACGGACGAATTACTAATGGATATCCGAATTCTTGTGCAATTTCTTTTCCTTCTAAAAAAGAAGTTGCTGTTTTAGCAGGTGCAAATGGTATATCTATTCTTGATAACAATTGTTTAAACTGCTCGCGATCTTCGGTTACATTAATGGCATTGATATCAACACCGATTAATTTCACGTCAAAATCTTGCCAGATACCTTTTTCGTCAGCTTCCAAACATAAATTTAAAGCCGTTTGTCCGCCCATTGTTGGTAAAACCGCATCGATTTCCGGATGTGCTTTTAAAATTTCAACAATAGATTTGGTGTTTAAAGGCTTTAAATAAACGTGATCTGCCATTGACGGATCCGTCATGATGGTTGCCGGATTTGAATTGATCAAGATTACTTTGATTCCTTCTTCACGTAAAGAACGTGCCGATTGCGACCCTGAATAGTCAAACTCACAAGCCTGACCAATGATGATTGGACCAGAGCCAATGATTAAAACTGTTTTAATTGAATTATCTTTAGGCATTGTAAATAATTGGTGTTGTTATTTAGGTAAATTTATTGATAATTAGTTGAAATTCATCTTAAAAAAAGAGAAAAACGAAAAGGTATAAAAAAAGGCGATACACTTAAAGTAACGCCTTTATTTATGATGAAACATCATTATTTTTTATGTCTTGGTTCGCTAGAAACCGTTAACTTATGTCTTCCTTTAGCTCTTCTACGTGCTAATACTTTTCTTCCGTTAGCGCTAGCCATTCTGTCCATGAAACCGTGCTTGTTTCTTCTTTTTCTTTTTGATGGTTGAAACGTTCTCTTACTCATTGCTTCTTATCTTTAAATCTATAAAATTTTACGAATGTTCAGCTTTGAAAACAAGTAGCTTCAAAACCGAGTGCAAATATACAAATCCTTTTAATAACTGCAAATTCTTTTTAAAATTTATTTTATTTTTTGGTTATCAATTGCAGTTATTATTGCCAACAGGTTTTGTGGCTTGCAGTATTTTACTACATTTGCAAAATTAAACCTAAAATTGATATGATTAACAAAAATATAAAAATTATAGTTGCAGCCGCTTTACTGGCAACGGCAATTTGGCAGTTTACAGAAAATAATATTGGTAACGGTATATTCCTGATTATTTTAGTACTGTTAATTGCACTGATTTATTTTAAGAATGAAATGCTGATTATGACCTTGTTTAAGTTTAGAAAACAAGATATGGACGGTGCTAAAAAGATTTTAGATAAAATTAATCCTGAAACGGCACTGATTAAAAATCAGCAGGGATATTACCATTATTTAAATGGAATTATCAACGCACAAAACAATTTAAATCAGGCAGAAAAAGATTTTCGTAAAGCAATTGATTTAGGTTTGAACCAAAAAGAAGATTTGGCAGTATCTAAATTACAGTTGGCTGGTATTGTAATGAGTAAAAACCGTCCGGCTGAAGCTCAAAAATTAATTGCCGAAGCAAAACAACACGATACCAAAGGCATGCTGAAAGAGCAGATTTCAATGATTGAAGGACAAATGAAACAAGCCCGCGGACAAAAAGTACCAATGTGGTATAATCATAGCAAGAAAAGAGGTTTTTAATTTCTTTAAAATATAAGTATTAAGCCATTCGTTTACAGAGTGGCTTTTTTTATAATTTTTACCATCAAAAAACAAAACACGATTATGTATTATAAATTAGTATCTGTTCTGCTGTGTATCTTTTTTATCAGTTGTAATAAATCTGAAAATAATAGAACCATTGATTTTTCTAAAGACCGCGATTTTAGAATTATAAATGTTTTTAACGAACAGAACTATGCCGATTTACAACAAAGG
>JAVXSC010000244.1:0-2705 GCA_036643355.1 Myroides sp.
GTGTTAAGGAATCACTTTTATCCACAAGCTATATCGCTGTAAAGAGTGGGGCTTTTCCAGCATTAAAGGGAACATATCAGGCAAAAGGATTATCTTTCTATGGTGAAGGTGATGGATCATCTTATGATCATGCTAGAATGTTTAAGATTTTATACATAGTTTTCGATAGAACCGATGCATTCGATAGTTCAGTTATCAAACAGTTTGCTGGTAATGTTTACGCTAACCTTGAGGCTAATGATAAAATCTACTATTCAGTGGATGGAGATTTTTATAATAATGGAACTACATACAACACAGGAGTTAGCGTTGGTGTTGGTGATTCCGCAAGAATAAATTATGAGGTAAGGGATGCAGCAAATCATTTTTCGTATATAGTTCACACTGGAAGATGGTTTGGATATTGGTAAGCAACCTATATACCTAATGAGCGGGTGGTAATAATTAAATGAGTTATAAACCGTACATTGAGCTAAAGTAAAAAACAGCCGAAGTACTTCCTACTTTTATGGTGATTTTTGTTTTACCCGCTTTGTAAACGTGTAAGTTTAATGTACTATCATGATTTTTTGTCAATTTCAACTTCTTTGCATTTGTATTACTAAAAGTATAGTTGGTACATTTTTTCCCTTTGTACAACACTGTAAACGTATTGTTAAGGGAACCCTTGTTAGCAAAAAAAACCCTATCTTTTATTGTTCTACTCACAAATTTCAGAGTGATATTACTATGTGGCCTTGGCACTTGACTATCAGCACTATTGGTAGTTAGTGTTGGACGGTATATAAAGCAGCCCGTTTTGCCACCGATGGTTATATTGATTTTGCAGTCAGAGGCATTTATTCCAGTAAGAGATAGAGTGCCGTCCATATTTTTCTGAATTGAGCAAGCATTAGGATTATCACATGAAAAGGTGTAGTCCGATGTTTTTTCCCCGTTATATTGCACTGCTACTTTTGTGGTATGGTCGCCTCCAAAGAGGCTACCGGATTGAACTGTGTATTTTCCATATTTTAAAGTGATGAAGTTCTCTGATTTTTTTATTTCATGAGTTACTTTATTTACGGTATCATTACTGATTATGTTTTGCATAAGAAGCATTTTAAGTACAGCATTGAGGGATTCTTTGGGATTACACCAAACATCAGGGGTATATCCCTTTCCATCTACGTTTATTGGGTTATACGTAAAATAAAATGAAGAAGTTATTGTGTTCATAATGCCCGTCTTGGGAAGCCTAATTGCATATACATTTCCACTCAATTGATAGCCTCCAGAATTACTGCCTATTACAACGACATTTTCGCAACATTTTGCGAAATTCAACATTGACTCTCCAGAGGAACCGCACTTATCATCTACTAAAACGATAATAGGGATATTATTCTTTATATAGGTTCCATTAATATTTATAGTTCCTGTGGTTCCAGGATAAAGCCTAGAGGATCCTGCGCATGTGGATAGTTTACTGCCTTTAGTAAGACCAATAGTTGGGAACGAAGGTGAAATGCCCGTTAAATTCTTAATGAAATCTCTTCCGAAGGCATCGCTACCACCAGAATTTCCTCTAATATCTAAAATAATCATTTTCGAATCTCTTGCATTTGTTCCACATGATGCAAAGGCATCTAGCTGGCTTTTATAGGTTGGATCGTTTGCGAAAGAACGGACTGCAATATAGGTTAGCTCTTCAGTATCAACATATGTGAAATTTGGATCAAGTGAGAAAGTTTCTGTATATGGATAGCTAATAGCAAAAGAAATTCTCTTATAACGTATGGCACCTGAATCTGCCTGTAACGTAATGTAAACATCTTCATTATTTTGCTTCTGGGAAAATATAACTGGAGAATAGATTAATTCACCTGCGGAATTGAGAGTGGGTTGTATTGATAAAAAAGTATTAGTCGAAGAAACGTAATACCATTTCCTGTTTTTTATTACTTGATAAAAACCTTTAGTATCCTTATTAAAACATTCATTATTTGCATAATAATATTTGTATTTATAATCTTTGAGTTCTTCAGTTGGCAAACCCATAATAGCATGACTATCGGTCATAAAAGACAAACTATTTCGTATGACATTCTTGAAAATATTTAGATTGATTTTAGATTGACTATTAACCCAACTTTCCATAGAAACTTGAGCATCATTGTAATTTTTTTCTCCAAAGTAGTAGTAGGCAGGATAGGTGCTTTTAAGAACTCGAAATAGTAAATCTATGTCTGACAAGGCATCCTCTTTGGTGGTTACATTTGATTCTCCTCTCTCTAAATCGAGTAAACTCGCAACTTCGGCATCAGTTAGTAGATTTGCATCTGATGAAGTATTAATATATTTGTCAATCGAAGAGACATCCATTATTTTGCTGTTAAGATCTTTATGGGCTTGATTTGCTTCATAAAACATATTATCATATTCTGTTGATGCGTAAGAAGTGCAGACACTTAAAAACAAAACTAAAACAATTGTTAACAAGAAAATGAGTTTGAAATTTTTATGCTTTTCGTCACTTTGAAACATGGGGTTCTCCTTTTTACATCAAATGAAAATACGGTTCAATAGAAGTATACAATAGATTTTTATGGTTGTAAATAAATAGCATCTAATAGGTGCTTTTTTAATTTTAAGGTATTTTTAAGGTTTTCGTTGAGTTTTCCTTAACATTAGTCTAGTATATTAGTATATGAAAAGGGGCTAGG
>JAVXSC010000245.1:0-2703 GCA_036643355.1 Myroides sp.
TTTGCGTATTAACCCGATAACGAATATTTCCAGTACGGCATCGTTCATCAACAATATCAAAATTAAAAAAACGAACGATAAAACCGAAACCAATGTTAAAGGCTTGCCTGCAAATGCGCTGATAAGCAACGTAACTTGGGCACCAAACGAAACCAAATTGGCTTTTACTAACACCACTGCAACCGGTAACGAATTGTGGATTTTAGATTTACCGACAGCTACTGCAAAAAAACTGACCGATGCCGTTTTAAATGCCAATTTAGGCAACCCGATTACGTGGTACAAAAACAGTAACGAAATGTTGATTAAAGTGATTCCTGCAAACCGCAAAGCTTTAATTGATGCTGCAAAAGCTATACCAACCGGACCTATTGTTTCTAGCGCCGAAGAAGGTGTGGTTTCTCAAAACAGAACGTATCAGGATTTGTTGAAAAATAAAACCGATGAAGCTAATTTTGAAACCATTGTAACGTCTGAATTATACACGATTGATTTAAACGGAACCAAAAAACTGTTTAAAAAAGCTGATTTGTATTCTAATGAAATTTTTTCGCCCGATGGAAATTACATTTTGCTTACAACCATTCAAAAACCGTTTTCGTACTTGGTGCCGTTAAGCCGTTTCCCAATGAAAACAATCGCTTACACAACCGAAGGTAAAGAAGTAAAATTGGTGAACGATGTTGCTTTAAGCGAAGTGATGCCGAAAGGTTTTATGGCTGTTCGCGAAGGAAAACGCAGCATGAGCTGGAGAAGCGACAAACCTGCAACTTTATTTTTTGTTGAAGCTTTAGATAGCGGTGATCCTGCTAAAAATGTAGAAAAACGCGATGCTTTATACACTTGGGAAGCTCCGTTTACAAACCAACCGGAATTACTTACAAAAACTACACAACGTTTTGGCGGAATTGCTTGGGGCGATGACGAAACTGCGATTGTTTACGATCAATGGTACGATACCCGAAACAGTAAAACGTATTTGTTCAATCCTTCTAAAAAGTCAGAATTAGTGACAATCTGGGATAGAAATTATCAGGATATTTACAGCGATCCGGGCGATTTTCAAACAAAAAAGAATTCTTTTGGACGATACACCTTGCAGAAGGAAAATAACAAACTGTATTTAATAGGGGAAGGTCATACAAAAGAAGGTCAGTTTCCTTTTATCGATGAATTAGATCTGGCTACTTTAAAAACAAACCGTTTATATCAATCGAACCTTACAGATCGTATCGAATCAATTTCTGAATTAATCGATATTAAAAAAGGAGATGTTTTGGTAAACATTCAATCTAAAAACGATTATCCGAATTATTATTTCCGAAACATCAAATCTAAAAAAGATTTAAAGCAGATTACCTTCAACAAAAATCCGTTCGAAAGTATTAAAGATGTTCATAAAGAAGTAATTAAATACAAACGTAAAGACGGCGTTGAATTGTCGGGAACGTTATATTTACCGGCTGGTTACGATCGTAAAAATCACAAGCAAAAATTGCCTTTGTTAATTTGGGCGTATCCTGCAGAATATAAAGACAAAAACAGTGCGGGACAATCGTCTGCAAATCCTAACGAATTCACTTTTCCTTATTACGGATCGTTTGTTTATTGGGCTGCAAAAGGTTACGCGGTTTTAGACGATGCTGCTTTCCCGATTATTGGCGAAGGAACGCAAGAACCTAACGACACGTTTATTGAGCAATTGGCAATGAATGCCGAGGCTGCGATTGATGCGGTTGATAAATTAGGATATATTGATAGAACCCGTGTGGGCGTTGGCGGACACTCATACGGAGCATTTATGACTGCGAATTTATTGGCACACACCAAATTATTTGCATGTGGAATTGCTCGTTCAGGTGCTTATAACAGAACGCTTACTCCGTTTGGTTTTCAAAGCGAACAACGTAATTATTGGGAAGTTCCTAATGTTTACAACACGATGTCTCCTTTCATGAATGCCGAGAAAATGAAAACGCCAATGTTGTTGGTTCATGGCGAAGCTGATAACAATCCGGGAACTTTTACCTTACAAACAGAACGTTATTTTCAAGCATTGAAAGGATTAGGAGCGCCTGTTCGTATGGTAATTTTACCAAAAGAAAGCCACAGTTATGTTGCTAAAGAAAACATTTTACACTTACTTTGGGAACAAGAACAGTTTTTAGACAAACATTTAAAGAATAAAAAATAATACTGTAGAAAACGCCGGCAATTGTCGGCGTTTTTTAATTACACAAGACTTTTTAGAAATAGTGTAAACACAAAATTGAAATTTTAAGTAATTTTAAACCAAACGATTTTTTATGAAAGACGATTTAAAGGAATTAGCAAAACAACTGGGAAATCCGGAAGGAGAAACAGGAATTGAAGTTGCAAATATGATGAATGTAACTAATATTGGCATGACCAAACATGCAATTGAATCTTTAAATTTAAGTACTAATGATACTGTTTTGGAATTGGGTCACGGCAATTGCGGACATTTACCTTTTCTAATGAATCAAGCTGAAAATCTGAAGTACTTTGGATTGGAAATTTCTGAATTGATGCAACAGCAAGCAATAAAATCAAACCAAAACTATATTGAAAACAATTCGGCTGAATTTAGACTATACAACGGAACTAAAATTCCTTTTAACGATGAAAGCTTCCATAAGATTTTCACAGTCAATACGCTCTATTTCTGGCAAAATACAGATT
>JAVXSC010000246.1:0-2673 GCA_036643355.1 Myroides sp.
GAAGCTAAAGGAACAGATACGTACGTTGATGTTGTTGAAGGAATGCAGTTTGACAGAGGATACCTTTCTCCTTATTTCGTTACAAATCCTGAAAAAATGGAAACGGAATTCGACAATCCATATATCTTATTGTACGATAAAAAAATATCTTCATTAAAAGAATTATTACCAGTTTTAGAACCGGTAGCACAATCAGGAAAAGCATTGTTAATCATTGCTGAAGATGTAGATGGTGAAGCGTTATCAACTTTGGTTGTAAACAAATTACGCGGTGCATTGAAAATTGCTGCTGTAAAAGCTCCAGGTTTTGGTGATCGTAGAAAAGCAATGTTAGAAGACATCGCTATTTTAACTGGTGGAACAGTGATTGCAGAAGAAAGCGGTTACACGTTAGAAAATGCTACGTTGGAAATGTTAGGAACTGCAGAACGCGTTTCTATCGATAAAGACAACACTACAATTGTAAACGGTGCGGGTGATTCTGATATGATTAAAAACAGAGTTAACCAGATTAAAGCTCAAATGGAAACTACAACTTCTGATTACGATCGTGAAAAATTACAAGAGCGTTTAGCTAAATTAGCTGGCGGTGTTGCAGTACTTTACGTTGGTGCAGCTTCTGAAGTGGAAATGAAAGAGAAAAAAGACCGTGTAGACGATGCTTTACACGCAACGCGTGCAGCTGTTGAAGAAGGAATTGTTGCTGGTGGTGGTGTTGCTTTGTTAAGAGCAAAATCGGCATTATCAAGTGTTGATGCTTTAAATGCAGATGAGAAAACAGGTATTCAGATTGTTTCTCGCGCTATTGAATCGCCTTTAAGAACGATTGTTGAAAATGCAGGTTTAGAAGGATCTGTTATTGTAGCAAAAGTTGCCGAAGGTTCAGGAAACTATGGTTACAATGCTAAAACCGACGAATATGTTGATATGTTGGCAGCAGGAATTATCGATCCTAAAAAAGTAACTCGTGTAGCTTTAGAAAACGCAGCTTCGGTTGCCGGAATGATCTTAACTACAGAATGTGCTTTAGTTGATATTAAAGAAGAAGGTGCAGGCCAAATGCCAATGGGCGGCGGTATGCCAGGAATGATGTAAGATCATTTCAATATAAAACAAAAAAATCCGACTAAAATTAGTCGGATTTTTTTGTTTTATAAACCTTTACTTTTTTCTATTTCTAACATCCAATCTGGAACTTCATCATATTTCGTTTTGGGATTTTTATTCTCAATTCCATATTTCAATTCAAAGCACTCTTTTGTTTTATAACGCTTGAAAGTATACAGACTTAAGGGAAAACTTGTAATAAAATCATTATAATTTCTCGCAGCTGTATCGTAATTTAAGGTTAAATGGTTTAGTTTTTTATGACTAGATTCTAATGCGTTCAAATCATTATCATTCGATAAACTATCTGCCTTAATTTTTAAAACTAATTTATTTAAATAATATTCATTTTCTGAAAAATCCAAGGTGCATTCGTTAATCATCTTTTGATTATTCATAATCAGATTTAAACTATCATTTGAAATATATTTATTGCTTTCATTTATTTTAGAAAGTAATTCCGCATGTAAATAAACATCGTTCTTTAACAAATTCCATTTTTCATCTACAGCTTGATCCCTTTGAATAATTTCACGTTCAACAAAATACTTACCAATTGAAATTACAAGGAAAGCTGCAACAATTAGTGATATAAAGACAATTATAACTTTTTCATTCTATAAAAATAAAAAACTGCATCTAAAAAGATACAGTTTTATAAAATTAATTCTTTACGATTCTCTATCGTATTGGCAACAGCCATGTAAATTATCGTAAGTATCCTTTTCTGCTTTAACTTCTTTAGTATCGTGACCAGCTTTTGCAACCGATTCCTGAACTTTTAAGGCAGTGGTTTTGTTTTCGTCGATAATCAAGTGAAGTGTTTGATCGTCTGAATGCCATTCAGCCGATTTTACTCCTTTCACTCCAAAAGCAGCTTTTTCAATACGTTTTTTACACATATCGCAATTACCCTTTACTTCAACATCAACTTTTGCGTTTTTGCTTTTCTTTTCCTGTGCTGTAGATGTAAATGCAACACCTAAAACAGCCAATAGTACTAATAAGTATTTTTTCATTTTTCTTTATTTTTAATTGTTAGTTATTTCTATTGATAATAATTTGTAGACTTCTCGACTACGCTCGAAGTGACAACTCCTTCGTCATTTACTCTTTCGGCTTTTAGACTAAAAGATTACTTAATTTTAAATCGTAATCCGGCATAATACATTTGTCCAAAAATTGGTCCGTACACAATAGTACTATCAAATTCATTACCAAACGGATCATCAGCCCCTAAAATCACTCTATGCTGCTGATAATTTCCAATGTTTTCGCCACCTACATACACTTCAAATCTGTCAGAAAACACTTTGGTTACCTGTGCATTGATCGTAGAAAACGGATTGGTATATGATGCCAACTGATTTTCTGCAGAATTATCACCCGTATAAGGTAAACGCTGTGCACCTAACCAATTCCAAGTAGCATCGAATTTCCAATAACTTCCGTTATGTTCGTGTGTAGTAAATTCTAAATTGGCAAATAAACGGTGTTTAGCCTGTAATGGTCGTTCTAACGTTTTATCGCTGTACGTTGTTTTAATATCGTAATACTTATATGCCG
>JAVXSC010000247.1:0-2668 GCA_036643355.1 Myroides sp.
GCAGATAGTTGAAAATATGGAAGAATACATCTTGCGTACCCGATTTTCCTGATAAAAACTGAATATCATCAACAATCAATACATCAATCAATTGATAGAAATAAATAAAATCGTTACGAGTTTGTTTTCTAACAGAATCAACATATTGCTGTGTAAAAACTTCTGCCGAAATATATAATACGGTTTTTTCCGGGTGTTTATCTTTAATTTCCACACCAATAGCATGTGCCAAGTGGGTTTTTCCCAAACCAACTCCACCGTAAATCAATAACGGATTAAAAGCGGTTCCGCCCGGTTTGTTGGCAACTGCCATACCGGCACTACGAGCCAAACGGTTCGATTCGCCTTCCAGGAAATTATCAAAACTGTAGTTAGAATTTAACTGCGATTCTATTTTAACGTTTCTGATTCCGGGAATTACAAACGGATTTTTTAATTCGGGATTTTTTGTCTGCACAGGAACATCTAATTCCTGGGTTTTAACAGGTTCTCTCTGGGTACTAGGTAATTGTTCGGTAAACGGTTGTTTTGTTCCCGAAGTATTCTCCATTTTAATTTTGTAAAGTAACTTTGCTTTAGAACCAAGTTCCTTTTGTAATGCAGATTTTAATACCTTTACATAATGTTCTTCTAACCATTCATAGAAGAATTTACTAGGAACTTGAATATACAAAGCATTTTCAGTTAACTCAATAGCCTCAATTGGTTCAAACCAAGTTTTGAACGCCTGGTCGCCAATGTTGTCTTTTATGAATTGCAGACAACGATTCCAAACAGATATTGCGGTTTCTTGTGTATAATCAAGCATTTTTATTAGAGATAATGGTGTTTAATAATAGTGTTTTAGAGAGTTACATAAAACACATTTTCATTTACAAATATGTGAATAAAAATCATCAAAAAAAATGATTTTACTATTTGATTTTTAGAAATAATATTGTAAGTAATTTTTTATTCGAATTATAAAATTTTTGAAACTATTTTTTTATGCAGGAACACAAAATTAGCATACGTGTGCGATACGCAGAGACCGACCAAATGGGGGTGGTTTACCATGGAAATTATGCCCAATATTTTGAGATGGGACGTGTGGAATGGCTTAGAAACAAAGGGGTTTCATATAAAGAGCTTGAAGATAGCGGAGTGATGCTACCGGTGGTTTCTTTAAATATGAATTACAAGAAACCTGCGTATTACGACGATGAATTAACCGTAATAACCAGACTGGCTTTTCTAGGTGGCGTAAAGATTGAATTTACCTACGAAATTGTTAACCAAAAAGGTGAGTTGTTAACAACTGCGCAAACAGTTTTGGTATTTGTTGACATGAAAACAAAACGCCCGATTTCGGTTCCTGAATATCTTGAAAAATTAATCAACGGGTAAATATTGTTAAAAGCAAAAAATCTTTTTTAGGAACAAACAAAAAATCGTAAATTCTACAAAAAAATTACAAATATGAAAAAGTTTATTTTAATGATGTTTTTGCTTTGTTCGGGATTTTTAATGGCACAAACACCTGTTGCTTTAAAAGCTCGTGTGTACAATCCATCCCAAGGAGTGCAAATTGCAATTAAACATAATAACGATCCTGTAATTGAATTGGGACAGAATGTTTATAAAACCATTCCTTTGAATGTAAACGACAGATTATCGTTTTATGTGAATGGAACAATTGTGGAAACTATAGAAGTTTCGCAAAAAGTGATCGATAGAAAAAGTTTGAATGTTCTATTAACCGATTCTACTGTTTTGGATGAATTGGAAATTGAATATACCAATATGAATAATAAGCTAGGGTTGGGAACATCGCCAGAATTGACAAAAGCAGAACGCGCTGTTAAAAAAGACAATCAAATTACATATAACGATAAAAGTTCGGCTACGGGAAACATTAAGTTAGATGGTTTTGTAAACAAACTTTCCGGTAAAGCAAAAACGAATAAAAAAGCACTTTCGGTAGAGCGTGAAATAAATGTTATGGAACGTTTTTTAAAAGTATATTCTGCCGATTTTTTGTATGAAAACTATAAACTGCCAAAAGTGAAAGCACCTTATTTTGCTTTGCACATGATGGATTTTATTAACGAAGGAACCAGATTGGAATCAGACGGATTTAGAATGCTGATGGAAGAACAATTATTGAATTTTAAATACGATTAATGTTATATAATGTAAGAGTTTCGTCAGTTCGAGCTTGTCGAGAACTTCTCGATACGCTTCACTTCGTTGCGCTACTCGAAGGGACGAGTTCAATGTAATATTGGACAATAGAATGACGTTTAATCTTCTTTTTCTGTAATAGAAACTTCAAAAATATGATTGAACGCATTAAAGATTTCCTCTTTTTGAGTAAGTCTGCAGGAAATTTCAATCAAACAATCCAATTCTAAAACCTGATTTACAACATTCAGGTTTTTTTCTTTAATAACGCGCATTACTTTATTCATGTTTTTATAATCAAACCGAATAAGAAAGTGCGTGTTTATTGTTTTTTCTACAATTTCAACCGTTTCCAAAGCCATTTGTGCAGCAGTTCTGTAAGCCGTAACCAAACCGCCAACGCCTAATTTTACACCGCCAAAATATCGAACCACAACAACCAAAACGTTTGTAACATCGAACGATTGTATTTGTCCGTAAATAGGCATTCCTGCACTGTTGTTAG
>JAVXSC010000248.1:0-2667 GCA_036643355.1 Myroides sp.
CATTGTTATAAATAAATTCTAAAGGAAGTGGGCCGCCTTCTGGCGTAAACTGCGAATACATGTGCCATTCGCCTTCAATTGTAGCATCAAATTTAAGTTGATACTCTGTATCTGAAATTTTTTCGATACTCGTTTTCCATTTTACAGGATCTTGCACCTGTGAAAACCCCAAACTGGTTACGAATAAAACCAGCGCTGTGAGTAAATTTCTCATTGGTTTAAAGTTATTTTATAGTTTTGTTGATTGTTATTTGTTATTTTAAATCGATTATCGGCACGTAAACCAACAATCCAAATTATTTTTCCATCTCCATTTTCCAAAATCCAAGTGTTATCTTTTTGAATTTTAGATAGTTTCTCGTCTTTAAAAAACTTTGACACTTTCTTTACTCCATTCATTCCAAAAGGCTGAAAATAATCACCTGTTTGTTTGCGTCTTAAAATCAAAGGCCATTTTAAAAGATTCGAATTTACGAAAATAGTACATTTATCCGAGTTAAATTCTTCCTTTTCTACTTCTGATATATTCATAAAAAAAGGCAAACTTAAAACATCAGTCTTGCTATTTATACAAAATAAATCATCATTTACCGACTTTTCTTCAAAAATAATCAGTTTATTTCGATCTTTCAAAACAGTGTAATCATCATTTTTTAACACTTTACCGGCTTTAGACAAACATATCTTTTCAATTTCATCCGCAGAAGTGAAACCGTATCTCTTTAAAACCTGTAATAAATAGTGTTTTTTATTGCTGAAATTCTGAGCTTTATCTAAATCAATTTCCAGCTGATCTTCATTCATCTGCACACATTCTTTCTCGAAAAAAGCAACTGCATCGTTTGCTAAAATTTGTGTTTGTTTTAAATGATGAAGCGTATTTTGGAACGATTTTAAAAACTCTGTATTTTCTTCTTTTAAAACCGGAAGCACCAAATGGCGCATTTTGTTTCGCAAATATTTAGTTGTAGCGTTTGATTGATCTTCTCTCCACGCTACTCCATTTTCAGCAGCATAATTCAGAATTTCATCTCGAGAAAAGTTCAAAAGCGGTCGAATAATATTCTCGTTTTTTTCAGGAATTCCAACCAAACCGTCAATTCCGGTTCCGCGCGTAAAATTGATCAAAAACGTTTCTGCCTGATCGTCTAAATGATGAGCCGTTGCAATAAACTGATAATCGTTATCTGCACAAATCTGTTTAAACCAATTGTATCGTAGTTCTCGAGCTGCAATTTGAATGGAAACTTTTCTATTTTCAACAAACTGCATGGTATCAAATCGCTCAACAAAACATGGAATATTGTTTTCCTTACAAAAATCAGCAACCAATTTTTCGTCTAAATTACTTTCGGTATCGCGCAACTGAAAATTGCAATGTGCAACAGCAAAATCTAACTTTAAAGTTCGGTACAAATGTAGCAACACCATACTGTCCACACCTCCGCTTACTGCAAGTAAGGTTTTTCCGCTTACTGATTCGGGAAATTTTTGGGTGATATGTTGTTTGAATTGATTTAACATTGCTGTAAAACTTTTTGCATTGCCTGTGCTTTTAACAGACATTCGTTGTATTCGTCTGTAGCATTTGCGTTGATTGTAATGGCGCTACCCACACTGAATGACACGTATTTATTTTCCTGATTGTACAAAATACTGCGAATAACCACGTTAAAGTCGAAATTGTTATTGGGAGTGAAATAACCAATGGCACCGCTGTACAGACCGCGTTTTATTTTCTCGATCTCTTCGATAATTTTCATTGCCGATAATTTTGGTGCGCCTGTCATGCTTCCCATTGGAAAAGTCGATTTAATAATATCGACCGGATTTTGATCTGTTGAAACTTCTGAAACAACTGTAGAAATCATTTGATGAACTTGCTTAAATGTGTAAATACCAAACAATTCTTCGACTTGAACCGATGCTTTTGTTGCGGTTTTAGATAAATCGTTCCGAACCAAATCTACAATCATCACATTTTCTGACTGTTCCTTTTTATTTTCTGCTAAATTTTGTTTTAAAAGTGTATCTTCTTCTTCAGTAGCTCCACGTTTCGCCGTTCCTTTAATAGGTTGCGAAATTATTTTTAAACCATCTTTTTTAAGGTAACGTTCTGGCGACGCACTCATTACAAAATGCTTATTGAACTTCGCAAAACACGCAAACGGTGGTTCGGAAATTTCGTTGAGTTTCCAAAACAAATCATTTGAATTCAACTGCACGTTTTTTGCAAAAAATTCCATGCAATAATTAGCTTCATAAATATCGCCACGTTGAATGTGACTGATTACTTTTTGAAACCCGGTTTCGTATTCGCTAAACGTTAATTTACTTTCGACTATAATCTTTTCATGTTGTGTTGAATCTTTTATTTCAATTGAATTTATCTCCTGAAAATCATCATCTATTTCTTCATCGCACATTCCTAAATATTCGAATCGAACCAAATCATCTTCAAAAAAAATAAGTTTCTTTGGTTGAAAAAACAATAGATCGGGAAAATTCAATCCGTCAGAATTATTTGATTCTAATCGCTCCACATCGTTTTTTAAATCGTACGTTAAATAACCAAAAAGCCAGTCGTTGGTATTGTTCTGATATTCTTTTAACTTGTCGAACGCATTAAAATAATCGGTTTGCAGCAGCGTAAAAGCATCAAAAGCC
>JAVXSC010000249.1:0-2652 GCA_036643355.1 Myroides sp.
CATGCTTTTGTAACTTCGCCGGAAATGGTGGCTGCATTGGCAATTGCCGGTCGATTGGATTTCAACCCGATCACAGATAAATTATTGAACGATAACGGTGAAGAAGTGATGTTTAAACCTCCGTTTGGAGACGAACTACCAACTAAAGGTTTCGAAGTTGAAGATCCTGGTTTTCAAGCTCCGGCTGCAAACGGATCAAGCGTACAGGTAATCGTATCGCCAGATTCGTCTCGTTTACAGTTGTTAGAACCTTTCCAACCTTGGGATGGTCAAAATATTACAGGTGCAAAATTGCTAATAAAAGCATTTGGTAAATGTACAACCGACCATATTTCTATGGCTGGACCTTGGTTGCGTTTCCGCGGACATTTAGATAATATTTCGAACAATATGCTAATTGGTGCCGAAAATGCTTTTAACAATAAAACAAACAGCGTTAAAAACCAACTAACAGGCGAGTATGCTGAAGTTCCGGCGGTTCAACGTGCGTATAAAGCATCAAATATACCTTCTATTGTAGTGGGTGATCAAAATTACGGTGAGGGATCTTCCCGTGAACATGCGGCAATGGAACCACGCCATTTAGGTGTAAAAGCAGTGTTGGTTAAATCGTTTGCCCGTATTCATGAAACAAACCTTAAAAAACAAGGAATGTTGGGATTAACTTTTGCCAACGAAGCAGATTACGATAAAATTCAAGAAGATGATACCATCAACTTTTTAGATTTAACCGAATTTGCTCCGGGTAAACAGCTAACTTTGGAATTTGTTCATAGAGATGGATCTAAAGATATCATCATGGCAAACCATACCTATAATGATAGTCAGATCGAATGGTTTAAAGCAGGTTCTGCCTTAAATTTAATCGCTGCAGGAAAATAAATAACACCTATTTTAAAATAAAATCCGACCAAATTGGTCGGATTTTTGTTTTATTTCTTTAAAAATACCGATATTTACATTAGAATTTTTAATATGACATTTTTACAGGGAATATTAGTCGTTATTGCAATCTCTATGCTGTGTTTTTTGGTTACAATCATTGTGTTGTCTAACCGAAAAAAGTTTTTTCGCGTTATAACCTTAAACACTTTGGTTTTTGTGGGATATTGTTTTATTGCTTATCATTATGAAGCTATTTTCAACAACGATATTTTTGGTAAAGGAAGAATTATTTTTCTCCTGACATGTATTTTTCTACATGCCGTTTTGTCTATGATTATTGTTATAAAAAGCGAACGAATCTATGTTCCTTTTTTGAATGAAGATATCGACAAAGACGGACCTAAACCGGATGATGATGATGAGGAATAATTTCCACAATCTATTTTTTCTATCTAAAACTCTTTGTTCAACACATATTTTATAATTAAATTTAGCCTTCAAAAATAAAACTAAATGAACTTTCAAAATACAAGAGATTTTGCACAGTCACTAGATGCGCAAGATCAATTAAAAAAATACCAGTCAGAATTTGAATTTCCTAAAGTAAACGGTAAAAAAACAATCTATTTTACAGGGAATTCGTTGGGATTAATGCCAAAACGCGCTAAAAAATATGTAGAAGATGTTATGAACGATTGGGCAAATTTGGCGGTTGAAGGTCATTTTTATGCAGAAAAACCTTGGTGGGATTATCACGAACGTTTTTCAAATCCTTTGTCAAAAATCGTTGGTGCAAAACCAAGCGAAGTTTCGGTAATGAACACGTTAACCGTTAATCTACACATGATGATGGTTTCGTTTTACAACCCTACTTCTACCCGATTTAAAATTATCTGCGAAGAAAAAGCATTCCCAAGTGATCAATATATTTTTCAAACGCAGGTTAAATTTCACGGTTTAGATCCAAAAGATGTTATTGTTGAAGTTAAACGAAGAGAAGGCGAACACAATTTACGTAACGAAGATATTATTGCAAAGATTAACGAAGTTGGTGATGAATTAGCGTTGGTTTT
The DNA here is from genome assembly GCA_036643355.1 of Myroides sp. Taxonomy (GTDB): domain Bacteria; phylum Bacteroidota; class Bacteroidia; order Flavobacteriales; family Flavobacteriaceae; genus Flavobacterium. The sequence goes on from JAVXSC010000249.1 coordinate 1,959, forward strand.
AATTGGCGGAATTAATTATTATACAGGTCAGGTTTTAGATATGGAAAATATCACAAAAGCCGGACATGCCGTTGGTGCACAAGTTGGTTGGGATTTGGCGCATGCCGCAGGAAATATCGAATTAAAATTACACGAATGGAATGTAGATTTTGCATGTTGGTGCAGTTATAAATACATGAATGCAGGTCCGGGAAGTGTCGCAGGATATTTCGTTCATGAAAAACATCATACCAATAAAGATTTAAATCGATTTGGCGGATGGTACGGTCACAATAAAGAGCGTCGCTTTTTAATGGAACCAGAATACACACCAAACGAAGGTGCTTTAGGCTGGCAAAGTTCATGTACAGGCGTATTGGCAATGGCTCCCTATCTGGCTTCGGTTGAAATGTTTGATGAAATTGGTATGGAAGCTTTAATAAAAAAGCGCGATTTAATTACCGCTTATTTAGAGTTTATTGTTGAAGAAACTGCTAAAGAAACCGGCACAAATTTAGAAATCATTACTCCAAAAAATCAAGCAGAACGTGGATCGCAATTATCGGTTATTTTACATGGCGAAGGCAAAGAATTGTTTCAGTACTTAATGAAACAAGGTGTTGTTACAGATTGGCGCGAACCGGCGGTTATTCGTTTGGCACCGGTGCCTTTGTACACCACTTTTGAAGAAATGTACGATTTTGGTCAGATTTTA
>JAVXSC010000250.1:0-2600 GCA_036643355.1 Myroides sp.
AAAACTAACGTGGTCGTCAACTTATTTATTAGAAAAGATTTTTGGCGACGATTATCATTTTTATCATGCGGCAACATTGGGGGCGAATAATGGGTTGCGTGGCTACCGTCAGCAGCGTTTTATGGGTGACACTTCATTTGTAACAAGTCAGGATGTCCGTTATAAAATGAAACACATTACCAACGGAGTTTTGCCTTTAAGTTATGGTTTTTATGCCGGCTACGATGTTGGTAAAGTTTGGAATAAATGGGATCCGAACAATCAGTGGTATCACAGTTACGGTGGTGGTTTATGGTTAAACGCGCTGGATTCGTTTACAGCTTACGGCGGTATTTTTACAAGTAAAGAGAATAGTTTGGTAAGTTTTGGTGTTGGATTTACTTTTTAGTTTAAATCCAACATAAAAACTTTTCCGCCTTTTTTACCTTTTTCGCTTTCATCTGCCATAAAAATTTCTTTATCGCTTTTAAAAGTAATGGCTTCTTTTTGCGAATTATGACCTAATTCTTTTATCGTAATATTTTCTTGCTTGAAAGAATCATCATTCACAAACGGAATCAACAAAACCTTATCGTGCGTTAGTAGTGCAATTTCGTTTCCATTTTTGTTAAGCGCTGCACCAGTAATTGCACAGCTTTTATACTGACCACAAGTTTGTAAAGTTGCAATTTTTTCAGCTTTAAAATTTCCGTTTTTGTTAGGTACTTTGTAAACATAAAAAGTTCCATCAAAACCTTTCGATCTGTTTTTGGTAAACAAATAAAAAGCATCATTTGTAGCTACAAACGCTTCACAATCGTACAATAAATTACTTTTTTTAGGCGGAAAATCGGTTTGATCTTCATAATAAAAAGTTGTTTCTTGCGATATATTAATTGAATTAGAAGTTAAAGAACCAGCGTCAACTTTTAAAATACGCAGGTCTTTACGTTTATTATCGTTATTACCAAAATTACCTATATAGATGTTTCCATTTGTATCTTGCGATAAATCTTCCCAATCGGTATTTTCCTGATTATTCACAGTAACTGTATTTTCAAAAGTACCGTCAACCGAATAAACATACAATTCTGATGGATTTCCTTTATCCTGCAACATCCATAACTTCTGCGTTGGTGCATGAAAAATCATTCCCGAAACTTCGGTATGCTTTTTATCTAAAGTAAAAACTTCTTTAAAATTATTTTCCTGCGATTTTGTTGAACACGCATATAATAAGGAAAAACTAAAAAAGACAATATATTTTTTCATTGCGGAATTTTAAAGTAAAATTAAAAAAAGACTGTGAAAGTCTTTTTAATTTGGTTAGATAATTTGATAAACGACGTCTGTTGAAGTTCCAGTGCGATCATTTTTATTGTTTTTAATTGAAAATTTTCTGGTTTCTTTACCTTCTTTTTTATCGGTTGAAAATGAAATACTAAAAGGCAATAATCTTAAATCATCAGTTCCAAAAGTCAACGTTTCCCATTTTCCGTTATTTTGGAACAAAAGTTCTGTGTATTCTAATTGATTTCTATTGAATTTTTGATTTACAAACGAAATACTGATTCCGTGATCTTGTGCTGTTTTTTCGATTTCTTTTAAATCGTTCATAGTAGAATTTCCTGAAACAGTCATTAATCCCGTATTAGAGCCTATTAATTTAACTTCAACAGCATAAATTCTTTGTTCTGGTTTCTCTAATGTTACTTTTGTTTCTTGCGCGTTTGCAAATAGTCCGGTTAACCCAATAACACAACAAATAAGTTTCTTCATGTTTTTATGTTTTTAGGATATAACGATCATTTTAAAAATTTAGTGTGTTTGTTTAAAAAACAAAATATGTAATTTTGATAAAAAAAGAACATGCACAAATTACTTATATTTTTTCTACTATCTACCAATTTAGTTTTTTCTCAAGATAATAAAAAAGAGGTTCTTGAATATCAGAAAGAATTGAACGAATCATATCTTAATCCAGAGAAAACTCCTTTAAAAGAGGATGAGTTGAAAGATTTTAAAGGATTGAATTTCTATCCTTACAATGAAAAATTTGTAATAAAAGCTACTTTGGAACGATTGAAAAATCAGCCGATTTTTAAAATGCCGACTTCGGGTAAAAACCAACCTGATTATAAACGTTACGGAATTCTACATTTTACAATCGATAATAAAAAATTTCAGTTGGAGGTTTATCAAAACATCGATCTAATAAAAATGAAAGGTTATAAAAAGCATTTATTTTTACCTTTTATCGATGAAACCAGCGGAAACGAAACTTACGGCGCCGGACGTTATTTAGACATAGAAATTCCTGACGGAAACGAAATGGTGCTGGATTTTAACAAAGCGTATCATCCGTATTGTGCATATACTTTAGGATATTCGTGCCCGATAACGCCCGATGTAAATTTTCTGAAAACGGAAATTTTAGCCGGTGTAAAATTCTAAATTATGCATTACAACATTCATACGCATCATTTTTCAAACAACAGCGAAATTGTAGAATTGGTCAATCAATATCCAAACGAAATAAATACCGAATTACCCAATTTTACTTTCGGCATCCATCCTTGGTATCTAAATGAAAATACTTTTTTAGACGATTTAGCTGTAAT
>JAVXSC010000251.1:0-2566 GCA_036643355.1 Myroides sp.
ACGAACCTCACGAGATCCCGGAATTTTCTCTAATAAATCGGCTGCTTTACGAGCATATTCCAAAGCATCTTCCTGGCTTGATGCAATTACAGTTAACATAAGCGGCGCTTGTTCTGCACCCATAATACCAACTTCAACCGTTTTAACTTTTGCTCCTACTAAAACGCCTTCCATTTCGCGTTTTAACTTCGCAGAATATACTTTGGTAGATTCTTTATGCTTGTGACCGTCTTCTAGGTAAATCTGAATTTCAGATTTGTATTTTGTTCCTGAAGTTGTCATCATACCATCAGAAGCCTGACCAACCGTAGTAATCATTTTTTCGATTTCAGGTTTTTTAGATAAGTAAGCTTCTGCTTTTTGTGTTAACAAGTTAGTTTGTTCAATAGAAGCATCTTTAGGTAATTCAAACTGAATTAAAAATTCTTCTTTATCACTGGTAGGGAAGAATCCTCCACCGATATATCCACCAACTGCTAAACCAATCGAAGCAAAGAACAATAACAATGTTAATAATAACGTAATGATTTTGTTTTTACGGTTTTTTAACGACCATTCTAAAATTCCAGAAATTCCGTTTGTAAGTTTTGATAAACCTGCTTCAAATCCATATAAGATCTTTCCGAAAAACGAATGTTTACTAATGTGCGATAATTTTCCAAAACGAGAATACAACCAAGGCACTACCGTAAATGATACCAATAAAGACAACATTGTTGCAATTACAACCGTAACACAGAACTGACGTAAAATATCGGATACCAAACCGGTTGACATAGCAATTGGTAAGAATACCACCACGATTACCAAGGTGATTGCTGTTACGGTAAAACCAATTTCTTTAGCACCATCAAACGCAGCACGTACTTTGTTTTTACCCATTTCCATGTGGCGGTGAATATTCTCGATAACCACAATTGCATCATCCACCAGAATACCTACAACAAGCGATAAACCTAATAATGTCATTAAGTTAAGCGTGTAACCTAATAAATTTAAACCAATAAAGGTTGCAACTAACGATAACGGAATTGCAATGGTTGCAATAGCAGCATCGCGCAAACTGTGTAAAAAGAACAACATGATAAATGCTACCAGGGCAACTGCGATACCTAAATCTAACATTACGTGGTCTGCAGCACTAATGGTATAATCGGTAGAATCCGATGCTACACCTACTTGTATGTTTTGTTGCTTGTAATCTTCCTGAATTGTTGCAATAGTGTTTTTTACAGCTTCTGAAACTTCCACCGCATTCGCATCAGACTGTTTGAACACCTGCATTAAGATGGTGTTTTTCTGATCGATACGAGCAATTTTTTCTACCTCTTTAATACCGTCTTGTACATCGGCGATATCGCTTAAACGAATTGATGTACCTGTTGGTGTTGTAATTGGCAGGTTACGCATTTGATCTAACGAAGCAAACTTACCAGATAAACGAATTGTTGTTTGATTGCTTTGTGTTTTAATGTTTCCGGTTGGGAAATCCATGTTTGATGAAGCCAAAATCTGTTGAATTTGACTGATTGTTAGTCCGTAACCTGCTAATTTTTCAGGTTTTACACTTACTTGAATTTCACGTTCTTCACCACCAACCAAATCAACTTTAGCTACACCGTTAATACGCGCAAAAACCGGCTGTATTTTTTGGTCTAACAAATTATAAAGTTCTTTTTCTGTAAGGTTTGATGTTACCGAAAGGTTCATAATGGCAACGTCATCTAAAGAGAATTTACTTAAAGACGGCGTTTCGGCATCGTCGGGTAAATCGTTTATTACCGCATTAATCTTTCGTTGGGCATCGGTAAGCAAAAAGTTCACATCGGCACCCGTGTTAAGTGTAATCATAACGACAGATACACTTTCCATTGATTTTGATTCGATCTTTTTAACGTTTTCCAGCGAAGAAACGGCATCTTCAATTACTTTGGTAACCGAAGTTTCTACTTCTGAAGGAGCTGCTCCCGGATATATTGTTTGAACCGTAATTACGTTTACGTCGAATTTTGGGATTAATTCGTACCCCATACTAAAGTACGAAGCAATACCCCCAAGTATCAGCATCAAAAATACTACGATGATGATACTGGGTCTTTTTATTGATATTTCAGATATTTTCATTGATCGGTATCCTTAATTATTTAATGATTTCAACGGCTGTTCCGTTAGCTAAATTTATTTGACCCGAAGTGATTACTTGTGCACCTTTTTCGATTCCTGAAATTACTTCGATCATATCGCCAAAAGTTCTACCTGCAACAACTTTAGTTAAAACAGCTTTACCGTTTTTATAAACAAAAACCTGGCTGCTGCTAACACTTCCAACAAACGCTGTACGCGGAATGGTTAATACGTTTGCCATTTGGCTGTTGCCAAAATAAGCGTTACCGTACATACCTGCTTTTAAATCGTTTGCAGAATTGTTTTGAATTTCTAATTCAACCGGGAAGTTTAAACTTGCATCGGCTTTTGGGGCAATAAAAGAAACTTTACCTGTAAATTCTTTATCTGCAACTACCGGAGACTGTACTTTTATAGACTGACCCATTTTTAAAGAACCAAC
>JAVXSC010000252.1:0-2490 GCA_036643355.1 Myroides sp.
TATGAAACCAATCAAAATTATCAAGATGCTCTTTTAGGTTTGCTAAAAACTTCGACTCAAAAAATAAAAATCAAATCTTTCATTAATCCGGTATTTAATCTTACATCAATAAATAAAAGAAAGTTTATTTCTTTCGTAAAACGAGATCTCAATAAGGGATGGAATCAAATTGATAAAAAATTCCAATCAAATTGGGTAGCCGAATTTTCTGAAGTAAGTTTTTCAGGAAATTATGCAGCGGTATATTACGGTTATCACTGTGGAGGTTTGTGTGGTTCAGGACAATTATTAGTTTTAGAAAAGAAAGAATCTGCAAATTGGGTAGTCATTTCTAGAATAAATCTTTGGATGAGTTAGTCATTCTAAAAAAATATTTAAAAAAAACAATCATCTTACAACCTTTTCCGTTTCTTTTGCGTCTATGTATGTAAAGAGTCAAAACAATTGAATCTAAAAACAAGTTTTACCGAGTCTGAATTAATAAATCAGGTACAAAACAACAACCGCGCGGCACAAAAACAACTGTTCGATCAGTTTTCGCCAACCATGTTAAGTACCTGCAGGCAGTATATAAAAGATCTTCACAATGCAGAAGATGTAATGCTGTGCGCCTTTATGAAAGTGTTTCAAAACATTAATCAGTACCGGAACGACGGTAGTTTCGAAGGTTGGATCCGCAAGATTATGATTCGCGAAAGCCTTTCGTTTCTTCGGTCAAAAAAAGAACTCGATTTTATAGAAGATGCCGGTCAGTCGGTATTAAGTGTGGTTTCAGATTCTTATGAAATATCGAACGATTACCAAAAACTGATTGACGATTTGCCGAAAGGCTGCCGATACATTTTTGTGTTGAGTGTGATTGAAGGATACAAACATCAGGAAATTGCCGAAATGCTGAATATTTCTGTCGGAACATCAAAATCGCAACTGGCTTACGCTAAAAAATTACTGAAACAACAAATTGAATTAATACGATAGATGATGGAGGATTTTGAAAAAGATATAAAAGATTTTTTCCAACGCCGTGAAATAAAACCGTCGGCAGATGCGTGGCAGCGAATGGAAAATCTTTTAAACGAACCGCAGGCTAAACCAAAAAAATCAAATAGAATTTATTGGGCAGTCGCAGCTTCGGTTGTTGTTTTATTTGGGCTGTTTACATTGTTGCAAAAGCAAGATGCGGAATTGATCAATCCTGCGTCACATGATTCGTACGTAACAAAAGATAGTGTGGTAAATAAAATTCAGCAGCTGCAAAACAATAATCAAGTTGTAAAAGTAGAGGTTGTTCCACAGAAAACAGAAAATAGTAGAAAGCAATCAACAACAATTAAAAAGATTCCTGAAAAAATTTCCGAAAAAGTAAATAGGGAAGTGTACGTTGTTCAGCAAAATAAAGTTAAAGAAGATGTTTTTCCGTTAGAGAAAATAATTCCTACTGAAATTGCATCGGTTCAAAATACCAAAACCCAGATTTATGTTAACCCGAACAAGTTGTTGCGAAGCGCCGAAATGGAACGCCAAACAGACAATATGATTTCGAACGGACAAAATTTCTGGAAAAAAGTAAAAGAAATAAACACAGTTGTAGTACATTCTAAATAACACAATATGAAAAAACTAATTTTAACCACCGCATTTTTATTGAGCATTTTAAGTGTCAATGCACAAGAATTTTTTAGTGACAAACGTCCGGTACAATCCGCAAACCAGTTTACAAAAAAGGTAAATGATATTTCGTATGATATCGATTTAATCATTAAAACCAATAAAGATAAGCTGAAACAGGATTTGAACGAGATCGATCAAAAAGTAGAAAACAATCAATTAACAAAGGCCGAAGCCGATAAGTTACGCAACGAAAAAGCCGAGTTTTATGCCAAACAAATTGAAGACGAAACTAAAATTCAGGAAGATAAAATTAAAGTGCTGATTAATAATAAGATTGAAGATAATATCAACTTTAGTACCGATATGAGTGCTTATCAAAAGCAGTTGGTAGAGAATAAAACATTGTTCGTAGTTGATTATAATATTGGGCAAAGTATTATGGTTGTTAACGGTAAAACAAAACAAGATATTTACAATACCAAAAGCGCTATTTCTTCATTTGGAGTAAGTTTTGGGGCAAAAACCCGTGTTGGAAAAGAAACCTCGCCTTTTTTCTGGAAATCAACAATTGAAGTAATTGGACAAACATTTAAATTTAACGATAATAAATCGTTTGAAAATGTAAATAACGAAACTGTTTTAGTTGATATTGGCTTTCCTGTAAAAAAATCTACAATGTATATGACCGAATTTAAGCTTTCGAATTATATGGAGTATGATTTTTCAAAGCATAAGGTTGATGAGTTTGGAAATAAAATTATAAAATCACGTCAGTCTTTCTTTATTGGCGCAGGTGGATTTATAGGTTTTAATGGAATTAGTCGAAATATAGTGTACGAGCAAAATGGAGATAAATACAGAGAATCTACCCAAGCAAAA
>JAVXSC010000253.1:0-2482 GCA_036643355.1 Myroides sp.
TAATTAATAAATGAGATTTCCTAAAACTTATCATTTAGAAAATATAGCAGAAATAATTGGGTGTTCCTTTGTAGGGGCTCCCGATTTTCCTGTTTTAGGAATGAACGAAATTCATGTAGTGCAAGCTGGTGAAATCGTTTTTGTAGATCACCCGAAATATTACGACAAAGCATTAAATTCAAACGCAACCATCATTTTAATTAATAAAGATGTTGAATGCCCAGAAGGTAAAGCTTTGTTGATTTCAGATGATCCTTTTCGCGATTTCAATAAATTGTCGGTTTATTTTCGTCCGTTTCAGGCTTCATCAAATGCAATAGCAGAAACAGCTCAAATAGGAGAGGGAACCATCATTCAACCGAATGCTTTTGTTGGTAATCATGTTAAAATCGGTAAAAACTGTATCATTCATGCAAATGTTGTTTTGAACGATCATACAGTTATTGGCGATAATGTAGTTATTCACGCAGGAACTGTTTTAGGTGCCGATGCTTTTTATTTTAAGAAAAGAACCGGTTTTTTTGATCCGTTGATATCTTGTGGTTCCGTTGTTATAGAAGATGATGTAACTTTAGGTGCTTTATGTACGATTGATCGTGGTGTAACAGGCGAAACCCGCATTAAAAAAGGAGCAAAAATTGATAACCAAGTGCACATTGGACACGATACTGTAATTGGCGAAATGTGTTTAATTGCAGCACAATGTGGTATTGCAGGTTGCGTAGTTATAGAAGATAACGTAACTTTATGGGGACAAGTTGGTACTACCAGCGGAATTACTATTGAAGCAGGTGCGGTGGTATCTGCAAAATCAGGTGTTTCAAAAAGCTTAAAAGGCAATAAGGTGTATTTTGGTACACCTGCAGAAGAAGCTCGCGAATATTACAAGCACGTTGCAAAAGTTAAAAATTTAGTAAAGTAGGTAACAATGGAAAGTGCATTAGAAATAGTCAGAAATTTTTACGAATCGGCAGGTATCTTAAATAAAACCTATTGTTTAGAGGTTTTTCATGAAGATATTCAGTTGGAATGGTACAGTTCTAAAGGACATTTGTTTTTGGAACATACCGATCTTTTGGCACTTTCTAAAGACTTAAAACATTCTTATTTCGATCTTCGCGCACAAATTCACGATATACTGAGCGACGGCGATAAAGTAATGATTCGTTACACTTACTACGTTAGAACATTTGAAAATACTGAAGAAGAACTGATTCTTGCTACCTTTTTCACCGTTTGGGAAGTTAAAGACAGCAAGCTTTTTAAAGGTGTTCAAATGAGCCAACTATCAAATTAATAAAAATTTAAAGTAAAAAATTTTAATATTATTCATTAACCCTTATTTTTGTAAAATAATTCAAAAAACGATAATTATAAAAAATCATGAGTGTATTAGTAAACAAAGATTCTAAGATAATAGTTCAAGGATTTACAGGAAGCGAAGGAACGTTCCACGCCTCTCAAATGATTGAATACGGTACAAACGTTGTAGGTGGTGTTACTCCTGGTAAAGGCGGAACTATGCATTTAGATCGTCCTGTGTTTAATACAGTAAAAGATGCTGTTGAAAAAGCAGGTGCAGATACATCTATTATTTTCGTACCGCCGGCATTCGCTGCAGATGCGATTATGGAAGCTGCAGAAGCTGGTATTAAAGTAATTATCTGTATTACAGAAGGTATTCCTGTGGCAGAAATGGTTACTGCATACAACTATGTAAAAAACAAAGGAAATTGTCGTTTGGTTGGTCCTAACTGTCCGGGTGTAATTACTCCGGGTGAAGCTAAAGTTGGTATTATGCCAGGTTTCGTATTCAAAAAAGGAACAGTAGGTATCGTTTCTAAATCAGGAACTTTAACGTACGAAGCTGCAGACCAAGTTGTAAAACAAGGTTTAGGTATTACAACAGCTATTGGTATTGGTGGAGATCCAATTATTGGAACTACAACTAAAGAAGCGGTTGAATTATTAATGAACGATCCGGAAACAGAAGCAATCATTATGATTGGTGAAATTGGTGGACAATTAGAAGCAGACGCTGCACGTTGGATTAAAGAAAACGGAAACAAAAAACCGGTTATCGGATTCATCGCAGGTGAAACAGCTCCTAAAGGTCGTACAATGGGTCACGCAGGTGCAATCGTTGGTGGTGCTGATGATACAGCAGAAGCAAAAAAACGTATCATGGCAGAATGTGGTATCCACGTTGTTGATTCTCCGGCAGAAATCGGTAAAAAAGTAAAAGAAGTTTTAGGATAATTTCTTTTCTAGATACAAACAAAAAGCGATGATTTATAGTCATCGCTTTTTTGTTTAATATTAATCTTTAATATAAATTTATATTGTTCTAAAGTACTTTACATTAAATGTCTTTTATACTGACTATAGGTAGATGTTTAATAGGGAAATTTACAGAGTTTGCAATAAAACAATATTCATTTGCCTTTTTATGTAATTCAATTGCTTTTTCGACCATTTCATT
>JAVXSC010000254.1:0-2452 GCA_036643355.1 Myroides sp.
TAATTCATACGCATTCAATGAGAAAAATCCAGCAATGAAGATGAATTTTGATTACATGTTTAATGCTCGTAAATTCTCGGCTACAATCTACAAAACAGATAATGTTTATGGTGACAGAAACATTAGCGACTATGTTCAAGGTAATGCTATGATGCAGTTATTAGAAGCAGAACGTGTTAAAGAATCTATCCGCGATTTGGAAGATGATTTATGGAATTACTAAATTTGTAATTTAATATATAAAACTCTTATCATTAGATAAGAGTTTTTTTTTACCATGAAATCGCTATTAATAGTTTTTTTGTTTTAAACAATAACTAATTAAAATATAGCGATTCCATATGTCCGATAAAAAAAATAAATATCTGCATATGAAAGTAGATTATATAATTATAGGTGCCGGTTTGGCTGGTTTGTGTATGGCGCAGTTTTGTATCAAACACAAAAAGTCATTTGTTTTGATTGATAACGCTCAAAGAACATCATCAAAAGTTGCTGGAGGAATGTTTAATCCGGTCGTATTGAAACGTTTTACATCGATTTGGGAAGCTGAAGCACAATTAAAGTTGGCAGATTTGTTTTATCCTGAAGTTGAAAAGATGTTGAATACTTCATTTTATCATAAACTGCCTATTTACAGAAAATTCGCAACTGTTGAAGAGCAAAATAATTGGTTTCTTGCTTGCGATAATCCTGTTACAGCACCTTATCTGAATGAAAATATTTTAAAAGATAAGTTGCAACACATAAATAGCGAATATCATTTCGGAGAGGTTTATAATACCGGTTTTTTAAATGTGAATTTATTCGTTCAAGTATTTCAAGAATATCTTCAAAAAAACAGTTTACTGTTGAATGAATCTTTTATTTATGATGAATTAATCATCGAGAATGATTCTGTAACTTATAAAGACATTCAAGCAAAGCAAATTGTTTTCGCAGAAGGTTTCTCCATGTTAAATAATCCATTTTTTGATTATCTGCCATTGGATGGGACAAAAGGTGAACTATTGTACGTGAAAATCCCGAATCTTAAATTAAAGAGTATCGTTAAATCAAGTGTGTTTATTATTCCTGTTGGTAATGATATTTACAAGGTTGGCGCAACTTACAATTGGCAGGATAAAAGTGATGACGTTACAGATGAAGCCAAAAATGAATTGATCGAAGGACTTGAAAAACTAATCGACTGCGAATATGAAATCATTGAACATGTAGCGGGAGTTCGACCAACAGTTAAAGATCGCAGACCATTGGTTGGGGCAAATTATCAGCATAAAAACGTATATATTCTGAATGGTTTGGGTACGCGCGGTGTACTATTAGGTCCATATCTTGCAGATAAACTCATACAAAACATCGAAAATAACGTACCTTTGGATCCGAATATCAATGTTGCCAGATATTATAAAAAACTACAATTAATTAAATAGCAGTATGCTTAATATACACGATTTATCCGTATCGTTTAGCGGAGATTTTTTGTTTGAAAACGTCACTTTTCGGTTAGGAGCCGGCGATAGAATTGGTTTAATCGGTAAAAACGGTGCAGGTAAATCAACGCTGCTTAAAATTTTGTCGGGTGAAGTCGAGCCGGATTCGGGAGTCATTGCCTTTGACAAAGAAATAAAAATCGGTTTTCTAAAACAGGATATCGATTTTGTAAAGGGAAGAACCATTTTAGAAGAAGCTTATCAGGCTTTCGATGAGATTTTGTATGTGGAAGATCAGCTTCAGAAATCGAATGAAGAATTGGTTGAACGTACAGATTATGAATCAGAATCGTATCACGAATTAATTGATAAAGTAAGCGATTTAACGCACAGATTTGATATTTTAGGCGGTTATCAATATCAGGGAAATACCGAAAAAGTACTTTTAGGTTTAGGTTTTAAACGCGATGATTTCAACAAATTGACAGATACATTTTCCGGTGGTTGGCGTATGCGTATTGAATTGGCTAAACTATTGCTTCAAAATAACGATATTTTGTTGTTAGATGAGCCTACGAATCACTTGGATATAGAATCGATTATTTGGTTGGAAAATTTTCTAAAATCATTTTCGGGAGCTGTGGTTTTGGTTTCTCACGATAAAATGTTTTTGGATAATGTAACAAACAGAACAGTTGAAATATCGTTAGGAAAGATTTACGATTTCAATAAACCATACACGCAATATTTGGTTTTAAGAGAAGAAATGCGCGAAATGCAGTTGGCAGCCCAGAAAAATCAAGCTAAAAAGATTGAAGAAACAGAAAAACTGATTGAAAAATTCCGATACAAAGCAACCAAAGCTTCAATGGCGCAATCTCTTATCAAAAAGTTGGATAAAGTAGAGCGGATCGAAGTTGATGAAGATGATAATTCGGTTATGAATATTTCGTTCCCTGTTTCACAAACTCCAGGAAAGGTTGTTTTAGAGATCGAAAAAGTGACAAAAGCGTATGGCG
>JAVXSC010000255.1:0-2452 GCA_036643355.1 Myroides sp.
TCAAACATCAAACATCAAACATCAAACATCAAACATCAAACATCAAACATCAAACATCAAACATCAAACATCAAACACCCAACACCCAACACCAGACACCCAACATCCATATAATCAAATCATCATTTAATGTTCCTAATCTTTTTCAATTCAAAAAAAAGCATTAAATTTCACACGATCTTAAAGATCATAAGAATTTAAACGATCAAGATACATAAACCAAAAATTATGAAGATAGGAATAACATTCAGTGCATTTGATTTGTTGCACGCAGGACATATAAAGATGCTGGAAGATGCAAAACGCCAGTGCGATTACCTTATTTGCGGATTACAAACCGATCCTACCTTAGATCGTCCGGAAAAGAACCGCCCAGTACAGAGCGTCGTTGAACGTTACATACAGCTAAAAGGCTGTGTGCATGTAGATGAGATTGTGCCTTATGCAACAGAACAGGATTTGGAAGATATTTTACGTTCATTTAAAATTGATGTGCGTATTTTAGGCGAAGAATATAAAGACCACAATTTCACTGGTAGAATTTATTGCGAAGAAAAAGGCATAGAATTATACTATAACAAACGTGATCATCGTTTTTCAAGTTCTGGTCTTCGTAAAACGGTAACCGAAAAAGAAGTAATAAAATTAGCTAAATAATACCTGCAATTTTCTGTCGTATAGTAATTGTTGAGATAGCTCATTAGAAAAATAGTACACGTAAGTAAAAATCAGCAAAAAGCATGAAAAACATACTGGTAACAGGCGGCTTGGGTTACATTGGCTCGCATACAGCGGTAGCCCTGCAACAGGCCGGATTTAACGTATATATAATAGATGATCTTTCGAATTCACAATTGGAAGTATGGGAAAAAATAACCGCAATAACAGGTATTCAGCCTGTATACTACAATATCGACTTGAAAGATTACAATGCAGTAAGTGTTTTCTTTCAATCACATTCAATCGATGGTATTATTCACTTCGCTGCATATAAAGCGGTGGGTGAGTCGGTATTAAAACCATTGATGTATTACCGGAATAATTTATTAGGATTGATGAATGTGTTGGAAGCAATGGAAGAAAATCATTTGAACAACTTCATTTTTTCTTCTTCATGTAGTGTTTATGGTCAGGCAGACAAAATGCCCATAAAAGAAACAACTCCGTTAAAACGTCCGGAATCTCCGTATGGAAATACAAAAAAGGTTGGGGAAGAAATCATTGAAGATTTTATAAATAGTACGAATAAAAATGCTGTTTTATTAAGATATTTTAATCCGGTAGGTTCTGAATCTCAAGGATTACTAGGAGATTTACAACCTATTCCACATAATTTGATGCCGTATATCGTACAAACAGCCATTGGAATTAGGGAAAGTCTGGGTGTTTTTGGTAATGATTATGAAACTCGCGATGGTACCGCAGTACGCGATTATATCGATGTAAACGATTTGGCAGATGCACATGTAAAAGCGATGCAACGTTTGTTGGATGGAAAAAATAAGTCGAATTTAGAATTTTTCAATTTAGGATCCGGTACAGGATCTACCGTGTTGGAAATTGTAAATGCTTTTGAAAAAGCCAATGATATAAAGATTAATTACGAAATAAAACCGCGCAGGACAGGCGACACCGTACAAGCGTATGCAGATTATTCCTTTGCAAAAAAAGAATTGGGGTGGGAACCAAAAACTTCGTTAGAAACGTCTATGCAGACAGCGTGGAAATTTCAACAGCAGTTGTAGGGTTAGTAGAATAAAAGAGAATCAATTAATTGATTCTTTTTGTATTTATGAAAATACCTGCACTATACAGTAATAATATAACATTGTACGGTTTGGCATAAGTCACAAATTATTCCTTTTATTCTGTTATATACCTGATAATAATAATAAAAAAAGCCGTTCATTACGAACGGCTTTTTTTATTATTTAGATCAATCTATTTCTTAACAATTTTCACAAACTGTGAAGCCTTCGCTGTTTCTATTTTAACCAGATAAGTTCCTGCACTTAATCTGCTTAAATCAACTTTTACTTCGTTGCCTTGATAATCGTTACCAAATACTCGCTGACCTGTTATGGTGAATACTTCAACTTTCTTGATTTCTTCAATATAGCTGATGTTCAATTCAGAATCAACCGGGTTTGGATAGTATTTCAATTGGGTAAGATCTAACTCTGCATTGCTTAAGTTTATCGTTACCGTTACCGCCGTTGGAACTAAACTTCCACAGTTGTTTGGTGTTACAATAACTCCGTAATACGTTGTTGCATCTGTTAACGGTGTAGTTGCAGAAAGTTCATTGATCAGTTTAGCAGCATCGTTTGCACTTAAGAACCATTTTACATTTGGTTCGTTCATTACTAAATCAGATACTTTTGCTGAAAAATTAAACAGTTGTGTCGCCTGACCCGTCGGACTTGCCGGACGTGCACTTACGTTTACTGCA
>JAVXSC010000256.1:0-2442 GCA_036643355.1 Myroides sp.
CGAGAAAAATCTGGAAAAATTTATGATTATAAAGAGCTTATCAATTCTTTGAATAATTCTTTATCAACGAATTTAGATTTTAAAAAACCATTATTCATTTATTATTATCCCGGACCTGACGCTACAAATATTTCTAAAAATCCAAATCCAGATGGTTCTAAAATTTTCAGAAACGATACCGATATTTTTGAAAACAAATTCCAAAAAGCGATAAATGGGCAAACACTGTTTTTGTACAAAAAGGAGTCGAAAAATGTTTATAGTAATCATGAATACATGCCGTGGAAAAAAGATCCAAACAATGAAATAGAAAAAAGATTTTTTAGTGAATACCATTATCAATATGCAAGTTTTGTTATCATCTTTCCAAATGGAGAATATAATGCGTATTTAGGAGAGTTTTCATACGATTACGTATTTGATTATGTAAAAAGTTGGAAGAAAAAGAATAGATCAAAATAAAAAGTGAACTCATTTGAGTTCACTTTTTTACTATAACGTATTATCGTTTTTACTTTTTGTATGTTTCAGTAACCAGTCGTATAATTCCATGTGGCGGTATAAATCTTCCACACTGCCATGATTACCTCCTTTTACAACCTGTAATTCAATTGGTGCCTGCTTATTGCATTTCTTTACAGCATTTACAATCTTCTGCGATTCAGACAACGGTACAATAAAATCTTTATCGCCATGAATTACTTTAATAGGAACTTGAGCCAGATTACAGGCATCTCCCACATCGCCCCCACCACAAATTGATATAGCAGCGGCTACCCTATTCGGATATTCGCCTACATATTTCATTGTTCCGTACGACCCCAAACTCATTCCTGTTACATAAATTCTGTCTTCATCAATATCATACGTTTTAATCATATAGCTTACAATTTCATCGACTTTATCGGCATTCCAAGGTCCCGATGGTAATTGTGGCGCAACCAGATAAGCAGGAATATCCAGCCCTTTCTCAACTCCTTTTAAAGCACCGTACCGTTTAACGCGATCTATATTTGTGCCCGATAAACTTTTACCGTGTAAAAATACTATCAACGGCATTTTATCGGTAGGTTTACTTGGTTCGTTTAGCCAGAAATTATAAGTTGTTTTGTTTAAAACAGCTTTTGGCTGAGCAAATATATTGATGCTTAAAAATAAAAATACGACTTTAAAAATGGTTTTCATTGACAATTTTTAAAGCAAATATAACATTATTTATCCTAAACGAAATGATGTCATTGACAACGATCCGCCAACATATTCATCATTAAAAATAGAAACATCGTCTTTATTGTTCATTAAAGCCAACGCGTACAGCATAGGATAATAATGATCCGGCGTAGGAATTGCAAGCCTTGCAGCTTCACCCAATCGATCGTATTCAATTAAATCTTTATGGTCTTTTGAAAGGATTCTCTTTTTAAAAGTTTCATTCAAACTTTTCGCCCAATCAAAACCAAAACCAGGCTCTGCCATATTATTCCAATCAATCATCCGTAAATTGTGTATCATATTTCCGCTGCCAATTACCAACACGCCTCGCTTACGCAGATCATAAAGTTCTTTTGCCAAATTATAATGATAAGTTGCCGGTTTGTTATAATCGATACTCAACTGAAGAACGGGCACGTTGGCATCGGGAAACATGTGGCGTACAATTGACCAAGTTCCATGATCCAAGCCCCAATCGTGATCCAAACCAACACTGGTTGATGTGATTAACTTCGCAGTTTCTTCTGCCAAAAACGGACTTCCGGGTGCGGGATATTGCACATTGAACAATTCTTTTGGAAATCCTCCAAAATCATGAATTGTTTTAGGTTCGCTCATTGCAGTTACCAAAGTTCCTGTTGTTAGCCAATGTGCAGAAACCACCAAAACTGCGCAAGGTAAATCAATTGTTTTACCAATTTCCTGCCATTTTTTAGAGAATATATTTTGTTCGATTCCGTTCATTGGCGATCCGTGACCTATAAAAAAAACAGGTTGCAATTTTTCGCGCACTTTGAACTGATCGGTATAATTTTTAAAATTGTTCATAAATAACATTTATCTTATACAAATTTCGTCACTTCTTTCAATTATATTCTTAATTTAGATTAATATGTTACCAATAAAAATCAGATTTAATTTAATGAGGAATTTTTACATTATCATTATACTTTTTGTTTCGAATTTAATTTCTGCACAGAATTTTGTAAACGAAATTACCATTGTGCAAAATGAAATAAGCAAAACCATTTTGAAGGAAAATGATCGGATTAATTTAAAAAAACAACCATTTACAATTCAGTTTCAAAGCAAATTTCACAATTCTAAAAAAGAAAACTTTAACGGATTGAAAGTAACAATTGTAAAAAACGAAGCTGATTTGCAAGTTATTGAAGAAGGAAACCCCATAAATTTGATTCCATTTTTTGAAGAAGTGTCTGCTGTACTGCC
>JAVXSC010000257.1:0-2425 GCA_036643355.1 Myroides sp.
AGGCACCGTTACGCACAAATCCTTTATAAGTTTTGTCTAACAAGGTAATTTGTTCGGTAGTTAAAGATGATTTGTCAACTGTATCGAAAACTTGTTTTACGCGTTTGAACAATTCAGGATTTAGCGAAATATCGTTTCCAAAAGCCGATAGTTTTGGAGCTACAATTTGAGCGATCTTCTGTAATTCTTCGTTGGTTTCTGCCGAATTCAAATTAAAGAAGATGTTCGAAATTCGATCTAACTGCATACCCGAAAACGACATAGCTTCAATCGTGTTTTCAAAAGTAGGAGCATCGGTATTGGTAATAATCTGTTGAATTTCTGCTTTTGCCTGCTTAATTGCTTCATTGAATGCCGGTTCGTAATCGGTGGTTTTTATCTGTGAAAACGGAGCCGTATCAAAAGCCGACAATAATATATTT
This sequence comes from Myroides sp., assembly GCA_036643355.1. Taxonomy (GTDB): domain Bacteria; phylum Bacteroidota; class Bacteroidia; order Flavobacteriales; family Flavobacteriaceae; genus Flavobacterium. Next base: position 423 of record JAVXSC010000257.1, read on the forward strand.
TCCATAATTCGTTTTAAATTGAACCATAAAAGTACAGATTTTAAAATGTAACTGTTTTAGAAAAAAGTTAAAAACCAGCTTATTTAAGCAAACCATATAGTTGTAAAATATCTTTAAACTTTGGGTTTTTAAGATAATGATCAAAATCATGTGACTTTTGACCTGTAAAACTGGTTTTTTCGAATATGGTAAAATGGTTGCATAACTCGTTGAAAGTATCTTCTTTATAACCTAAATCGGTTGGTTTTAAAGTTTTTGACAATACGCCAATGTATTTTTTCAGTAAATTATCGGTATTGTTAATCGTTATATGAATTTTTTTTATTTGTGGCGAAAAAGTACAAAATTCAGGTTCTTCATTAATAGACGCTTTTAATTTAAAATCGGCACTGCCAACTGCAGGTGCTAGCATAATACAGGTAATACTGTTGTTGTTTTCTTTAAGACTTTTTGAATTGTCTACATCTATATTATGGTTTTCTAATGTTTCAGTTTTAGTACTTTCAGAAAATTTAGGGCTACTAAGAGCACTTAAAACTACAGACGCACCTCTACTATGCGATATAATGTAAATGTCTTTGTTTGTAATAGTATTTAAAATTCTGCGTAAGCCAAATTCGCCTGCCATTTGACTAAAGTTGGTAGCGTTAAACCATATTTTTGCACCCCCAAATATAGATTCCGACGATAAGCCATCCCAATAAAACTGAATAATTTCATCGGTTCCACTATTAATATTCATGATTTTTCGGGCTGATTCATAGTTTTGCGTGCTTCTTCTGGCGTTTGAGTTGAAACCGTGTACAAAAATAATGACGCGCTTTTTATTTTTAACACTCTCTGAAATAGTCTTTAAAAAGGAAGTCTCGGTTTGTGTAAGTTGATTTTCAATACCTTTTTTGGTAGCAATCTTCATTAAAGAGTATTCATTTCTTTTAGCATTTTGTGGCGGATTTCCGTAAGTAACCCGCCATTTGTTGGGATAGAAATTTCCGTTCTGATCAACAAAACTATAAATAATATTTGGCTGTTCTTTTACGTTAGGATTTTCGGATTTTGGTATATTGTGTGTAGCAGCACATGCCGTTAACAGAATGATTAAATTAATACATAAAAACCATTTTTTCATAACAAATACATTTTATACAAGGTAACAAATTATTATTTTAGGTGATTATGATTTTTATACAACTTGGTAAACAAAAAGAGCAACTTTTCAGTCGCTCTTTTTGTTATTTTAAACCTTCGGCTGCTTTTAAAACAGCTTCTTTTAAACCTAATTTGTAATCGATCATTTTTTGTAATAAATCAGCATTTTGACTTGCTAAAATTTGAACTGCCAATAAACCTGCATTTTTAGCTCCATTTAAAGCAACCGTTGCTACAGGAACACCGCCCGGCATTTGCAGAATTGACAGAACAGAATCCCATCCGTCAATAGAATTGCTCGATTTTACCGGAACACCAATCACCGGCAGCGGACTCATACTTGCGACCATTCCCGGTAAATGTGCGGCACCACCTGCACCAGCAATAATTACATTGATGCCGTTTTTGTGTGCGTTGTTAGAAAAATCGACTAATTTTTCCGGAGTTCTGTGTGCTGATACAATATCAACATGTGTTTCTACGCCAAATTCTTTTAATATATCTATGGCATCTTGCATTACCGGCATATCCGAAATGCTGCCCATTACTACTGCTACTTTCATTTTATATGGTTTTTTAGCTTTCAGCTTTTAATCTTTAGCTTGTAATTATCAATATTTAGGTCTTAATACTTAATACAATTTTCTTGATACTACTTCGAAATCACTCTAATGGTTTCTTTAACCTGTTGGGCAACTTTACGTGCTTCAGTCATGTTTTCGTTCACAATGGTAACGTGTCCCATTTTACGGAACGGACGTGTTTCTCGCTTTCCGTAAATGTGCGGCGTAACGCCATCAATTGCCATGATTTTTTCGATGTTTTCATAAACAACCTGACCCGAAAAACCTTCT
>JAVXSC010000258.1:0-2422 GCA_036643355.1 Myroides sp.
AAACTGTTTGGCTATAATACGCATTCTGGTTTTACGTTGCGGATCAAAAATCATTCGTTTAATACGCATAACCTGCGTAGAATCTAACTTCATTCCTTTTTGTGCCAAACGCTTTTTCTCAATACGTTTAATATGTCCTTCTTTTACATTCGGGTTAATACGCTGATGTGCGTACTTTTCCGGTTCGGTAACCCATTTTAAATTGGTATAATGATCGTTTAAATTATCAAAATCTAAATGAATTACAAAGTTATGCTCGTCGCAAGGCTTATTAACAAAAGCTTCTGCAACCGCACGTGAAAGCATTACATGTTTGTGAGAATAACCTGTACCGCATTCTTTAGCAACTTTATGCCTAAAAATTCGTAAATTGTTGGTAACATTTGGTTTAAGCAAAGTACCATCGGTAAAATGGTCTTTATAACTTATTAAACGTCCGAAGTTTGAAACTGCATAACGCAATCTTTTTTTAACCCCGAGGTTTAACTCAACAAAATTTTCACCTGGATATAAAACTAACATAACAATTATCTTAAATTAAATTTAATGTGCTTTTTAGATAATTTTTTTGGTTATTTATGTTGTGTTTTCCGTGTTTTAAGGTTAGCAAATATAGACCTTTTTATTGGTTACTTCCTCTTTATAAAATGTTATTTTTAACGATATAAGTGTTAATATTTTCAGGTTTAGTAAAGGGTGCAAAACGCTTGATGGGCTTTCCGTCTGCATCTATTAAAAATTTGGTAAAGTTCCATTTAATTGAATTTGTAATAAAACCTGGCAACTTTTCTTTTAAGAATTTAAACAACGGATGTGCGTTTTTACCATTCACAATTACCTTTTCAAATACAGGAAATGAAACACCATAATTTATCAGACAATTGTTTTTTATTGATGCTGAATCTCCAGGCTCCTGATTATTAAACTGATTGCAAGGAAATGCCAGAATCACAAAATCCTGATCTTTATATTGTTGATACAATTTTTCCAAACCTTCGTATTGCGGAGTGAAACCACATTTGCTGGCTGTGTTTACAATTAAGAGCGTTTTATTTTTAAAATCGGAAAAATCGATTTCTTTTCCTTGTAATGTTTTCGCTTTAAAATTATAGATCGATTCCATTTGTTTCAGAAATAAAAAATGCATCATTGCTGATGCATTTTAAGGTTATTTTTTTAAGTGTGTAATAAAGTAATCGGCAATTTTAGCATTTAAATGTACTCTATCTCTACCTAAAACATTATGTTCGTGGGTTGGATACAAAAAGTAATCTACCTGTTTGCCTTCTTTAATACATTTTTCAATAAATTCCATGCTGTGCTGTTGTACAACAACCGGATCTTGAGCGCCGTGAATCATCAACAATCTTCCCTTTAAATTCTTTACTTTATTTAAGGTTGATGTTTTTTCGTAGCCTTCAGGATTTTCTTCCGGAGTATCCATATATCTTTCGCCGTACATTACTTCGTACCATTTCCAATCGATAACCGGTCCGCCGGCAACACCCACTTTAAAAGTATCAGGATAATTCAGCATTAAACTTGTGGTCATAAATCCACCGAAAGACCATCCGTAAACTCCGATTTTATCAGCATCTACAAACTTCTTCGATTTTAAAAATTCGACACCCTTCATTTGATCTGCCATTTCATTCTGACCCAATTCTCTGTGAATTACGTGTTCAAAATCGCGTCCGCGGTTTTCACTTCCTCTGTTATCCAACGTAAACACCACAAAACCTTGTTGTGCCATGTAATAATCAAATCCGCCGGCACCACCACCAAATCGGTTAGAAACCATTTGCGCATGAGGACCACCGTAAACGTACACCATTACCGAATATTTCTCGTTTTCGTTAAAATTTGCAGGATATAGAATTCTTCCGTTTAAATTCGTTTTTCCGTCGGCAGCTTTAATGCTAACCATCTCCACTTTAGGCAATACCGTTTTACCTTCGTACGGGTTTGGTGCATTCAACAGTTCTATGGTCGATTTTCCGTTAACCGTATTTAAAGAAACACTGTTAGGCGTAGTAAAATTGGTGTATTGCGAATAGTACCACGTTTTATCTTTATTCATTTCTACCGAATACGTTGCAGATGTTTTTGTAACAGGAATGGTTTTTCCCGATTTTAAATCTACCTTATAAAGCAATTTATCCATGCCCTTATTTGCCGTACCCATGTAGTAAATTTCTTTAGGAGAAACATCTACAAAGCCTTTAAAAAGCACATCTTTATACACATAACTGTTTAACTGCTTACCACTTGTGTTGTAACGATACATTTGGCGGTAACCGTCTTTTTCTGATACATAGATAAATTCTTTATCGTTTAAAAACTTTAAAGGCGTGTTAGGCTCTACATACGTTTTACTTTTTTCTTCGAACAACTGCTTGTCTAACTTACCGGTTGTAGCGGT
>JAVXSC010000259.1:0-2419 GCA_036643355.1 Myroides sp.
GTGAACTAATAAGTAATGCAACCGATGCTACTTTAAAGCTAAAACATTTAACATCAATTGGTGAAGCTGCTGTAGAATACGGCGATCCTAAAATTGAAGTGAAGATTGATAAAGAAAACAAAACGCTTCATATTATTGATCAAGGATTGGGAATGACAGGTGAAGAAGTTGAAAAATACATTAACCAAGTAGCTTTTTCGGGTGCCGAAGAATTTTTAGACAAATACAAAGATTCTGCTAAAGATTCAGGAATTATCGGTCATTTTGGTTTAGGATTTTACTCGGCATTTATGGTTGCAAGTAAGGTTGAAATCATTACAAAATCGTACAAAGACGAGCCTGCTGTGCATTGGACGTGTGATGGATCTCCGGAATTTACTTTGGAACCATCAAACAAAACCGATCGCGGAACTGAAATTATCCTTCATATTGCCGATGATTCTACCGAATTTTTAGAAGATCATAAAATTCAGGAATTACTTAACAAGTACAACAAATTCATGCCTGTTGCTATTAAATTCGGAACTAAAACGGAGAAAGAAGGCGAAAATGAAGTTGTTGTTGATTCAATCATAAATAATCCAAACCCGGCGTGGACAAAGAAACCAAGTGATTTATCAGACGAAGATTACAAAAACTTCTACCGCGAATTGTATCCAATGCAGTTCGATGATCCTTTGTTTCACATCCATTTAAATGTAGATCATCCGTTTAACTTAACCGGAATTCTTTATTTCCCAAAATTATCGGGCGATTTAAGTATTCAAAAAGATAAAATTCAATTATATCAAAATCAGGTTTTTGTAACCGATAATGTAGAAGGAATTGTTCCTGAATTTTTAACGATGCTGAAAGGTGTGATTGATTCGCCGGATATTCCTTTAAACGTGTCTCGTTCTTATTTACAGGCAGATGGAAATGTAAAGAAAATATCGAATTACATCACCAGAAAAGTTGCCGATAAACTGAAATCGTTGTTTAATGAAGACCGTGCTGCTTTTGAGCAAAAATGGAACGATATTAAAATTGTTTTGGAATACGGTATGTTGAGTGAAGATAAATTCTACGAAAAATCGAAGGATTTTGTTTTGTACCCAACCGTTGACAATGCTTTTTATACTTGGGAAGAGTTAAAAGAAAAAGCGAAAATCAACCAGACAAATAAAGACGGTAAAACGGTTCTTTTATACGCATCGAACAAAGATCCGCAACACAGCTACATTGCCAATGCAAAAGCAAAAGGTTATGAAGTTTTGTTGTTAGATTCGCCAATTGTATCGCACTTGATTCAAAAATTGGAAATGGATAACCAAGACGTTACTTTTTCTCGAGTTGATGCGGATTCTATCGATAATTTAATTAAGAAAGATGAGGAAGTTATATCGAAATTAAGCGAAACTGAAACAACTCAGTTGAAAGAATTTATTGAAACTGCTATTGCAAATAAAAGTTACAACATACAAACCGAAGCTTTAGACAGCACTGCGGAGCCTTTTATGATTACGCAACCAGAATTTATGCGTCGTATGAAAGAAATGCAGGCAATGGGCGGTAATTCAATGTTTGGTAGTTTTCCAGATTCGTACAACTTAATTGTAAATACAAATTCTGAAATTGCTTCGAAAATATTAAACGAAAGTAACGCAGAAACAAAAAGCAATTTGGTTAAACAAGCACTTGATTTAGCAAAACTGGCACAAGGTTTACTTAAAGGAGAAGAATTAACTGCTTTTGTAAAACGAAATTTCGAAAGTATTAAATAACAAAAAAGGAGCTTAAAAGCTCCTTTTTTTATGATATAAATCTAATTAATCGTTTTTATAACGTTTTCTGTCTGTTTCGCTTAAATGAATTTTACGAATACGGATAGATTTTGGTGTTACTTCAACATACTCATCTTTTTGAATATATTCTAAAGCTTCTTCAAGAGAGAAAATGATTGGCGGGATGATTCTTGCTTTTTCATCATTTCCAGAAGAACGAACGTTAGATTGTTTTTTCTCTTTTGTTACGTTTACTACTAAATCATTGTTACGAGAGTGTTCTCCAATAACCATTCCTTCATAAACTTCTTCTCCTGGTGCAATAAAGAATTTACCACGATCTTGTAATTTATCAATAGAATAAGGAGTTGATGTACCTTGATCTTTAGAAATGATAACTCCAGCAGAACGTCCAGCAATAGCACCTTTGAAAGGTTTGTATGCTAAGAAATTGTGTGCCATTACAGCTTCACCTGCAGTACTAGTTAACATTAAAGAACGTAAACCAATTAAACCACGAGAAGGAATCTCGAACTCTAAATGTTGCATACCTTCTTTTGCTTCCATCACCAATAAATCACCTTTACGTTGTGTTACTAAGTCAATTGCTTTAGAAGAATAATCATCTGGAACATCAATAACTAATGTTTCGTATG
>JAVXSC010000260.1:0-2412 GCA_036643355.1 Myroides sp.
ACATTCGGTAGTTGTACGCAGCATGTTTACGTTATAATCGTAAATGGTTTTGTTTCGATGAGTTGGTTTCGCTAAAATATGAAACGTAATGTTTGGTGAATAAATTTCAGCCAACGCGTTTAAAGACAAACGCATAGCGCGCAGTTTGGCAATTTCAAAGAAATAATTTCCGCCAACTGCAACTTCAACCGTAATATTTTTATCGAAGTTTTCAATTCGGTTTAAATATTCGTTGGTATGCGCCAAAGTATAAGCAATCTGCTGAACCATATTTGCACCAGCGTTTTGGTAGGTAGTAGCTTTTACGGTTAACCAGTTGATGTTGCTGGACTGTTGGTTGATTTTATTCAACGCTTCAAAATCTGAAGTTCCGTCTTTATAAAAATTTCCATCGAAAGTTAACTGATGAATCGGATCGATCATTACAAAAACTTCAAACTGTAATTTGGCAGCTTCGGTATTTATCTGTTCCACAACATCGGCATCTAAAAACAATAACTGCAAATAAACCGCTTTTGGCTGCTGCTGTAATTGATTGATAATGTTTACAACGTTTATTTCTTTTGAAGGAATGATAAAACGAATGCTTTCTGCACCGCGTTTTAAAACCTCGTTTGCTTTTGCGATTGATTTTTCTGTATCGAAAACATAAATTTCCTGAACAATAGAAAAATTGGTTACTTGTGTAGAAACGCCGTTGGTTACAGCATCTTCATCGTTATGATAGAAAGGTTTAACCTTAATACCTTCTAAACTTTCCCAAACCAATGTATCGTTATAATCGGCACCTTTTAATTCGTACTGAATTTGATTTTTCCATTGTTTTGATGTTACTTTTTCAAAATCGTTAAATAACATATTGCTGTATTGATTTGTTAGTTAGTTTCTTCTGTTGGATATTCTTTGTCGCTGTCAATAATATAAATGTCTTCATTTTCGCGCTTCATGTAATATTTCTCTCGGGCGTATCTTTCAACTTCTTCCTTGCGGTGCAGTTTTCTAATGTTTTTATCGTCGCTGTTAATTTCGGTTTGATAATAATCTCGGTTTTCTTCCAGCTTGTTAATTTCCTTATCAATAGTTCTGTGGTCGTAAAAAGCATAGGTATCAAAAAACAAAAGCCAAACAACAAAAAACAGGGTTGCTAAAATAAACCTGTTGGTGACCCATTTTAAAAACGGATATTTAATTAATAGGGCGGCGATTTTTTGTTTCATTCTTAATCGTTGATTTTTTTATTGATAACCGTTCGAACAATGTCAATAGCAACGGTGTTGTATTTATCGTTAGGAATTATAATGTCTGCGTACCCTTTTGATGGTTCGATAAACTGCTCGTGCATTGGTTTTAGTGTGGTTTGATACCTTTGTAAAACTTCGTCCATATCGCGACCTCTTTCTACAATATCACGTTTTAATCGTCTGATTAATCGTTCGTCTGAATCGGCATGAACAAAAATTTTAATATCGAACAAATTGCGTAATTCCGGATTTGATAATATCAAAATTCCTTCAACAATCATTACTTTTCGCGGATGCGTTAAAATATAATCATCGGTTCTGTTGTGGTGCACAAACGAATAAACCGGCTGGTTAATGCTGTTACCCGCCTTTAATTCTTTTAAATCTGAACAAAGCAAATCAAAATCAATCGCTCTGGGATGATCAAAATTAATCAGTGCACGTTCATCCATATTTAAATGATCGTTCGCTTTGTAATAAGAATCCTGTGAGATAATACCCACTTCGGTTTCCGGTAATTCATTCATAATCTGGTGAACAACAGTTGTTTTGCCGCTTCCCGTTCCGCCAGCTATACCAATTATAAGCATTCTATTATTGTTTTTACAAATGTACTTAATTATTGCAAAATACTTTAACCACTAACTGAAATTACTTTTAATTGTGTTTTTGTGAAAAATATCTACAATAAGTTGCGCCTATTTCTACAATAAGCAGAAATAAACTTGTTTATAGGCCTGATTAATCAAGCTTTTTTAGATTGGTACAGGGTTTGTTTTATTATTATTAAATTAATTATGAAAAAGAAAAGTGTTAGTTATTAAAAGATGCTTTTTAGCATCTTTAACGCTAGCAGATTTAAATTGATCTTTATTAGATATTAATAATAGATAGTAGTTTTTTGAATGTTTTTAGTTAAGTGTATGAGTTTTTCTTTTTAGAAAAATTCGTGTGATTATTAAAAAGAGAAATCTTTTTAAAGAAAATACCAGCCTTCTTCAAGACTGGTATTTTTGTTTTGTTCTTTTTGAAATGATAAGATTTATATTTTTGAGAAGACATAAAATAAAAAAAGCCTTCTTGTTTAAGAAGGCTTTGTCGGGGTGGCAGGATTCGAACCTGCGGCCTCCTGCTCCCAAAGCAGGCGCGATAACCGGGCTACGCTACACCC
>JAVXSC010000261.1:0-2396 GCA_036643355.1 Myroides sp.
GTTGGTAATGTTAAATCGCAGGCTACGCACAACAACGTGTTTGGATTTAAAACCTGAACCATTTCTTCTATCAGTTGATTGTTTCTGTAAGGTGTTTCGATAAAAATTTGAGACTGGTTGCGTTCAAAAGACCATTTTTCCAAATCTTTCAACATCGTATTTTTTTCTGATTTATCTATAGGAAGATATCCGTTAAAAGTAAACGATTGTCCGTTCATACCTGATCCCATCAACGAAAGTAATATTGACGACGGACCAGTAAGCGGAACAACTTTAATACCTTTTTCATGCGCCATTGCAACAATCACTGCACCAGGATCTGCAACTCCTGGGCAACCGGCATCACTCATTAATCCCATGTTTTTACCTTCTAACAAAGGTTGAATAAATGTTTTTAATTCTTTAGCATCGGTATGTTTGTTTAGTTCGAATAAATTTAAAGTAGCCTGAACTTTAGTTGGATCAATTGCTTTAATAAACTTGCGGGCAACTTTGCTGTTTTCTACAACATAATCGTTAATCAGCGAAACCGTGCGCATTACACTTGCGGGTAAAACATCTGGAGCAGGAGTTTCATCTCCTAACATTACCGGAATTAAATATAAGGTGCCTAATGTTGTCATAAAAAATAATTAAGGAAGTATAAATTTTCCAAATAAAATCAACCAGAAATAAAAACCTAAAATTCCTCCGATTAGTCCTGAAACAATAAATGTAAATCTTTGGTTGTATGGAATGTATTTAAAAATAATATAAAACGCTACTAATAATCCGATGAATGCAGTTGGTATTAAAATGCTAAAATCATGTATATCTAAATTACGAGCAAGTTTTATCTCGTCCATTTGTTTTGAGTAACGTCCTTTTATGAAGTACTTTGTTATTAAAGTAATAAAGTTAAATGTTTGTCGTAACCAAAATAAAGAAAGAAAAAGATAAAACCAGTGAATAATTTTCAGTTTTTTTAAGGATATAATTTTTTTTCGATTGTAAAGTAAAAGTAATAATCCAATCGTTCCTGTAAAAATAGTTTGTAAAGGACCACCTAAAGTGACTAAAAAAAGCTCTGATTTAGTAATGATACCATCAAAATCATCAGGAATAATTATGCTTGTTGAACCATAATGGACAATGGCGTCCAAGCCTACAATTTTTGCTACTAAGTAATGACCAGTTTCGTGTGAAACTGTTCCTATAATTGTGAATAAAACAAAGGTTATTATTAGGGAAAATAATAATTTAAAATCTATTGTAAAAGAAAAATATTTTTTCATACTAAATAACCATGAATTGTCATAGAAATATAAAAAAAACGCCTTTAAGCGTTTTCTAATTTTATCTTTATCTTTTCGCAAGCTTCGTTTAACATATTGTAAACATCGTCAAAACCATTGTCGCCACCGTAATAAGGATCGGGAACTTCCATGTTTTTATCAGGATGATACTCGTTTAAAATTAGCTGTACTTTTTTCTTTGCTTCATCGTTTGGTGCCAGTCTGCAAACATTTTCGTAATTGCTTTTGTCCATAACATAAATATAGTCAAAAGCAGAAAAATCCTCTAAACAAAACTGTCTTGCACGTTGGGTTGTTAAATCGATACCGTACTTTTTTGCAACGGCAATAGATCTTTTATCAGGTAATTCGCCAGCGTGCCAAGCACCGGTTCCGGCAGAATCTACAAAAAACACTTCAGATTTTAATTTAGATTTTAAAATGCCTTCTGCCAACGGCGATCTGCAAATATTACCCAAACAAACCATTAATATTTTTGCCATTACATAGATAGTTTTTTATTGATATCTTCGAAATGCGCTTTAAACTCCTTGTCGGTTTCCAATAAATTGTCAACCGTTTTGCAAGCGTGTAAAACAGTAGCGTGATCGCGATCGCCAATTTGCGAACCAATATTTGCCAACGACGATTTGGTATATTTTTTTGCGAAAAACATAGCTAATTGGCGGGCTTGCACAATATTTCGTTTACGCGATTTTGAACAAAGCGTTTCAATATCCAACTCAAAATAATCAGAAACTATTTTTTGAATGTAATCTATAGAAATGTCTTTGCGGATATTCTTTACGAATTTTTCAATAACGTTTTTAGCCAGATCAACCGTGATTTCTTTCTTGTTGAAAGACGATTGGGCAATTAACGAAATAATGGCTCCTTCCAATTCGCGGACATTAGTTTTTACGTGCTTTGCAACATATTCTATAACATCGTTAGACATTTCAACACCATCGCGGTACAAAATATTCTTTACGATATTTACTCTGGTTTCAAAATCAGGGTGCATGATTTCTGCCGAAAGTCCCCATTTAAAACGAGATAACAAACGTTGTTCGATATCCTGCATATCAACCGGAGCTTTATCGGAAGTTAAAATAACCTGTT
>JAVXSC010000262.1:0-2391 GCA_036643355.1 Myroides sp.
CTAACTAAATTCTTATCTAATTCATGATAAAATTAGAATTAATATGTGGTGTGTTTTCTTTCATTATTATGGTAACGATACTAATTTATCAACACTCCACGCTTCGGGCTTATCATTAAAAAGCGCTTTTGTAAATGCCCAAACATCTTTAAAAAGATCCGAATTTCGGTAGTTTTCCAAATCTGTTTCTTCATTCCAAACAGAATACGTAAAAAAGATACTCGGATTGCTTTTGTCTTGATAAATTTCTAAAAAATTGTTTCCTGGGAAATTTCTGATATTCATTTTAACACCGTGAAAGTGTTCTAAAAACATCGGAATTTTCTCTTCGTGAAAACTCATTTTAACTATTCTAATAAACATATTTTAAATTTATTTATTCGGTAAATTCTATAATAACGGTGTCGCGGTACGATACGCCAAAAAGGGTTTTCGCATTTCCAACATTCTCATAATCGGACTTATAAATCGACATTTGCAAAAAATCTAAATCATTAAATATGAACAACATATCGCCTTCATATTCACGCAACGTTTTACTGTCGGTATTAAAATCGGCATAATACTCGTTAATCTTTGTAATACGGTATCTAACGGCATTAATAACGTATTTTCGTCCATTTCTAATACGTTCAAACAAATCTTTAGAAATGTTGGTAACGGCATTTCCGTAATGATCTATGTAAATAACAGATCCTCTAATCGAATTTTCGTCATCGGCAACTTTCGGGCGTAATTCAACCAAAAGCTCACAATCGTTATAATTAATTTTAGTACCCAAACTGTTGCAAGGTACATTATTAAAAAGTTGTTTTGCAATGTGGGTGTATAAAGAAACGGTATCGTTGCATGAATTCGGAATATTTAAATCTACAATTTCCGTTTCGTCATCGGCAGTCGCCAATAAAGTAATAGCTCCGTTATTTGCTGTTAAAAAAAAGTGATCGTTAAATTTTGTAAGCAGAAACGATGTTTGATCGAACATTTCAGCTTCAACCAAAACCATGTGCAGACTGCCTTTCGGGAAATTACTGTACGCCCCAAACAATACATAACTTGCATTGGCAATGTTATATAAATCTATACAGTGCGAAATATCAATTATCTGAACCAACGGCAATTCGGTCATTATTTTACCTTTTACCGATGCAACAAAATGATCCTTAATACCGTAATCTGTTGTTAGCGTAATAATTGACATTAATATTTTTTGTTAGTGTTTTTTAATATTTTTTGTTAGATTTGATATAATACAAAACTAATTTTTTTTAATTAAATCTAATAGCTTTTGAACGAAAGAATAATAGAATTAGAGCATATTACTCCAAAAGATTTTTGGGGTGCGCAGGATATACATTTAGAGGTAATTAAAAAACTGTATCCAAAGTTAAAAATTGTGGCTCGTGGAACTACCATGAAGATTTACGGTGAGGCTGAAATTTTAGACCAGTTTCAAACGCGTTTTGATCGAATTTTAAAGTACTACGAAAAATACAGCCAGCTGAACGAAAACATTATCGAGCGATTGATTTTAGATGATGTTCCGCAACGAATGGATAAATCTGACGAAATTCTGGTTCATGGTTTAGGTGGAAAACTGATTAAGGCTACAACACCAAACCAGCAGAAAATGGTTGATCTGGTTTATAAAAACGATATGGTTTTCGCTGTTGGACCTGCAGGTACAGGTAAAACTTATACCGGTGTTGCATTAGCCGTAAAAGCTTTAAAAGAAAAACAAGTTAAGCGTATTATTTTAACTCGACCTGCAGTTGAAGCCGGAGAAAATCTAGGTTTTTTACCGGGCGATATGAAAGAAAAGTTAGATCCGTACATGCAGCCGTTATACGATGCATTGCGCGATATGTTGCCACCAAGCACTTTAGAAGATTATTTGTTAAAAGGAATTATTCAGATTGCGCCTTTGGCATTCATGCGCGGGCGTACGTTGGATAATGCTTTTGTAATTTTAGACGAAGCACAAAATACCACCCATTCACAAATGAAGATGTTTTTAACGCGTATGGGTAAAAATGCAAAATTTATTATTACGGGCGATCCGGGTCAGGTTGATTTACCGCGAAAAGTAACATCGGGCTTACGCGAAGCTCTACGTATTTTAGAAGGTGTAGAAGGTATTGGCTTTGTGTTTTTAGACGATAAAGATATTGTACGCCACCGATTAGTTAAGAAAATTGTGGAAGCCTACAAAATTGTAGAAACAGCAAACGAATTTGCATCGCATCAAAATTATTATCATAACAATAATCAAAATACAGAAAATCCGACAAGTTAGTCGGATTTTTTTTTAAATGATTTTATTCTAGATTTTTTTTTTTAATCTTTTTTCCGTTTACCAGATAATTTGCTTGATAAGAAACAAGTGATTCT
>JAVXSC010000263.1:0-276 GCA_036643355.1 Myroides sp.
GTCCAAAAAGTTAAGGTTTCACCTTCAACTGTTTTCATGGCTGCTTTACCGTTACCGGCTTTTACAGCATCCCAAACTTTTTTAGCGCTGTAATTTCCTGCAAGTACGTGGTAGGTTAAAATCTTTGTAAGCATTGCTTTGTTTTCTGGTTTAACCAGATTGTCCACTGTGCCTTTTGGTAATTTTGCAAAAGCGGCATCGGTTGGTGCAAAAACTGTAAATGGTCCTTTGCCTTGTAAAGTTTCTACCAATCCGGCAGCTTTTACCGCAGCAACC
>JAVXSC010000263.1:286-2381 GCA_036643355.1 Myroides sp.
GCGTTTTCAATAATGATTTTAGATGGATACATTGCTGCACCGCCAACCATTACGGTTTTTTCTTTCATTGATTGGGCAGTAGCGTTTCCGCTGAACGTAAAAGCAAGTGCTGCTAATACGATTACTGAAATGTTTGATTTTGTTCTCATTGCTATTTTTTTAAGATTTAAAAAATCTGTTATAACCTTCATTTACGAGAAGTGTTTGTTTTTGGATTTTAGTTTTTAACTTTTTTTTAATAAATCGATAAAAAATTTAATCAGCTGTATTAAAAAGATCGGTTTTGATGTTAATAAATTGATATTGTTTAATTGGTAAAAGAAGTTTTATTGTAAATTTTTCAGTAGTGTTGTTTTTTTACAGCTAATTTGTTTATTTTTGATAGGAAAAAATTAAGCTATCAAAACAACCTATACAGAAGAAGAACTCGTCGTTTTATTAAAACAAAAGAACGAAGTTGCGTTTAATTACCTGTACAATCACTACTCTGGTGCGTTGTATGGGGTTGTTTTGCGTATTGTTTCGTCTAAAGAATATACGGAAGAGGTTATTCAGGATGTTTTTGTGAAAATTTGGAATTCCATTGATCAGTACAATGCTTCAAAGGGCAGATTTTATACGTGGATAATCAATATTGCACGCAATACAGCTATTGACTATATTAAATCGAAAAGTTTTCAGAACGAACTTAAAAACCAGACGGTTACAGATTTCGTATATAATCTAAAAGAAAGTGCCGATGGTAATATTAGCGACTATATAGGTTTTGGCAAGGTTTTAGAGAGGCTGGATCCTGATAAGCGGGAACTGATACATTTAGCCTATTTTCAAGGATATACGCAGATCGAAATTTCCGAAAAGCTTAAAATTCCGTTAGGAACCGTTAAAACAAAAATTAGAAATACCCTGTTACTATTAAAAGATTTATTAAAAGAATATAAATAATTGAACACTAAAGAATACATATCGTCCGGAATCATAGAATCTTATATTCTTGGTCTTGCTTCTCCCGAGGAAGCAGGAATTTTCGAGTGTGTTATAAAGAATAATGCAGAAGTAAACGCGGCTTTTATTGAAGCACAGCAGTTATTGGAAGATTTTGCAACGGCACAGGCAGTTGAACCTCCTGTAGATTTAAAAGATAAAATCTGGGAAAAAATCAAGAAAGAAGAGATTGTAACTCTTTCTGTACCAAATAAGGAACTGAAGATTGAAGCTGAGGTTCAGAGAGATGATTCTATTAAAACAATTACTCCGTTTAAAAAATGGAAAAATATTGCCGTTGCTGCATCTGTACTTTTTATGGTAAGTATTGCAAGCAATCTGTTTTGGATCAGCAGTCAGAATAAATCAACTACAGAAATTGACAGGCTGCAGACCGAAGTGAATGTGCAAAGCCTGGCATTACAAAAGGCAGATCAAAAATGGAACATGATTGCCAACCCAAATATGCAGACAGTTGCTTTAAACGGTGTAGAAAAACATCCAAATGTAAAAGCGGTTGTGTTTTGGGATAAAGAAACAAAGAATGTATATCTTCACGCAGGTAATTTACCGGCAGCACCAGAAGGTATGCAGTATCAGCTTTGGGCAATTGCTGACGGAAAACCAATTAGTGCCGGCTTATATACACAGGAAAAAGACAGTGAAATACCGTTAGCGGTTATAGCCAATGCACAAAACTTTGCCATAACATTAGAGAAAACCGGTGGAAGCGAACAGCCTACAATGGAAAATATGTATGTTATTGGTGGGGTTTAACAGAATGATATTATTCTATTAAAAAACGAATTACAAATTCAATTTTTAAATATTAGTACTTATAGAAAAGAAAAACCTTCAGCGTAAAAACTGAAGGTTTTTTGTTTTGATATATATTAGTTGTCCTTTCAACGTAGGAGAAATCTTGCAAGATTAGTCGACTTGATTCATAATAAACTTCATTTATTCTTTCTTGTCTGCTCTGCGTTTCAGCGGAATATCCGGCATGTTTTTGTTTAATAACAACGGATAATATTCTATTTTAACAGAACTATTGTCCAATCCAAACGCTTTTTCTTCTGATAAACTTCGTCTGCGGATAAAGGCATAACAG
>JAVXSC010000264.1:0-2355 GCA_036643355.1 Myroides sp.
GTTTTTGGAAAAGGATGTTGGTTTGCCTTGAATCAAATGGGAAAAAGTAAAGCGTCGGCTTTAGGTGTAGATTGGACGTGTTCTCCAAGAAATGCCCGTTATTTATCAGGCGGAAATATTACGTTGCAAGGAAATTTTGATCCGTCAAGATTACTTTCTCCTATTCCGACCATCAAAAAAATGGTTCGTGAAATGATTGATGAGTTCGGTAAAGACAAATACATTGTAAATTTAGGTCACGGTATTTTGCCAAATATTCCGGTAGATCACGCTAAAGCATTTATTGATGCTGTGAAGGAATATAAAGGATAGTTTATTGTTTTGATTTGTCATTCCGAACTTGATTCGGAATCTCACTAGCTTGACAAATCATTTTAATTTTAAATAAAAACTATAAAAATGCTTACAAGTAAAAAAGACGAAACCGAACAACGTTTAAATTCCATACTGCAAAAGCTTTCGGGAATTACGTTTGTGCCAGAAAATTGGAACGAAGCCGTATTTTGGACAACTTTAGAAGAAATCGGATTGTCTAAAAGCGATGTTTTAGATAAAGAAGAAAACTTGTTTTTTCAGCAATTGATCGATTTACAGTTTCCTTGGGAACATATGGAAAAATTGGCTGATATTTTAGTTAGTTTAGATCCAAAACAACCAAATCAGTTGATAAAAGAACGTGCAAAGCATCTGTATCAATTCATACAAAACGAAAGTAAAATGTTCTCGTTTGAAATTATGAATAAGATTGCTTCTATAAAATAAAGAATATTAAACTTCAATCATCATGAATACAATTGAAGAGTTAGAATGCTGGATGCAAGAAAATAACATTAAAAACACATATACTCCCAATGTCCGATATTCAACAGATGAAGGAGAGGGATTAGAAGTATTAAATGGAATTTTTATTTGGTATTATATCGAAAAAGGAAATAGAAGTGATATCGAACATTTTAAAAATGAATCAGAAGCTGTAATATATATTTATAATTATTTGAAAAACCATGAAAGATAAATTTTATACCTACATTCAAAATCTGCAAGATCAAATTTGTAAAGCGCTGGAAGATGCCGATGGCAACGCAAAATTTCGCGAAGACCTTTGGGAACGACCTGAAGGCGGTGGCGGAAGAACCAGAGTAATTGAAAACGGAACTGTTTTTGAAAAAGGCGGTGTAAATATTTCGGCGGTTCACGGCAAATTGCCAGAAAGTATGCAAAAGATGTTCAACGTAGGCGAAGCCGATTTTTTTGCCTGCGGATTAAGTATGGTAATTCATCCTAAAAGTCCTATGGTTCCTACGGTTCATGCAAACTGGCGCTATTTTGAAATGTATGGTGAAAATGGAAAAGTAATTAACAGTTGGTTTGGTGGCGGACAAGATTTAACGCCATATTATTTGTTTGAAGAAGATGCCGAACATTTTCATCAAGTAAGTAAAATGGCTTGTGATAAGCATAATCCCGAATTTTATACTAAATACAAACAACAGTGCGATGATTATTTTTGGAATTCGCACCGAAATGAAGCCCGCGGAATTGGCGGCTTGTTCTTTGATTATTGCAAGGCAACGGAAAATCAATCAATGGAAGACTGGTATAATTTCGTAACCGAAGTCGGCAACAGTTTTACGCAGGCTTATGTGCCAATTGTAAATAAAAGAAAAGAATTACCTTACACAGATGAGAACAGAACTTGGCAGGAAATCCGTCGAGGTCGTTACGTGGAATTCAATTTGGTGCACGATAAAGGAACGTTGTTCGGATTAAAAACAAACGGACGAATAGAAAGTATTTTAATGAGTTTACCACCGCATGTTCAGTGGATTTACGATCATAAGCCCGAAGTTGGTTCAGAAGAAGAAAAATTAGTAGAAGCATTAACCAAACCGCGCCAATGGGTAAACTAATTCTGTTTTGTATCATCTGCCTTTGTTGCAATCGTGTTTGTGCTCAAAAAGACACGCTGCAAACTTATGTTGTTTCGTATGATGAAAAAATGGTTGGAAGCATTACCTATCAAAACAGTTCCAACACTTTTTTTATTACTTATGAAGACGGCGCAGATTCATACAAAGCCGAATTTATTCCCAATACACAACAACGACTGGTTGCAGGTTTAAGTTATAAAATGATCGATGTTTCGGTCGGATTTACGCCGAATTTCATGAAAAACGACGGATCAAAATTAGAATCGAATAATTTTAATCTGGGTTTTAGGTTTAATTATAAGAAGTGGTATCAATCGGTAACATTTATCAATCAAAAAGGTTTTTTTATCGATTTTGATCATTTGCAACGATTTTATCTTCCAAGATTTCGATCCACAAAACTGGGCGGAACCACATCGTATGT
>JAVXSC010000265.1:0-2309 GCA_036643355.1 Myroides sp.
TTACCAATTATCCGGAAGGTCAGGAAGAATGGTTGGATGCTGAAAATAATCCAGAAGCAGAAGAATTAACGTTTAGAAAAGTACCTTTTTCAACAGAATTATATATTGAACGTGAAGATTTCTTGGAAGAAGCAAATAACAAATTTTTCCGTTTAACATTAGGGAAAGAAGTCCGTTTAAAGAACGCGTATATTATTAAAGGTGAAAGCGTTGTAAAGGATGAAAACGGAAATATTACCGAAATTCATGTAACGTATGATGCTGATTCAAGATCGGGAAGCGGAACAGAGGCATCAAAACGTAAGGTAAAAGGAACTATTCACTGGGTTTCGATTCCGCATGCTGTTGAAGCCGAAGTACGTATTTACGACCGTTTGTTTACACACGAAAATCCTGATGGTAACAAAGAGGTTGATTTTAAGGAATATATTAACCCTGATTCGTTAAAAGTAATCACAGGTTATGTAGAACCAAGCTTAAAAACAGCTGTAAGCGGCGATAAATTCCAGTTTCAACGTTTGGGTTATTTCGCAACCGATAAAGATTCTACCGCAGAAAAGCTGGTATTTAATAAAACGGTTGGCTTACGCGATACGTGGGCTAAAGTTGAAAGTAAAGAGCAAGTTTTTTAGATTTATATAACAAAACCTCAACCGAATGGTTGGGGTTTTCTATTTATTTTAGTAATTATCGGAGTATTATTCATATATTTTACCTTCGCATTCCCATTTAACCACTATAATAGTATCCTTTTTATGAATTGAAAAAGTTAACTCGCCTTTCCGTTTAATAATAGTATCTCCTTTCTCTAAAATATCAGCAGCATGTCTATTTAAAGCACGTGTATCATCTTCGCATATGCATTTTTCTCCTGTGATTAGATGTATACCTTCTGAATTCATATAGGGGGAAGAAAAAAAAGGTAATTTTTCAAAAACTTGGAGGCATTCTATTTCCCTAAATATTTTAGCATCATTTTCACAGCTCCCCTCCAATGAAAATTCTTTAGATAGTTTATCACATGAAACAACCAGCATAATGATGCAGAAAAAAATAGTTATATTTTTTAAAATTCTCATCTTATATATATTATGAAGTCCAATAGTTGTTCATATCATGTTTATCTTTTTAATAAATTGATATTAAACCTCATCCAAAGCTTCATCGGTCAATCGGTACGGAGCTTCATCATCAAACTCACCTTCCCATTTGGCAATTACAACGGTTGCCAAACAGTTACCAATAACGTTTACCGATGTTCGTGCCATATCCATTAATTCATCGATACCTAAAATAGCAGCGATAATAAATACCGGTAATCCAAACTGTTCTGCCGTGGCAATCAACACGATTAACGATGCACGCGGAACGGCTGCTACTCCTTTTGATGTGATCATCAACGTAAAGGCAATTCCCAATTGTTGTCCGATATCCAAATTCATTCCGGCTGCCTGTGCAACAAATATCGATGCCAATGACAGATACAGCGAAGTTCCATCTAAATTAAAACTGTACCCTGTTGGGATAACAAACGATACAATTTTACGCGGCACTCCGAATTTTTCCATTGCACTCATGGCTTTTGGTAAAGCAGCATCGGAACTTGTGGTTGCAAACGCAATAGAAACAGGTTCTTTTACAGCTGCAATAAATTTTTTAATCGGTATTTTTAAGAACAACATAATTGGTACAAAAACCAGCAGTATAAAAAATACCAGCGCCATGTATAAAGATCCTAAAAGCATGAACAGGTTTTTAAGGATATCAACACCTAAATGACCTACCGTATAAGCCATTGCTGCCCCCACACCAATTGGTGCAAAATACATAATAATATTAGTGAATTTAAACATGGTTTCAGACAAACTCTCGGTAAAATCTACCAACGGCTTTCGTTTTTTTTCTTCGACCATTGCCAATCCTATTCCGAATAAAACCGAAAATACTACAACTTGCAATACTTGGTTTTCGTACATTGATTTTACAATGTTTTCAGGAAATAAATCGTAAATAAAATGAGCAAACTTATAAATTCCGTGAACATGATCAGGTAATGATTGTAAAGCAGCATCAGGCGGTTTTGGTGCAGGAAGTTCTTCGTGCGGCATACTTTGCATATCAATCCCAACACCAGCCTGTGTAATGTTAATTACTGCCAAACCAATAAAAATGGCACATGAAGTAGCACAAAAGAAATACAGCATTGATTTCCAAGCCATACGTCCAACCTGTTTTAAATCCGAATGTCCGGCGATACCATAAACCAATGTTGCAAAAATAATTGTCGCCACAATGGTTTTAACCAGCTG
>JAVXSC010000266.1:0-2263 GCA_036643355.1 Myroides sp.
AAAGAATAAGCAAAGCTTCATAAGTATAATTAATTAAGCAACTGTTTTGCGTGTTGCAAAGCCGCATCTGTAATAGTGTTACCTGAAAGCATTTGTGCAATTTCGTAAATACGTTCTTCGGTATTTAATAATTTTATCGTTGAAGTTGTTACCTTGTCATCATCGAATTTGGTTACTTTAAAATGCTGGTTTCCTTTTGATGCAACCTGCGGTAAATGAGTTATGGAAAAAATTTGCATGTAATTGCCCATTTCCTGCATAATTGTTCCCATTTTATCAGCGACATCGCCCGAAACTCCGGTATCGATTTCATCAAAAATAATGGTCGGTAATTTGCTTTTTTGTGCTAAAATAGATTTTACGGCAAGCATAATTCTAGAAAGTTCTCCACCCGATGCCGTTTTTTTCAACAAACCAAACTGCATTCCTTTATTTCCAGAAAACAACCAGTTTACTTCGTCTTTTCCATTGCTTAAAAAGGTTTCGCTATACGCCAGCTGAATATCAAATTGTGCATTTGGCATTCCTAAAGGTTTTATCAGATTTTCAATTTCTGAACTCAACGCTTTTAAAACCGATGTTCTTTTTGAATGTAAATCTTGTGCCAAGGCATTTAAATCGGCTTCGGTTTTTTTCAGTAATTTTTCAACTGCATTTATTTCTTCTTCAATATATTCAACACCAGCAACTTTTTGCGATAATTCGTTTTGAATCTCCAATAATTCTTCAATTGATATAACATTGTGTTTTTTCTGCAACTGATAAATTGACTGTAGTTTTTGATTGATCAATTCTAATTGTTGCGGATCGGCAACCAGTTGTTGTAATTCAGCTTGCAATTCATCGGAAACATCTTCCAATTCAATAAAACTGCTTTCCAAACGCTGATACAGATTATCGTATTTTGTGCTGATTTGTGTCAGTTTCTGTATTTGCGATTTTACTTCGTACAACTGCTTGGTAATTCCAAATTCTTCGTTCGATAAAACAGCATAACCCCGTTCTAAAAATCCACCGACTTTTTCAACGTTCGCTAACACTTCAAACTGACCTTCTAATTCTTCCTGTTCGCCACTTTTTAAATTAGCCTGCGTTAATTCATCTAACAAAAAAGCGTTATAATCTTGTTCTTTCGCTGCTTGAGATTGTTGTTCTTTTAAAAGATTTAACTGCTGCTGATACTTTTTAAAACTTTGTAATTGTTGCTGGTAATCTTTCAGTAGATTTCCGTTATCGGCATAAACATCAATTAAATTCAACTGATATTTTTCACTGAAAAGATCTTGGGTTTGATGTTGTGTATGAATATCAATCAGGAAATTTCCTAACTGTTGCAAGTTTTGTAATGTAGTAGGAACATCGTTCACAAAGGCACGTGATTTGCCCGACGGAAGAATTTCGCGTCTTACAATGGTATCGTTTTCATAATCTAATTCCAATTCTGAGAACAATGTGTGCAAATGGTAGGATGTGATATTAAAATGTGCTTCGATCACACATTTTTCTTCGGGATTTCTTAAGGTGTTCAAATCGGCACGTTTGCCCAAAACCAAGCCAAGTGCATCTAACAAAATAGATTTTCCCGCGCCGGTTTCTCCCGTAATTATGGTTAAATTATTTGTAAAATCAATAGCGGTATGCGCAATTAAGGCATAATTTGTAATTGATAAGTGTGTTAACATTGTAGTTGATTTACATTCGGTTCCACTTGGTTCCGTTAATAGAATTAATGCGTGTTAGCGTTTCTACTAATTTTGAAGTATCATACGTTGGACCTGCTCCAAAAACCTTTGTAATTTCGTCTGCTTTTGCATCAAAGAAAATACGTGTAGGTAAAGCATTTGGTCTTGATTTATGAACGTTTGATAGTAAATTTATTGCATTTGCAACGCCTGCTTTTCCTTGTTCGGGACTTGTTGACATTACATCTAACCCTTTTATGTGGTATTCATACAAAGCTTCGCGGTATGGAGCATACATGTTCGACAATAAATCGTTAGACAACGCGTATCTGTTGTTTTGATCGCCCATAACCCAGCCTTTATCACCGGTTTGCTGCATCATTGAAACAACATTTGTAGCTTTCTGATAATTTGCAGTTCCGCCGTATAAGGCAAAAGAATCGGCATCTAAACCAATAATGATGTTGGCATAAAAACTTAATATTCCTACTAAATTAGATCCGATTGAACTTTCTGAATAAACCAAAGGTTCAAATTCGATATAATTAAAATTGATGTTTTTATCGCTGAAGTTTAAAAGT
>JAVXSC010000267.1:0-2212 GCA_036643355.1 Myroides sp.
TTGAACTAAAAGCTTTTCTTTGTTTTTTAAATGCATTATTTACGTGTCTTTACGTAAACCTATACTAGGACAAGACATCATTTGCAGGATGTGGAACTCCCGATGTTGGCAGCGAAACATAATCATAAGGTGTTTCCGGTAAACTAAGGTAGAGTTCTGCATTGACGTGAGAGTCGTCTTTACTACACCCGACAAACAGAATAAAACTAATAGCACATGTTAGATAAAGGAAAGTGCTTTTTAGTGAAAGTATTTTTTTTTGTTTCATAGCTAACATTTTTTAAATAACAAATATTACTAACTCCAAAAGTAACTAAATTAAGAGTACTTGAAACTTTGTCGGTAATGATTTATAATATATACTTTCTTTCATTTGATTACCTTGTAAATCTCATAAAGACAAATATAGCAAATTAAGTGTAACGCATTAAAAATCTTGTTCTTGTCATGTAATTTTGAACATACCTTTCAAAATACACCATCAAACACGGTTGCAACATTCGGTTTCTCTCCTATCTTGGCTTATTCTATGGTATTATTAACATACCAAGACCGTCAGACGAAGAATAGCTGACGAAGCTTTTCACAGAACTAGGATTGTAATTTATAGATAAAATAGCTGTCAAAAACTAAAACCCAGAGGTACAGAATTATAGAAAAGGACTGCAGTTTGCAGTCCTTTTCTGTTGTGTATTATAAATGCACTGTACCGTGTTTCAGAAATTGAGATAGATAGTTTTAAATTTCAGAAACAAAGAAGTATTCAAAGTATACAGGATAAAATAATGAACAAAATACTTGACAAACTAAAAACGAGGCTCGAAGCATTTATCGAAATTGCCGAACTTTGAACTTCGGTTTCAGAACTGTTTGAGAAAGTTAGTTCTTTTACTTACATTATCTTTTTACAATTTACAGACTGCTTATTCTGCGTAAGCTTCATCCCGGTAACATCTCCTTTTTTGTCAACAATGAAATCGAATTCTGCATTATTTTTTCTTGCATAGAATTTATTTTCTCCTTTTCGTTCCAATAAAATTCTTTGTCCATCTTTTCCATCTTCATACATACTTAAAAAAGATAATTGTTTGCTGCTTCACTTATCTGAAATGTTCCAACATTAATAATTCCGACCAATTTTGCTATATATACACCACTGTAAATTTTTTGTCTGTGGTGCATTACATAAAAGGGACTGAGAGTCTTTATATTTCAAAAATACTCGGTCATCGAATTAAGAAAAATCTTTAAAATAAGAAAACCCAGCTTTAATAAGTTGGGTTTATTGTTTCTAAAAATCATAAAAAAAAGCATTTTTAATTATTTATTCCTTATTCACTATATCTTTTAACGCATCAGTAATCGTATAATTCAATTGCTCTCCTTTATACCCTAAAGCATAAGCTACTGTTTCAAATCCGCTTGGGCTTGAATCAGAACGACTAACAACTAAACCGTTTTCTAAAATTTGATTTCTTTCGATTTGAATAGCTAGAGATAACAGTTCAAATTCAGTTAATTTTGGATAGTCTAATTTTAAATCTTTTACAATAGTACTATAATCATCAATTTTTGTTCTCATAATAGTTTTTTAATATCAATATATATGTGTGTATTAACAAAAATACAATTATTTAAAAAGTAACCTAATATAATAATTCGATTAATAACATACCTATGTAGTCAATTTGTAGTCAAAAAAAATAATAAAAAAAACCTAACTATCTAAATTTAAAATAATTAGGTTTTAATTCAGTGGAACCGCAGGGAATCGAACCCTGGTCCAAACAAGCAATCAAAGAGCTTTCTACACGTTTAGTTTTTGTTTAGATTTTCGTCATAAAGCTTTGCCAAAAACAGCCACTTTATGCTTAACCTCTTAAGGTTTCGAGTAACTTCCGAGGTGCTATTTACTCTAGATTTACTTTTACGATTCCTTTTGTTAAAACGCCATAAATCAAGGCTTCTTTAAGGAATTTAGCTCTCCTATCTAATAGGACAAGGCTCAAATCTTACTATAATTCGGATTAAGCAGCTAAAGCGTAGTTATCTTCGCCGTGTAAAAAAAAGTTCATTCATGATATTTACGAGCTGTGTATGAGCGCTCGACGTGCTTACTTTCCAATTCCACCTGCTGTCAAAACCGATCGGCCCCAAAAAGTGGTACAAAAATAATAAAAAAAATCCCGCCAACCAAGCAGGATTTATCATT
>JAVXSC010000268.1:0-2207 GCA_036643355.1 Myroides sp.
CGCTATCATAATTATTTTACCTCTACTTTTTATATTTCTTACCATTTAATTATATTATTTTATTAACTTAATGTAAAGGTAAAACTGATTTAAACTCCGGAGTTTTGCAGTTGCTTTTTTTAAAAACATTAAAATGCCCTTATAATACGGCCTTTTTTTTGTCAAGTTTTTTGCAATTTGTAGTTGTATATTGTGTTATACTATGTTATAATATATACAGAAGGTAGTGATAAATTATGTTTGTTAAACAAAACAAGTCGTGGAAAGGAACTTTGCTTACTTTTACTATAGGCTACAGAGAAAACGGCAAGGTAAAGCATAAGAATGTTGAAACGATAGGTTATTTAGATGATTTAAAAAAAGAATACGACGATCCAATTACTCATTTTAAAGAAATTGCTAAAGAAAGAAGTAATAGTGAAATTAATGAATTAATTATAAAAAATTTACATTCACAAGTTATAGATGATAACAACAGCAATAAAAATTTAGGATATATTGCATTAAAAAGTATTTATAATGAGTTAGGTTTAGAAACTCTTTTTAAGAGTAACCAAAAAAGTTTAAAAATTCAATACAGTATAAACGATATTGTTTCAATGCTCGTTTATATGAGGGTTTTAAATCCTAGTTCAAAAAAGTTTGCTTATGAAAATATGAATATTCTTTTTGAAGAATATGATTTTTCAAGAGATGATATGTATCGTTGTTTAAGTATTATTAATGGTTTAAAAAATCAAATAGAAAAAGTTATGTGGGAAAAAACAAAAGACAAATATCAAAGAGATACTACTTGTAGTTTTTATGACTGTACTAATTATTATTTTGAAATAGAATATAACGATGATGATGTATATGAATCAGATAAAAAAGGAAATCCCGTACTTGTCAGTAAAGGGTTAAGAAAAAGAGGGCCAGAAAAAAATCATAGGCCTGACCCTATTGTAGAAATGGGACTTTTAATGGATAAAAATGGGATTCCCCTTTCATATAATTTGTTTCCTGGAAATGAATCAGAAAAGTTAACTCTTATTCCAATTGTTAAAAAAACAACAAATTCCTTTAACTTAGGAAGAACAATTGTAGTAGCTGACCGGGGTCTAAATACTTCAGATAACATAATTAAAATTGCAGGTATTTCGCTTGAACAAGCTCAAAAATTAAACGGTTATGTATATGGGCAATCTGTTCGTGGTGCTGATGACGAATTTAAAAGTTGGATTTTAAAAAAAGATTACATTACAGAACACATTAAAAATGATTACGATGAAAATATTACGTTTATTCATAAGTCTAGAATGTTTCCAAAACCTCTTAAAGTTTTACGTGAAGATAAAGGAAAAACTAAATGTGGAAACAATAAATATCAAACTATTTTAGTTGATCAAAAACAAATGGTTTATTATTCACAAAAGTATGCAGACAAGCAAAAAAGAGATCGCGATATGATTCTAATAAAAGCTAAAGATTTAATTGCAAATCCAATTAAATATAAACGAAGTACATCATATGGAGTTGCAGGTTATGTAGAAAATTTAACCTTTGTAAAGGAAACTGGTGAAATTGCGGATGCTAGTAATTTAAAATTAAATGAAGAAAGAATAAAAGAAGAAGAAAAATATGATGGGTATTATTCTATTGTTACCTCTGAAGAAAAATTAAGCGATGTAGAAATAAGAAATATTTATAGAGGATTAAGCAAAATTGAAGAAACATTCAAAGTTACAAAAACAGGTTTAGAAGCAAGACCAGTCTGGGTCTCAAGGCAGGATCATATTGAGTCACATTTTCTCACTTGCTTTATTGCTCTTGTTATTATTAGATTGTTAGAACAAAAATTAAACCACGAATTTTCATTTAAAAAGATTATAGATACAATCAGAAACTATACTAGCACAAAATTAGACCATGACATTTACATTCAAAATTTTAAAAACGATGTTACAGATAATATTGGTGAAAAACTTGCTATTGATTTAAACAAAAAATACAGAAGTCTATCAGAAATAAAAAAAATATTAAAAAATTTATAAAAAAAATAAAATTCTTTTCAATATACAACATTTAAAAATCAAGCAAGCCCTTTTTCAATAAGGGTTTGCTTGATTCAACTGCAAAAGTAAAGATAATATTATTGTATAATAAATTTCTTATTAATACAAGTGTTTTTACAAATCACGATCAAACCTTGGATGCCCACAAGGATT
>JAVXSC010000269.1:0-2196 GCA_036643355.1 Myroides sp.
TACTTTCTTCTTCTTATTATCACCATTTCCGTATTCTTTGGCAATCTTTTCTTTTACTTTTGTATTATGAGCGGCGTTGCAACTCATTAAAATCAATCCTGTAAATAGTACGGACAATACTTTCTTCATATTTCAGCAATGTTAGATTGAAGCCCTTGTAAACCTCCGGTATGAATTATTAATATTTTTGAATCGGGTTTAAAATAACCTTTTGATATCAAATCGATTACACCAAAAAACGTTTTTGATGTATAAACAGGATCCAAAGATATTAAATATTTTTTAAAAAATTGTTTCATAAACTGTTTCAGTTCATCATTTAACTTTGCGTAACCTCCAAAATGATAATCAGTTACCAAATTCCACTGACTATTTTTGGCATATTTTTGGATATCTTCTGTTAAGAAATCGCCTTTTAAAGCCGGAAAACCAATTGCTTTTTGATGCGGTTTTAAACTGTTGATAATTCCCGAAATGGTTCCGCCTGTACCAACGGCACAACAGATAAAATCGAACACTTTGTCATCATCAGTCAAAATTTCTTTGCATCCTTTTACTGCCAATTCGTTCGTTCCCCCTTCGGGAATCAAATAAAAATCGCCAAATTTATCTTTCAGTTGATCTAAAAACGCCAAATTATTTTTATCGCGATATTGCGTTCTGGTAACAAATTCAAACTGCATTCCGTTTTCTGACGCTTTTTTCAATGTAGTATTTTCCAAGTATTTCTCATGCAATTCTTCGCCACGAATGATCCCGATTGTTTCAAAACCAAATTCCTTACCAGCAGCCGCAACTGCTGCAATATGGTTAGAATACGCTCCGCCAAAAGTCAGCAATTTTGTAAAACCTAAATTTCGAGCTTCTATTAAATTATATTTCAGCTTGCGGAATTTGTTTCCCGATATTTCACTATGCAGCACATCTTCCCTTTTCACATAAACTTCGATTCCAAAATTATTCGGAACATCTATTTTTTGATTGAAGGATTCTTGTTGTGGATGTATCATAAATAATTGAAAAAAGAAAAGAATTTTCGGTTTGTAAGATAATCTGCATTCGATTCATTTGCATAAGCTTCTCGTTCAAAAGAAATATTTCGGTAAGCTTTTTTTCGATTTCTAAATTGAATCAATCTGATAAAAAATTCTAAAACATACCAGATAAAAAACGGAAGAATCAATAATTCTATCTGCTGTCGCAAATGTATTTTTTCGTGATTAACAAAGGTTTTATGAGTACGAAGATAATTTTCGCGCGCAAAAATAAACGGATAAACAGTGATACCCGAAAAGCCTTTTGGAACCCAAAATTTAGAAATTATCAATCGCATACCGCAAATTTACAATATAATAGAAAATTAAGATTAAAAACATCGTGCGAATTACTAAATTTGTAGTTATGAGAAAAGATTTAATTGAAGGAGAAGATTATTACCTTTCGGACAAAGGTTTTAGGATTTTTACCGAAAAATATCTTTTAAATCGCGGGCACTGCTGCATGAGTGGATGCAAACACTGCCCTTACGGATTTAGTAAATTAATCGATCAAATTAAGAAAAAAACAAAACCGAGAACTATGACGTTTCAAGAAGAAATTCTTCAGGGAATTCCGGCACAATTGCCATCAAAAGCTTTATACGACGCTACAATTAACCACGCACCAAAGCGTAAAGAAATATTATCAGCAGAAGAAAAAATATTGGCATTACGTAATGCTTTGCGCTATTTTGAACCGCAACATCACGAAATGCTTATACCTGAATTTAAGGAAGAATTGGAGAAATATGGTCGAATTTACATGTACCGTTTTCGTCCGAAATACCGCATGTATGCTCGAGATATTAATGAATATCCGGGACAATCATTACAAGCAAAAGCCATACAAATGATGATTCAGAACAATTTGGATTATGCTGTGGCACAACATCCGCACGAATTAATTACTTATGGTGGTAACGGAGCTGTGTTCAGCAATTGGGCTCAATATCTGCTAACAATGAAATATTTGGGTGAAATGACAGACGAACAAACGCTGGTTATGTATTCAGGACATCCAATGGGCTTGTTTCCATCGCACAAAAACGCTCCAAGAGTTGTTGTTACCAACGGAATGATGATTCCCAACTATTCTAAACCAGACGATTGGGAAAAATTCAACGCCCTTGGTGTTACACAATACGGACAAATGACTGCC
>JAVXSC010000270.1:0-2169 GCA_036643355.1 Myroides sp.
GTATTAATAATCAGCCTGCGATAACTTTAACAGATCAATATTTTATAAATCACATAAACAATACAAAAATTCATTGGAAAAATATTGACAAAGTAAGAAAGGCGTCTGGAGGCTCGCAAGATCTGATAAAATTTGCATTAAGAAACCGAAAAATTTATGCCGAACAAATTAAAGAACCTATTGATAAATTATTTTATTTTTTAGAACCAAAAGGAAAGGCTGTTAGAGTACCAATATATTATATTAAAGACAAAGAAGATAAAATTTATAATGTTGTGAATGATATCTTTGTAAAGAAAAAGAACTATTATTAATTTGCAACAAGCATTTAAAATCAAAATATGAAAAAGTTTTTACTTTTACTGATTGCAGTATCAACCGCCGGATACGCACAGCATAAAAACCCAAATCCGGGTTACTGGCAACAGCACGTTGATTATAAAATGGATGTTACCATGGATGTTGAAAAATTTCAATATTCGGGAACACAGGAATTGGTTTACACCAACAATTCCAATGACACCTTAAAAAAGGTTTTCTACCACTTATACTTTAATGCTTTTCAACCGGGAAGCGAGATGGATGCTCGTTTAACATCTATTTCAGATCCCGACAAACGTATGGTAAAATCGTTTAAAGGTCCAGACGGGAAAGATAAAAAGCAAAGCAAAATATCAGAATTAAAACCTAACGAAACAGGTTTTTTAAAGGTTGATGAATTAAAACAAAACGGCACACTTTTAAAGACAAAAGTTGTCGGAACAATTTTAGAAGTTGAATTGGCGCAACCGTTATTGCCAAAGTCTAAAACAACTTTCAGCATGAAGTTTAACGGACAAGTGCCTGTAATGGTGCGACGTGCCGGAAGAAATTCCGATGAAGGTGTAGCGTTATCAATGACGCAATGGTATCCTAAAATGGCAGAATTCGATTTTGAAGGCTGGCATGCCGATCCGTACATAGGTCGTGAGTTTCACGGTGTTTGGGGAAATTTCGATGTAAAGTTAACTCTGGATAAAAAATACACGGTTGGAGCATCGGGCTACTTACAAAATAAAAACGAAATTGGTCACGGATACGAAGATCAAGGTGTAAAAGTTGAGGTTCCTAAAAAGCAGAAAACACTTACTTGGCACTTTATCGCACCAAATGTACACGATTTCGCTTGGGGAGCTGATCCTGATTTTATCCATGATAAAGTGATGGGTCCAAACAATGTAGAACTGCATTTCTTCTATAAAAACGATGCTACTATCACAGAAAATTGGAAAAAATTGCAGCCAGAAACGGTGAAGTTGTTAGAATTCTTCAATAAAAATATTGGCGAATATCCGTACAAACAATATTCTGTTATTCAAGGTGGGGACGGTGGTATGGAATACGCAATGTGTACTTTGATTACCGGAAAACGCAGTCTGCCAAGTTTAATTGGCGTTACCGCGCATGAGTTGGCACACATGTGGTTTCAGCATTTACTGGCTACAAACGAAAGCAAACATGGTTGGATGGACGAAGGTTTTACATCGTTTATTTCAGATTTTGCCGTGAATAAAATCATGGATAAGAAAAATCAGGAAGATGCAAATCCGTTTCAAAGTATGTACAACAGCTATAATTACATGGTAAAAATGGCTGGCGAACAACCACTTTCTACGCACGCCGATCGTTTTGATGATAATATGAATTATGGAATTTCGGCTTACACAAAAGGCGCTGTTTTCATTACACAGTTGGCGTATGTAATTGGTTGGGACAATACCTTTAAAACATTACAGCGTTTTTATTACGATTATAGATTTTCTCACCCAACACCCAACGATTTTAAACGAACTGCAGAACGTGTTTCGGGCGCTGTGTTAGATTGGTACTTGGTTGATTGGACACAAACCGTGAATACCATAGACTATGGTATTAAAAAAGTTGAGGTTAAAGGAGCTGAAGCAAATATCACTTTAGAAAGAATCGGTCGTATGCCAATGCCTATTGATCTGGTAGTTGTTTACAGCGATGATTCAACCGAAAGCTTCTACATTCCGAATACGTTGATGCGTTGGTCAAAAGACAATCCGTATCCGCAAATAAAGCGTACCGTTTTAAAAGGCTGGGATTGGGCTTACCCAACGTTCGATTTTAAATTCGATACAAAAGGAAAAAAAATAAAGGCGGTTG
>JAVXSC010000271.1:0-2139 GCA_036643355.1 Myroides sp.
ACGCAATCCATGCAACCGATGCCGGTAAAAGCAGATTCCATCCTAATTCAATTTTGGGCAGATAATGCAGTGCCATTGCGGGAAGTGCCACATATAAAATGTATTGGTTAAGTACAACCGCCGTATTTTTAGGGAAATTATTGATCTTTTGTATTCCGATGCCTATAAACAGACACAGAAAAAGTAGTATAATGCTGGACATAGTTTTTTAAACAATAAAAAGGGCTGCCTCAAAACTGTCATTCTGAATGTAACGAAGTGAAATGAAGAATCTCAACTCATAAGTAAAAGATTCTTCCTTCGTCGGAATGACAAACCAAACTGTTTATTTGGTTTTTGAGATAGCCCTTTTGTTTTTTATTTAGATACAGGTGTTCCGTATAAATCAAATTCGGTAGCGTCGTAAATTTCAATCATTGCAAATTCGCCTACTTTCAGGTAGTGTTTGCTAGCATCGATCAAAACTTCGTTATCAACATCAGGCGAATCAAATTCGGTTCTTGCAACAAAATTGTTTCCTTCTTTTCTATCGATAATACAACGGAATATTTTTCCAATTTTCTCCTGATTTGAATCCCATGAAATCTGTGCCTGAATATCCATGATTTCGTTTGCACGATTTTGTTTTACATCGGCAGGAACGTCATCTTCTAACAAATAAGCATGCGTATTTTCTTCATGCGAATAAGTAAAACATCCTAAACGCTCAAAACGCATTTCTTTAACCCAGTTTTTTAGAATTTCGAAATCTTCTTCGGTTTCACCCGGATATCCTACGATTAAAGTTGTACGAATGGTAATTCCAGGAACTGCCGCTCTAAAATCTTTTAAAAGCTGTGTGGTTTTTGCATAAGTTGTGCCACGACGCATTGATTTTAAAACGTTGTCTGCAATGTGCTGTAACGGAATATCGATGTAATTACAGATTTTTGGCTCGCGTTTCATCAGTTGCAACACATCCATCGGAAATCCGGTAGGGAAGGCGTAGTGCAAACGAATCCATTCTATTCCTTCAACCTTTACAAGATTTTCTAATAATTCTGCAAGGTTACGTTTTTTGTATAGATCCAACCCATAATACGTTAAATCCTGGGCAATTAAAATTAGTTCTTTAACACCGTCTTTTGCTAAATTTTCTGCTTCTTTAACCAATTTTTCAATTGATTGTGAAGCGTGTTTTCCGCGCATTAAAGGTATCGCACAAAACGAACACGGACGATCGCATCCTTCTGAAATCTTTAAATAAGCGTAGTTTTTAGGAGTTGTAGTTAAACGCTCGCCCAATAATTCATGCTTATAATCTGCACCTAAAGCTTTTAAAAGTAAAGGTAAATCGGTAGTTCCAAAATATTGATCCACATCCGGAATTTCAGCTTCCAAGTCTGGCTTGTAACGTTCAGATAAACATCCTGTTACAAAAATCTTATCTACTAAACCTTGTTCCTTTCTGTCAACATAATCTAAAATCGTGTTTACAGATTCTTCTTTTGCATTATTTATAAAACCACAGGTATTGATTACCACGATATTCGCTTCATTATTGGCAGCTTCGTGTGTAACATCTTTACCGCTTGCTTTTAACTGTCCCATTAAAACTTCACTGTCGTAAACGTTTTTAGAACACCCAAGGGTAACAACGTTGATTTTATTTTTCTTTAAAGATTTAGTTCTCATAGATTTAAAATTGAGGATGCAAAATTACGTTTTTAATTTCTATTAAAACGTTAATTACAGTTTAAAAATGCCACCTACAACAAATATCCCCTGATTAAATGTAAAATGATGCGATGCATAGGCACCGTTGTTTAAGATAATCGGAGCTTTTGTAATATCGATATAACCAAACTTCCATTCGTATTGAATAAAAAAGTGCTTAAAAAAGGTAGCGTTTACACCTGCTTTTGCAGAAATGCCCCAACCGGCAACTTTAAAATCGTCATGACGTTCTCGACCTAAAACGGTGGCGTTTGTTTTTGGATATAAAACTCCTGCGCCCACACCAACCAATCCGTTAAACTGAATTTTATCGGTATTGATAATGCCTAAATATTTAGAGAAATCTTTATGACGCGCAATTTCGGCATTCACATAATTTAAACCATCGGTATGTTCAAACATTAAAAATTCTTCGGTAAGCTT
>JAVXSC010000272.1:0-2100 GCA_036643355.1 Myroides sp.
CCATAGGTTGGCTTAACATTGCTTTCATTTTTCTTCCTCCCTGGTGGCTACTTTACTCAAAATATCCGTATAATCCGTATTGGTTAACTCTCTTCTTTTTACAACATTTTCGGCGGTGTCGTTAATGTTTCGCTTTTCCGCACTTACTGCGCTATCCCGTACACCCGGGGTGGTTGGGTCGGATAAAACGCCTAACGTGACCATACACCCTAACACTGCTGTTAAGATCGCATTTAGCCCCTCAAGGTCAAAGGTTAATCCATAATTTTTACATACAAATTGGGCGATTAATCCAATAACGCCGACAATCCCCGTCCAGAACGGTAAACTTCTCCATCTTAGTTTTAAATTCATTTTTCTACCTCTTTCTTAAAATATATTGACTTGAATCGCATAAATAAAAAACGCTGCTAAAGACGTAACCATTGCCCCTATTAACCAGTTTAAAGTTTTCGTTTGGGCTTCGATCTTGTCACATAAATTTTTAACACGTTCGGTCATCATCGATTCAGACCGTTCAAGCGCATCCAAACGCTCTGAGTGATCGTTTAATCGCTTGTCGTTTATGGTTAATTTTTCTTTGAGTAAATCATCATTCACTTTTTACACCTCTGTAATTTCGTACGTTACTTTCATGGTTTGTGTCTCATTTTTTACTACTGGGGTTGTTAGGTTGTTGATGGTTCCTAAATATGGGGCAAACACACCCACCATTACCTCTGCATTCCCATTTCCGCCCCAGTCGCCGGCCTGAGAATAACCGCCTAATACATAAGGTGGTTTTATTCTGTCATCCGAATAGAATTTCATACTAAGGCTCGAGTCGCTACTACTTCCTCTCGGGATCCTCGTTTTACATGTGTTTCCGTTATTATATATGTAGGATGGATAGTCAGTATTAGCCGATGTTCCGCAAGAAAACATCAGCAATCCGCAAACGACATTCGGTGATAAATATTGTGGTGAATCCATTTTTATAAGCGTATAATTTGAAAGATCCTCGTACTTTATTTTATAGAATGTGCCTCTTTCACTTCCTGAAATATAAAAATAACCATTAAATAAACAAGAACCTTCATAATTAGCAGTTTCAAACTTTGCATCTTGCACAGAAAAACTCACTTCTTGTTTTATAATAAGATCATTTGGTGCAATTGTCACCAAATCAAAAGTGTTTATACCCGTTACATACACAGATTGTATTTCATTGTTAATGAGGTTAATATGACTATTTTTTGTAAATTTTTTTGTGGAGTTTATAGTCTTAATCTCTTCTTTCTTGGATACACTATTCAATAAGTGGATTTGTGGGTCTATTGTTGTCACTAAAATATCAAGAGAACTCTTTCCACCTGAACTACCCTGTTTGTTTATAGAGAACAATAGCTTATTACTAGGAAGACTACCTATAAAAGTTATATAGTCTCTATCCGGATACATTTTTGTTCTATATGCTCTAAGCCCACTACTAAGCACTCTATTACATACTGGTTTTGAGAGAGGTTCTCCACTCGAATATGCTGTAACTAAATCACATTTGTCACCATCATCATTATTGATGTTTTCTGAATTTAAACCTATAGTCCCGCCGGAATAAGATGTTAGACTTACACATCTTATTGTTCCATTGGCTCTATCTGTAGCAAAATCCCAAACAAAGCGATATCCCTTTCCACCATTAATCTCTTTTGATTCGCTAACATTTAGAGTGCCTCGTGTTTTATCTAAGCCAGAGTATCCACCCGCTGCGTGAGCTACATTTACATTATCAAGTGGAGGAAAGATAGCATTTACATTTTCTTGAATATTTTTTTCAAATAGAAGTAGACCCCCAAAACAATTTTTATAGATAGGAGATAGTACCTTTATTGGATTTACGATTGAATCCTCTTCATATTTTCCAAAAATATTTGGCACGTTCATTAGATTCGATACTGCGTTCGTCACCATATTTTCATCTTCTATAACCTGCTCAATTTTCCCTGTCTCAGCATTTCTAAGTTCTATTACACTTTTTCCTTTTAACATTTAAGCCTCCTTTTTATGGATTCATATAGTCCACATCTATTTTTCGTACTACCGTTGTTTCGTCCACCATCA
>JAVXSC010000273.1:0-1786 GCA_036643355.1 Myroides sp.
AACAGTAAAATTTTGGTAACCGGCAGAGATGAATTGGGAAGGAAACAATACATCTACAATCCAAAATTCAGACAAAAACAAGAGCAGAAAAAGTTTGATAGAATTATTGAATTTGCCGAACAGTTAGAACGTATGCGTCGCGTTACAGGTCAGCACATGCGCAAACACAAACCAACACGCGAAAAGGTTTTGGCTACAATGGTTCGCTTATTGGAATCTGCTTTTTTTCGTCCGGGCAGTGATGCGTACACCAAGCAAAATAAAAGTTACGGTTTAACAACCATGCGCAGCAAACATTTAGAAATTAAAGGCGACGAACTAATTTTTACTTACAGAGGAAAGTCTGGGAAAGATCAGGAAAAACATATTACCGATGCAAAGCTGGCAAAAATTGTAAAAGAAATCGATGAAATGCCGGGCTACGAAATTTTTAAATTCGTTGATGAAAACGGCATCATTCAAGATGTGAAAAGCGAACATTTGAATCAGTATATTCGGGAAGTGATCGGCGAAGAATTTTCTGCAAAAGATTTTAGAACCTGGTCTGGAACCATGATTGCTGCCATTGCTTTAGATGAATTAGATGTGGAAGAAGAAAAAGATCAGAAAACAATGGATAAAAACATTCGGAATGCTGTTATAAAAGTAAGCGAAAAGTTAGGAAATACACCCGCTGTAGCCCGAAGTTCATATATTGATCCCAGAGTAATTGATAAATACATTAATGGAAAAACACTGAAATATTTTCAGAAAGAAGTAAACAAACTGCTTAAAAAGAATGAAAATTTATCTGAAAGTGAAATTGGTGTTTTGTGCCTTTTAAAAGAACGATTAAAATAAAAATCAGCTAATATATAGCTGATTTTTATTCTTTAATTTCTATAATTTCAAAAAATACAGGTTGTAAAGGCGCATCTTTTTCGTTTGTTTTTAATTTGCTTATTTTCAGTAATACATCTAATCCTTCGTAAACCTCACCAAACACTGTGTAATCACCATCTAAACGCGGAAGTCCACCTTGGGAGAAATATGTTTCACGCTGTTCTTTGGTAAACTTAATGCCTTTTTTCTGTTCGATAGTATCCAAATCATCTACCGAAACCGTCTTTCCTACCACAAAATAAATCTGATTTAAAAATGATGCTTTCTGCGGGTTGTCATCTCTACCTGCCCCCAAAGCACCTGTTTTATGAAAAGCCCTTGAATCAAATTCGGCAGGCAATCGGTGATGTTCAT
The DNA here is from genome assembly GCA_036643355.1 of Myroides sp. GTDB lineage: Bacteria > Bacteroidota > Bacteroidia > Flavobacteriales > Flavobacteriaceae > Flavobacterium. Next base: position 1,237 of record JAVXSC010000273.1, read on the forward strand.
TTGTAGGTAAATCTTTTTCTCTTTGTGCAATATCATCATCGTGTTCACCACCTTGAACTACAAAATTTTCAATAATTCGGTTGAAAACTGCATCTTTATAAACATCATTTTTAATGGCATCTAAAATCAACTTTTTATGTTTCGGCGTAAAATCATAAAGCATCACTTTAAAACTTCCATGTGTTGTTTTAAACTGTAATTTATTGGACTGTGCACAAAATTGCATCGGCACAAATATCAAAACAAGAAGATATAGGTATGATTTCATGTTTTAAAGATAGAATATTTTGCTGATTTGTTGGGAAGTTTCTGAAATACAAATTGTATGTAATAAAAAAGGATAAACCTAAAATTAGATTTATCCTTAAAAAGTGACCCGACTGGGGCTCGAACCCAGGACCCCAACATTAAAAGTGTTGTGCTCTACCAACTGAGCTATCGAGTCAAATGACTTATGTAATTTTTTTAATATAAAAGTGACCCGACTGGGGCTCGAACCCAGGACCCCAACATTAAAAGTGTTGTGCTCTACCAACTGAGCTATCGAGTC
>JAVXSC010000273.1:1883-2075 GCA_036643355.1 Myroides sp.
GTCAATAATATCAATATTTTAAAAAGTGACTGTGATCAGATTCGAACTGACACGTCTTGATGACACCACCCCCTCAAGATGGCGAGTCTACCAATTCCTCCACACAGCCTTACTATGTGACCCGACTGGGGCTCGAACCCAGGACCCCAACATTAAAAGTGTTGTGCTCTACCAACTGAGCTATCGAGTCTT
>JAVXSC010000274.1:0-270 GCA_036643355.1 Myroides sp.
GTTTATGAAAAAACCTACAAGATTATTGAAATATTGCAGGTTTTAACTTTCGACTATAAACTTTGAATTCAAAACATTATTCACAACCATCAATTGTACAAGATTCTCCTTCTGCTGAATTACTCGCGTTAGTTTCATTGTACGTTTGTGTTAAAGCTTCAACAAACAAATCTACAGGTTGTGCGCCCGAAAGTGTGTATTTATTGTTCAAAAGAAAAAACGGAACGCCGGTAACTCCAATATTTCGTGCTTCTAAAATATCCTGTTTCA
>JAVXSC010000274.1:280-2060 GCA_036643355.1 Myroides sp.
TCAAACGAATCAGAATTTAAAACATACTGTGCCTGATCGGTATCCAAACCTAATTCTTCGGCAATATTTACCAATACGTCGTGATCGGCAACATTCTTTCCGTCGATAAAATAAGCGTGAAATAATAATTCTTCTGCTTCATTTGCCTTATTGCTTTTTGCAGCAAAATGGATCAGTTTGTGTGCCGGAAAAGTATTTGCCACAATGGCATTTTCTATATTAAAACCAATACCCACCTGTTTGCCCATATCTTTTATACGCATTTGCATTTGTTCGATCTGTGCAATGGGCATTCTTTTACGTTCGGCAAGGTATTCGTTGATTGTTTTTGAACCCGATGTTTCATTCAATTCCGGATCTAACTGGTAACTTTTCCATTCTACTTCCACCTCATCCTTAAAAGGAAGTTTTTCTAAAGCGGCTTCAAAATTTTTCTTTCCTATATAACAAAACGGACACATGATATCCGACCAAATCTGTACTTTCATTTTAATAAGTTTTAATCAAATTTACAGCTTCAATATTAATTTTCCATGAAATTTATGCCAAATATTTCTGCTGAAAAATAAAAGCGTAATTTTGACTGTTGAACGAAATAAACCCTAAATAATTTGAAAAACCGAGGGGTTTATGATATATTTGAAAAAATCACAATAAAAGTAAGAATCTATGAAAACCCTACGCATTAAAAACATGGTTTGCCCACGATGTATTATGGCTGTTGAAAAAACACTTGAAGATTTGGGATACGACGTGAACGATGTGGAGCTTGGACTGGTAGAATTTCACGATCCTATTTTGCAGGAAGACCGTGTTAAAATTGAGGCTAAATTAGTAGAACTTGGATTTGAAATTTTAGACGATAAGAAAAGTCAGACGGTTGAACGTATTAAAAATCAAATCATTGAATTGGTTTCTAAAGACATGAACGATTTAACCATTACGCTTTCTGAATATTTGGCAAGCAAGCTGCAAACAGAATACCATACGTTAAGTTCGCTTTTTTCAACGCAGGAATCGCAGACTATTGAGCAATACTACATTCTTCAAAAAATAGAAAAGGTAAAGGAATTACTGGTTTACGATGAATTGACATTGAGCGAAATTGCCTATAAAATGAATTACAGTTCGGTTGGGCATTTAAGCAATCAGTTTAAAAAAGTAACCGGTTTGGCACCTACGCATTTTAAAGAAGTAAAGATTTCTAAAGAAGAAGTTCTACAAAATATCGAAACTAAATAAAACCTCTGTTATAGAGGTTTTTGTTTTTTTGATTTAAACTCATTATAAAATTATACAAACCTTTTTTGCAATTATGTAAGTCGGTTTTTAGGCATTCGGCGTAATTTTACAGAAACAATAAAATTATGAAAACCCGATATAAAATAAACGAAATGACGTGCAGCGGCTGCCAAGCCAAAGTTACCGAAGCATTACAAACCGTTGCCGATAAAGTAGAAGTCAGTCTAAATCCTGCAGAAGCTGTTATAGAATCGAACAAACAAAATGCTTTAAAAGATTTACAGCATGCACTTTCTAAAAAAGGTCCGTACACTATTCAGGAAATTACTGTAAATAATGACGGAATCGAAGAGCTTTCTGAAATCGCGCATCATGCCGTACACAATCACAACAACCATAACGAACCACCCAAACAGTTAGAACATTTAGCCGGTAAATATTATTGTCCGATGCTATGTGAAGGCGACAAGGTTTATGATAGTAATGTCGGCTGTCCAGTTTGCGGAATGGATCTGGTACAAATTGGCGGATCAACCAA
>JAVXSC010000275.1:0-2016 GCA_036643355.1 Myroides sp.
CAGACGATGTGGTTGGTATTTTAATAATCTGGTTTTCACTAACACCGTCAACAGCTTCAGGGTTCAGTAAAAACAACACATTATTTGTAGTGTTATATTTTTTTGCAATCTGCGTAATGGTTTCGCCTTTTGCTACGGTATGTGTTTTTGTAGCAGTTTGTGCAAACGAAACAGTTGCACAAAATAAAGTCGATAGTGTAAAAAATAATCTTTTCATAGTAACAAATATAAAAACAAAATCGTTGCATTTTTATGTCGTTTTGATTTTATTATGATATACTTTTTAAATTGAAATATGCTTGTGCGTTGCGGTTTTATTTCGGATATTTAAAGCTTGAAATTTTTGCTCTAACAAACAAATCATCATTTAACAATGGAAAATAAAACGATCTATCACGAAAATAAAGAGTTTAAAAGTATTGATTATTCCGAGAAAACTTTGCGCGATAGAGAGTTTGCAAAATGTACGTTTATAAGCTGCAATTTTACTAACAGCGATTTACGCGACAATAATTTTGATGATTGTCTGTTTGAAAACTGTAATTTTTCCATGACCTTAATTGGAAATGTTGGTTTAAGTAACGTAGTTTTCAACAATTGTAAAATTATGGGTGTCGATTTTTCTAAATGCAGTAAGTTTATGTTTTCGTTTAACTTTGACAACTGCATGCTTGATTACAGCATTTTCTTTGGATCGAAATTAAAAGGAACATCTTTTGTAAAATGTTCTTTGAGGGAAGTAGATTTTTCTGAAAGCAATTTAACTTCTGCTAATTTTCAGGATGCTGATTTAACTGGAACACGATTTTCGAACACTGTTTTAGAAAAAGCCGATTTTAGAAATGCCAGAAATTTCTCAATTGATCCTCAATTCAACAAAATGAAGAATGCTAAATTTTCTGCACATCAGTTAGAAGGCTTGTTACATAAATATAAGTTGGATATTGAGAACTAAAACCTCCAAGCTAAAATCCGGCTCTTTTTATTGCCTTGCGCCATATCAATAACCTTGATTTCTTTGGCTGATTTTTTTAATTCGATCTGCAATGGTTTCAGATTATCTTCGTTCGATATTAAACTTGTAAACCAACCCACTTGGTTTTTAAACAGAACACTTTCTTTAATATAGTTCAGAACAAACGATAATTCACCACCATTGCACCACAATTCATTGCTTTCGCCCGAAAAATTATTAATCAGTTTTGGGGTTTTTCGTTTATCCAATCCTTTTAACTTGCGAATGGTTTGTGCTTCGGCTTCTTTCTTCGATTTGAAAAATGGAGGATTACACATCACCGCATCAAAATAATCATCCTTAATAATAATGCCCGAAAGTATCTGTTTCTTGTCAGATTGTAGTCGTAACGTGATTTTAGAAGATAAATGAATGTTTTTATTGATGATTTCCTGCGCAATTTCCATTGATTTCTGCTCAATATCTGTTGCAACAAAATTCCAATTATAAACAGAACTTCCAATTAACGGATACACCAAACTTGCACCGGTTCCAATATCTAAAACAGTAATTTTATCAGGATTATCAACCTTTAATAAATCGGATAAATAATGAATATAATCAGCACGACCTGGAATTGGCGGAACTAGATTTTGATTAGGAATATCCCAAAAATTCAAATTATAAAAATGCAATAATAAAGCCTTGTTCAACAGATACACTGCCTTTGGATCAGCAAACTGAACCGTATCAGCTCCCTCACGATTTTTTACAATAAACTGCTTTAATTCGGGAACTTTTAAAGTCAATTCCTGAAAATTATAAGGTTTGTTGTGAAAACTACGAGGGTGTAATTTATCTTTTGAATTATTCATTTAGAAACGATCTTATATAAAAGCAGCCTTAAAATTTATATTTAAGGCTGTTGTATTATTTATTCCCACTCAATTGTTGCTGGTGGTTTAGAGCTGATATCGTAGGCAACACGGTTAATTCCTTTTACTTCGTTTATGATTCGGTTCGAAACCAATTCTAAAAACTCGTAAGGTAATTTACTCCAG
>JAVXSC010000276.1:0-1960 GCA_036643355.1 Myroides sp.
TGTTGACAGTGAAGATCCAGATGCGGTAGATTATCCATTCTCTGTTGTATCGCACGAAATGGCGCATCAATGGTGGGCACATCAGGTAATTGGTGCCAATGTTAAAGGAGCTACATTATTGTCGGAATCATTATCAGAATACAGCTCGTTAAAAGTTTTGGAGAAAGAGTATGGAAAATTCCAAATGCGTAAATTCTTAAAAGATGCGTTAGACAATTATTTAATGGGAAGAACCCGCGAATGGAAAGAAGAAAATCCATTAATGTACAACGAAAACCAACAGTATATTCATTACAACAAAGGTTCGTTGGTATTGTATGCAATGAGCGATTACTTGGGCGAAAAACGTTTTAACGGTATATTGAAAGCGTACGTTTCACAAGTTAAATTCCAAGAAGCTCCTTACACCAATTCTATTGAATTTGTAAATCATTTAAAAGCGAATACTCCTGCAAACTTGCAATATTTGATTACCGATATGTTTGAAACCATAACATTGTATGACAATAAGGTAGATAAAGTAGAAGTTAAACCTTTGAAAGATGGAAAATATCAGGTTGATATTTCGTTTGTTGTTTCGAAATACCGAACTTCCCCTAAAGGAACACAGATTTATAAAGATGCAAAAGGAAATACTTTAACAGGTAAAGACGGTAAAAAAGAAGTAAAATCGTATCCTTTAAATGATTATGTAGAAGTGGGTATTTTTGGCGAAAAAACCATGAAAGGAAACCACGAATACGAAAACGAATTACACAATAAAAAATACCTGATCAACAAGGTAAATAATAAAGTAAGTATCATTGTTGATAAAAAACCAGTTGAAGTGGGCGTTGATCCATACAACAAATTAATCGACAGAGATTCTAACGATAACCGTAAAAAGGTTAATTAATAAACTTAAAAACGCCATTCAAAATTGAATGGCGTTTTTTATTTCAAATTCTTTATAAAATCGGCGTTAACCTTAAAAAAGTCGTCAATTAGAACGCTAGCACCTTCTAAATTTTGTAGTTTAGAATTTTCGCTGTTGTATCCCAAACAATAAATTCCGGCAGCACAGGCAGCTTTCACTCCGTTTGTACTGTCTTCAATTACAATACATTCTTCCACTTTATTTTTCGATAACGAAGCCGCGTGAATAAAAATCGTAGGATCGGGTTTTGATTTCACAAAATCTTCTCCACTAACTTTATGTGTGAAATAATCGTTCAAATTAAATCGATTAAAAACTCTGCTTATCGTACTTTTAGATGCCGATGATGCCAAAATCAATTCTACATCACTTGCATGCAGATCTTTTATCAAATTTTCAACTCCGGCAATCAGTTCCAAATCGGGTTTTGTATCAAAAGCATCATTAAAAAGAGAGCGTTTTCTCTGTATTAAATCTTCCACTTCATGATCCAATCCAAACTGATCTTTTATTTTTTGAAACACATTTCTTGTCGAATTTCCTGTAAAAGTTGCATACAATTCTTCCGAAACATCAATTCCTAATTCTTCAAAATGCTTAAAATAAGCGTATTTATGTACAGGTTCTGTATCAACAATCACCCCGTCCATATCAAAAATAACGGTTTTAACCATAATTATCAAACGTTTATGCAAAGGTACACAAAGCTATTGTAAAAAAAGTATTTCACAACCAACATATAAATCGTAACTTTGTAGGCTTATTTAAATAAAAAATGCGTTTACACAGAAATTTGGTTTTTGCAGTTATAGATTCTCTTTTAAGTATATTTAACGATGGTGAATATGCCGATAAAGAGGTTGCAAAAGCTTTAAAAAGAGATCCTCGCTGGGGTGCGAAAGACCGTAAGTTTGTTGCGGAAACTATATACGAAATTGTTCGTTGGAAAAGGCTTTACACTGAAATTGCCGAAACAAAAGATCCTTTTACTCGTGATGATATTTGGAGAACTTTTGCAGTTTGGGCAGTTTTGCGCGGTATTAC
>JAVXSC010000277.1:0-1639 GCA_036643355.1 Myroides sp.
GTTATGAAGATCGGCAGCAGAAATGGTGTTGTATCCTTCACGATACTCGTCTTCTCCTTTTTTGTTCTTGCCTTTTCTACCGCGAAGATTTAGTTCTTTATCGATGATATATACGTTAGATGTACCAAATTTTGAATCTAATCCGCCAACCAAATTCAATTTTTTAAAGTACTCTTGAATTTCGTTTTCAGTTGCCATTACGTAATGCCAATGTTTTAAATCGATATTAACGCTTAACTGCTGATTCAATTTATTGATCTCCTCTTCGGTTCCTTTCGGTGCAATCATAATCACCTGAAAATCGACAAAGTCTTTATTTTTATCGTAAATTTTATGAGCTAGGTTGGTTATGTTTCCTTCAACATATTTAATATCGTTCCCTGCAAAACCTAAAATGGTAATTTTATTTTTCATTTCAACAGGATCTCCCGAAAGTGGTTCCCAGCTTGTAGAAAGTTCAGGGATTTTTTCTGTAACAACGGGTAGTTTTATAAAAGAGTTTACACCCGAGGCAAAAAATAGGTAAGCAACAACGGGCACTACAAAAAGAGCGACCAAAAGCAGTACTTTTTTCATTATAAAAAGTTTTTACAAAAATAAAAAAAGGCGGTGTAATTACCGCCTTTTTAACTCTTATTTATGGATTAAAATATCCATCTCATTGATGATGTTTTAAATACATCGTGAATATATTCTCCTTCAATTAACAACAAACAAACAAGGTAAGCTATTAAGAATACCATTGGTGCTACAATTGACCAGCGGAATGATGATTTTTCGCCTTCTAGGTGCATAAACGCCCACATAATGTAGTAAGCTTTTACGATTGTTAAAATGATGAATATCCAGTTTAAGTAACTTAAGCTAAATAATTCGTTATGAAATAAAGCATCTGGTTTTAAAATACCCAAGATAACTTCAACTATAGTAAGTACAGATAAATAAATGAATACCTGCCAAATTCTTTTTGTATTTGATGCGTGTGCTCCCATTTTTTTAATTTTAATAGATTATACTAAATAGAAGAATGTAAATACAAACACCCATACTAAATCTACAAAGTGCCAGTATAATCCAACTTTTTCAACCATTTCGTAAGTTCTTCTTTTCTCGTAAGTACCTAACAACACATTAAAGAAAATAATGATGTTTAACAATACACCTACAGAAACGTGGAATCCGTGGAAACCTGTAATGAAGAAGAATAAATCTCCGAAACTTTTGTGACCGTATTCGTTACGAACCAAGTTTGCACCTTCTACTACAAATTTAAAATCGTTTGCACGGTTTAAAGTTTGTTCACGGTTTAAAGTTATTTTCTCGTGTTTGTTACCAGGAACCGTATGTTGTGTTCTGATTAAAACATCTGGATTTTTCTCTAATCCGGCTTTTACCTGACTTAAAGAAACAGAAGTATTGCTACCGCCTGACATTCCCCAAACACCTTTGTTTTTTGTCAAAGCAGCATCTTCTCTTGCCATTGTAGTATCAGCAAAATCTGCCAACGCCAAACGTTTACCGTCTTTATCAACAAACTGCAGTATTTCACCACCTCTTGTTTCAACAGCACCGTAAGTACCTGTAATAAAGTTTTTCCACTCCCAAGCCTGTGATCCAACGAAAACAAGACCACCAACAA
>JAVXSC010000278.1:0-1229 GCA_036643355.1 Myroides sp.
CATCAAACTGAAAATCGAAATCAAAATCGTCTTCAATAATAGCAAAACCATATTCTTTAGCCAACTGCACCAACTGTAACCTGCGTTGCGCACTTAAACTGTTTGTGGTAGGGTAGTGGCGTTGAGGTGTGCAATATACACAACGAATACTGTTTTTTGTGAAGTTTTTTTTAATGAACGAAACATCCAATCCGTTTTCATCAACAGGTATGGTTTTTATGTTGGCTTTTGCCTGATGGAAAATCATGTTGGCTGCAAAGTTGCTCACATTCCCAACCAAAACAACATCATTTGGTTTTAGTAAAAGTTGCGCTACCAAATAAAGATTCATTTCGGTGCTACGAGTGGTTAACAGGTTTTTTGGTGCAATATGTAAGTTGCGTGTTGCGTTTAAATAATTGCACAATTGCGTGTTTAAAAACGATGATTGATCAAACAAAAAAGTATTCCATTTTTTAATGACCGATGTACGCTTTAAAGTCGCATTGTACCAACGATTATATTGCTTATCGGTATGCAGGCGAATATCGGTTTGTCCGTCGTTAAAGGTATAAGTGGTTTCCACTTTTTCATAAGGCGATGCCAAATGTGCACTTTCGTAAAAATTAAAGCCGGTTTTGGTGGGATATTCTTCATTTTTCAGTTCATTAAAATTGCCAATCATCGGTTTTTGCCTGATCGGATTCAACACAAATGTGCCTTTATTCGGAACAATTTCTACCCAACCTTGCGAAGCCAGCTCATCGTAAACAGCAACCGCGGTATTTCTATGGATCTTAAGTAAATTGCTTAAACTGCGAGTTCCGGGTAATAATGTTCCTGCCGAAAAATATCCGCGTTGAACCGAATTAATAATGTGCTGCGCAATTTGTACATAAACTGCTACGGTATTGTTTTTATCAATCGTGATAATGTTCTGTAAGATATCTTCAGCCGGACTATTCATTGTTTTAAAAGCGGACTATTTAAATCGTCCGGTAAGTTACGACTTTTGCAGTGTTTTATTAAAAAATCAATTTTAAAATGAAAAACAAATACGTTTTGTTGGCTTTGCTTTTTGTTCCTTTTGTTGGAAAAGCGCAGGTTGCAAATGATTCAATAGCCGAATTGGATGAACTGATCATTCATGAAAACCGTATGCAGATACCTTTTCAGCAATCAACACGAAATATTCAGGTTATAACAAAAGAAGACATCAAAAAACTGCCGGTTTCATCGATAAACGAAGT
>JAVXSC010000279.1:0-1218 GCA_036643355.1 Myroides sp.
TCCCGATGATGATGAAAATGTTCTGGCTATATAATGTACTCTGTTTCCTGTGTACGTGGAATTTTCTAGCTCGGTATTGACCTTCGATGAACTACAGGTTAAATTAGATACAAATAAGTAATTTCCGAAGATGTAAATTGATAAAATTATTACTGCATATTTTAAAACTTCGTGATTTTTGTAACTGTGAACGTTTTTAAAATCTTGCAATTCGTTCGCATGGTTTCTATTGATTACGGTATAGTAATAAAGAAAAGCCAATGCTAAAGTTATTATAATGGAAATATACAGCCAAACCTGGCTTACACCGCCAATTGTTATTTTATAATCAACATCGTAAGTGTTTTCAGGCTTTGAAATGTTGGCGCTATAATGAAATGCCAAATGATAAGTACCATTATCTACGCCGCAAAAAGTAACTTCGTTACCCGATGCGTAATTTTGAGAATTATTAAAATGTTTAAAAGTTTCGGTTAAATGCGTGGCGTTTGTTTTTTCGTTAACCAACGATACATTTAAAGCAATATCCGGATCGGTAACTTCTGATACAAATGAAAGCTTTACTTTTTTGTCGTGACCTTTAACATCAAAAGGTGGACTTATAAACTGATTACTTATAGAATTAGGCTTAACAACAATACTGTTGGTGTAATTAACCACACCTACATTGTTGTAATTTAAAGCATAATGCAAACCACCAATTACTAAACAGATCAATGCAAAAAACAAAACAAGATTTTTTAATACATTATTGTTCTTGTATATGCTTTCGCGTTCTTTGATAAACAGTTTTCTAAAACTTGTTTTGTTTAAATATTCGCCAAAAAAAACTTCGGTAACATCGCCATACTTTTCAACCGATAAAAACTGACTTTGATTGTAATTGTGTTGAAAAGTTCTGTTGTACGATTCTTCTAAAATATTATTAAAGAAAACGCCGTGTGCAGCTACAGGTAATGCGTATTGGGCAAAATCAAAATCGTAAGATGAACCTCTGTATTTTAAAGTTCCGCCTAATTTTGCTTGTTCTGCCAGTTCTTTTGTTATAGGAACTTCTGTTAAAAACGAATTAAAGTCACTTCCGTGCGATAAAAATATTAAATCACCGTTTTTGTCGGCTAAAATATATTCGTTCCACGAAACATAACTTCCTTTTTCTTGTTTGGTTGATATACCAACAATGTAATATGTTCGTCCGTTATAGGTAACTGTTTCGTT
>JAVXSC010000280.1:0-1076 GCA_036643355.1 Myroides sp.
TATCTCTTGTGATTCTAGCGATGACAATCACGTTCACCAAGAAAACAAACTGGAAAAATTTAAAGGAACATGGACAGGTACATATTCTGGAGATGGTGAAAACGGTACATGGACTGCAACCTTCGATAGTGCTGGAAATGCTACAGGAAAATTGGTTTCTGGAAGCAGTTCTTTTGATTTAGTAGCACAGGTTGATGCGGAAGGAGAAATAAATGCTGAATACACAAGTGGAACCACCAAAGTTGGAACCATGGAAGGTACAATGACAGCAACAACTGGAAATGGTACTTGGGAAAGCGAATTATTGGATATTAAAGGAACATGGACAGGTACCAAAAACTAAAAAATCAGCTTTAAAAGCTGATTTTTTAGTTAACCGTCACTTGAGTAGATTTTTCGTAATGAGTTCTCGACTTCGCTCGAACTGACGAACTTTAAGACATTCGACTTTTGTCATTACGGCTTTACAACAGCAAATAAATCTATTCCTCTTCTTTATCCAAATTTTCAATAAACAATGTAGGAGTTTCACCTGTGATCACCTTAAACAAACTAGCAAATGTTTTGGGATGCAAATCGCCATAAATAACTGCCAGTTCTTTAATCGTTTTTTTTCGTAATTCATTATCTGCTTTTAAATCTGTAACTGCTTGTTGTATGCGTAAGCTATTAATATAAGTACTAAAGCCGTTTTTATATTCGCTTAAAAAAGGAGAAAGCGTACTGCGGGTAGTATTTAATTGTTTCGCTAAATCATCCAATCCTACTGGTTCTAAAAAACCTTTTTCGTGTTCAAAAGTATTTAAACCATCTAATAACCGTTGGTCTGTTGCCGATAATGCTGTGGTGTTTTTTGTCAGCTTCTGGTTTTCGGTTATTTCCGTTACGTTTTCTTCAACGCTTTCAGTTCCTGCAACCTCAATAGTTGTTATTTCGGTATTTTCAATAATAGCAACTGTTTCTAATGTTTTTTCAATTTCAACAACATCCTTATTTTCAATTGTATTTACTTCCGATTTTTCGATTACTTGGCTTATATTGTTTTCACTAATTTTTTCTTTATTCTTTTTACTTTT
>JAVXSC010000281.1:0-934 GCA_036643355.1 Myroides sp.
GTTTTAGAGTTGTGTTAAATTGAATGGTTCCAAAACGAAGTCATGCTCTGGCTTCAAAATGGTAAAGTTTTAGAGTTGTGTTAAATTGAATGGTTCCAAAACAGTAAAAGCGTTCCCGACATCATATCGACTGTTTTAGAGTTGTGTTAAATTGAATGGTTCCAAAACATTTATTAAACTTTTAAGAAGCACGACTAAGTTTTAGAGTTGTGTTAAATTGAATGGTTCCAAAACAAAATGGAGGATCTGGAGAATCGAGAAGAGGTTTTAGAGTTGTGTTAAATTGAATGGTTCCAAAACAAACAAAATGCAACAACATGGGTGGTAAAAGTTTTAGAGTTGTGTTAAATTGAATGGTTCCAAAACTTCACACATTGCTATTTATATGAAAGATAAGTTTTAGAGTTGTGTTAAATTGAATGGTTCCAAAACCAATTTAATCACTAAGTATTCAATCGATTAGTTTTAGAGTTGTGTTAAATTGAATGGTTCCAAAACCTTGTTAGATAGAGCAAGTTGCTACTGTTGGTTTTAGAGTTGTGTTAAATTGAATGGTTCCAAAACTGGCGAGTATAGCGTATGCAAATGTTATCTGTTTTAGAGTTGTGTTAAATTGAATGGTTCCAAAACATACTTAAAGTCTTGCTATCGGCTTGTAACGTTTTAGAGTTGTGTTAAATTGAATGGTTCCAAAACGCCTGTGTTGGAATGGTGCGAGTGGTGGATGTTTTAGAGTTGTGTTAAATTGAATGGTTCCAAAACATACTTAAAGTCTTGCTATCGGCTTGTAACGTTTTAGAGTTGTGTTAAATTGAATGGTTCCAAAACGCCTGTGTTGGAATGGTGCGAGTGGTGGATGTTTTAGAGTTGTGTTAAATTGAATGGTTCCAAAACATACTTAAAGTCTTGCTATCGGCTTGTAACGTTTTAGAGT
>JAVXSC010000282.1:0-901 GCA_036643355.1 Myroides sp.
AGTAGTCTTGTTAAATTAATTAGACTTCCTAATAAATGTAAAATAACTGATTTTAACTTCAATATTAATGAAGTGTTTTTTAATCAGCATAAACAGAAGGTTTGTATTGTAGAAAATAAATTAGACGCCCTGATAACAGATAAATCAGATTACACAGCTTTCAAAAAAAGTCTTTTAGATAAGGGAATAAATATCTCAAATGCTTTTTTATTTATATCTGGTCATCTATATGAAGATTTTATTCATCAAATTTTTGAACATGTAATACGGATTCTTCTGGATAAAGAAATTAAGCGGTTAAAATCTGAAACTCATGGTACAGATCTTTCAGATAAAATACTCAAATTAAAAACACATTTTAGAGAATATTGTTCATATAAAACAATGATTTATCAAAAAAGTGTTGATCCATCCGATTTTTATATCCAAAAAATTTATGAGGATGTAAATAAAGTTATAAGTACGTAGCGTAGCTTCTCAGCTGAGGCTTTATTTTTATACATTTAACATAAAATCTCTTATGCGAAATTTAAAAAGGGAGCCTAAAGCTCCCTTCTGTTCTACCTAACTATTTTTTCAGCACATATCAGTCTTGCCACATTCTGAAGAGTCTTATGGCGATATAAATTTCAATGTAACGATTACTCCAAAGGTCTTAGATAAAAATTATATTGTTATTTTTTCAGGCGAACATTTGATCTTTCCTATGATTGTAGAATTTTCAAATAATGAACATCACATGAGATTAGGTTTTATTGATATTTTCTTTATTGGCAAAGATAGCGTGAGAAAAGGTAAAAAGAGGTTAGAATTTCTTAAATTAATTAATGAATATCTCAGAAAAAATAATTTAATCGCATTTAATTGATATTACACAATAATATTTTTAAGTTGCTGCTTT
>JAVXSC010000283.1:0-835 GCA_036643355.1 Myroides sp.
GCATTAGGTGAATATCGTTGGCTAAATGTTCAAGACAGTGGAGATAAACAAGGCTTTCTTGTAGGTATAGATAAAGATATCACTAAAAATTTCCGTGTTGGTGGTGGTTCTAACTTTACGGAGTTTAGTGGTGATTTAACACGAGTCGATGATTTCAAAAATAAAGGATGGTTCCTCAACTTTGTAGGTTATTACTAATTCAACTTAAGGCTGGACTAACATCTATTTAGTTATTTCAGCTTTTAGAGTTATTTGAATAAGCAACAGAATAAAGAACTTATTTAAGCGTTGATTGTTTAAATAAGCTAATAAGCAAAAGAGTAATTTGGTTACAAAAACGCCAGATTACATGAAACATCCACTAAAAAGCCCAGTTTAGTCAAATAGGGCTTTTTAATGGATCTCAATATCTTGATTTAAAACAACTTATCTAGAGCATTTCGTATAACGTGTATTATGTTAATTTTAGAAAAATTTAACATTATTGACATGACTTTATAGCCTCTTCTCTGTCCTTAAAATTTATTAAATTATTATTTTTCAAACAAAAAAAGTTTATAAATTCATATTGTCTGAAATTTTTTTCACTTTTTAGTTCAATTCTAATTTGTGTCTCTAAAAAATCTGATTTCAAACTATTTTTTGAAAAGCAAAAAACATGTTTACTTTCTTTTTGGCTGATGTTTTTTAGACTTCTTTCATAAATTTGTTTTGATAATTCATCATTAAAGTTTCCGTTGATACTCTTAAAAGACGTATCGAACATGGAAAAATCGCTAGCCTCTTTAATTTCTTCAGTTTTCAATGCACAAATATTTATGCCATCTACAATTTC
>JAVXSC010000284.1:0-826 GCA_036643355.1 Myroides sp.
CAAAGCGCCATTGGGTTAAAAGCGTAGGTTAAATTGTTGAAACAAGCGTAAACTAATCGGGGAGCAAAGCGACGATTCGATATAGTTAGCTTGTAAGACAATATTTAACCGCTTTTAACCCGCGGCAAGAAAAAAGATTTTTGTTTCTTTTGATCTTTCAAAAGAAGAAGATAAACTTCTCGATATACTACTTTACTCGAAATGATACTTCTTAACTGAATAAGCTATGATTCACAGCTTTCAGGATTTAAAATAATAACTATACTTAATTGTACAAATAACAGAAATAAAGAAAAATAATTTACGCAGTACAATCTATAAAAACAGAAGAAGTTGTATTAACCAGCGGTATGCATTTTTCATCAGCCTGTCCCGAGAATCGGGAAGTGTCGACACACTGAATGAAGCGTAGATAGATCGGGTGGTAAGTGAGCCTGACGAACTGCGATGTAGTAGCTTCAAAAGTGCATTTCGACTGATTAAAAATGCACCGCAATAAAAGACTTTTATTCGTGCTTTAATATTTTGTTTTAGTACTCATGAACACTCGCCTAAGACTGTTCTGTAAAGAATAAATAAATTATAATAGGCTTGTGTTTGCTTCTTTTGGTCACAAAAGATAGAATATTGCAATAGTTCCATTAATTATGTCAAAAAAAGGACAGATGCTGTCCAAAAAATGTCATTTTGAGCGAAACGAAGTGAAGTCGAAAAATCATATATATATTAATTTTAAAGAACCCGTTGCATGTAATTCAAAATAAAATTAACCACATAGACGACGAATAGAATTATAATTAATTGTCAAAGATGGGATAGAAAATTA
>JAVXSC010000285.1:0-820 GCA_036643355.1 Myroides sp.
CACATGGGATCCGATAAACCCGGCGCCGCCAGTTATGATTATGGTCTGCTTCATATTATGTTATGCTTAGCTAATTTTCTTCAAAGATAGAATTTTTTTTTAGCTGAGGGAAAGAGAAAATGTGGAGATGATGGGTGTGGGATCTTTGTTGCCGGGTGCTTTTTACTGTATATTGTAGTTAGGTATATTGAATTGTTGAAGAGTTTAATGTTGGGTGGTGCTAGGTGTTTGGTGCTGGATGCTGGATGTTTGATGTTTGATGTTTGATGTTTGATGTTTGATGTTTGATGTATATTGTATTGAATGAAATGTTGAATCGTTTAACCGTTGATCCGATGGCTATCAAGACAAGATGTGTTTAACCGTGAAATTAATACATAAATTCGTGTAAATTATTTAATCTGTGGTTGATCCGATATTTTGGGACAAGATCTGTTTAGTGGTTGATCTCTTAGTTGCTTATCTATTAAAAAGTTATATGGCTATTAAGGGAAATGGTTACTTAGCGATAAGTGATAAAGCAATCCGGTTACAAAATGGAGATACAGCTATTCTTATTATGGATGGAGGAGACTATTACGTCAGTTTACAAACTTGTGCATGATTCAAGTTGAGATTGACAATTAGTTAAAATGATTGTCGGAAAGTTCATACCAAAAAGAATTTATCAAACTTTCGTCAGTCCGTGCCTGTCTAGTACTTTCAACACAAACTTCTCTATACGATTTTGCTCGTCACTTCGAGCTTGTCGAGAACTCATTACAAAAAACCTACTCGAATTGACAACTATTCTGTATATAATAAACTAAGTATATTTTGA
>JAVXSC010000286.1:0-816 GCA_036643355.1 Myroides sp.
GATTAAATCAATCGAACATCATCATTCAAAGTCTAGTCTTCCGGAAACTCCAAACCTGGAGAAAAGCACAAAAATTTTAGTGGAAATAAGAAATTCTTTGTACTGTAATTAAAAAACAAAAAAGGCTTCCAATGGAAGCCTTTTATATGATATTATCTATCGGGTTTCAATACCAAAACCGAATGATTATTTAACCATTCTGATTTCTACGGCAACAAAACCTTTCGGAGATTTCTCTTTTTCGAAAGATACTTTATTTCCTTTTTTGATAGGTTCCATACAGTTATTACTGTGGAAGAAAACATTTTCTTTAGAACCGTCTTCTGTAATAAAACCATAACCTTTTTCACTGAAAAATGTTACAATCCCTGTTTTTACCAATTCTTCAGCTTCAATAGGAGCTGCACCCAATTGGATGTTGTTGATATCAAACTCTTCAACATTGCTGTTGTCCGGTGGTGTAGAAGTCAACTGACCATTTGCATCAACATACATGATCATGTCATCAAGACCTTTACCTTTGTTGTTGACTGTTTTACGCTCTTCTCTTTTCTGAGCTTTTTCTTTTGCTTTCTGAACTTTTTTCTTGAAATTTTCTTTTTTTGAGAAAGAATCCGCCATATATTGTATAAAATTTATTTGTTACGTGCTGATTGTTAAAGATAAAACTTCTTTTTGAAATCTATCTTATTATAACCAAATACTTTTCCCGATTAAATCAGAAAGGTATTATAGTTTTTCAGTAATAATAAAAGATTGCCGACACAAGTATTTTCTGAGGAATAAATTGAGGCATCTGAAATGTGAAAACTGAGA
>JAVXSC010000287.1:0-815 GCA_036643355.1 Myroides sp.
TACTTTAGCCGAACCTGAATCAGTGGTGTAACAGCCACTGTACAGAAGATTGAAGGATATAAGATGTGAGTCAGGTGATGCCTTCAGCTTTAAAAGGGTCTCTGGTCAGCGCTGAGCCTAAACACAACTAGATCAGCATGCATGCTGAAGAGCTCAATGGCTTTGGTTACCTATGCTGTAAAATCCAGCACATCCATGAAGTCAGCATCAGTACAACCAACGGGACTTATGCTAATCAGATTGGTTAAACTAAGAAATACTCCCCGCCTATAATCAATCAAAATTTGTTTAACTGAGATAAACAAATTTGTGAAGCAATGATCATATCGAAAGCGTGGAACGTGAAGAATCATGAAAAAGCCGTTCTAGTACGCTGAACCCTAGGACAGCTTTTACTAACATATTGATGCTTATAGGAAAATTTAAAGAATTTCGTATAACCTGTATTATGTTAATTTTAGATAAACTTAATTTTAATTATCCATTTTTTATACAAAGTTATTTATGCCATTAATTATATATAATTGATAAATATATAGATTAAAACTTAGGGCTAAAATGGAATTACAATATACATATCGTGAATTATTAGATTTATGCGAATCCGCTAAATTTGGTAGTGTTGCAAAGCAAATTTCTAATACATATGAAAATACTTTAGCAAAGAATTGGACTCCTGAATTAAATTCAGAATGGGTTTGCCGACACTATCTATCAACAAAAATGATCTTAAATGCTACTGCTCTTCTAAAAGCTTTAGAATTTTCTACCGAAAAAAATATGCGTTTAGCAAATTCATATTTTGAATATTATGC
>JAVXSC010000288.1:0-800 GCA_036643355.1 Myroides sp.
GCCAAAGCCCTCACCTCGCTACGAAAAACCAAGAGGTTATGACGGCCCGGGTTTTTAAAAACCGATGCTGAGGCGAATTGAGCACGAGTATTGGATTAACATTCTGGAACGCTATTGAGAAGACGATTTTTAAGAAATTGTAAACTTGGAGTACACCCCAAAGTGACGTTATATCTATCTGTATCCGCAATCTAAAATCAATGGTTTAGAAACCGTGGAACATCGATTTAGATACGTTCAAACCAAGTCTTAGATTTATACGTGACACTAAAAAGCCAGTTGCACTGGCTTTTTCTGATGAATTTCGTATAACGTGTATTATGTTAATTTTAGAATTTTTAATAGAAAATAACAGATCTACATACTAAAGGCTTGAAAAATGAAAACTCAAATAATCATATTACTATCTTTACTCTATTTACCAATTATATCCTTTGCGAATCAAACAGATCTAATTGAAATGACACGTGCGAGCGTTCTAAATGATCTTAAAGATCCCCAGTCAGCTCAATTTAAAAAAATTGAAATAGTTACAAACTCTTTAAGTGAAAATGCAGTATGCGGAGAAGTAAATGCTAAAAATAGTTACGGTGGTTATACAGGGTTTAAGGCTTTTTTTTCTACGAATGGTATAAATGTAAAATTTCTAGAGAACCCTTCAGAACCTTCAGAATATAGAAAAAATTTAGTTGCCTACGCACAGGCTGGATGCTTAGGTAAACAAGAAGAATTTAATACTAGACAAACAGAAAAATTTAAAGAAATCTGCGAAGCTAATTACGATCTAATACGCGAAGTTG
>JAVXSC010000289.1:0-797 GCA_036643355.1 Myroides sp.
AGTTTAGTTATGAAGAAAATTTTATCTATTTCTTTATTATCGCTCTTGGCTACCAACACATTTGCCGGCGGCTACCGTATAAGTATGCAGGGTCAGCGCCAGTTGGCAATGGGTCATACAGGTGTTGCGGTTATTGGTCAAAACGCCGAAAGTATGTTTTTTAACCCAGCGAGTGGTACTTTTTTAAAAAACAAATGGAGTTTTTCTGCGGGTGCCACAGCGTTGGTGTCTAACGTAAAGTTTCAAAATTCTTTATACAACTGGTCAAATTCCACAACAAATACGGGAACGCCATTTTATTTCTACGGAAATTATCAGGCTACTGATCGTTTTTCTGTCGGTTTGGCTGTTTATACTCCGTACGGAAGTTCGGTAGAATGGGATCAAGACTGGCCGGGATCGCACTTGGTAAACAACATCGATTTACAGGCAATATTCGTACAACCTACCGTATCGTACAAAATTACAGATAACATCAGTGTAGGTGCCGGATTGATTTATGTAAGCGGTGGTGTAACCTTTAACAGAAACCTTTCTAGAAGTATGGTAGATGAAAACGGAAACCGTTCAGACGTTACCATTGATGCTGCCGGTGTAAGTGCTTGGGGATACAACCTTGGGGTAACTGCTCGTTTGGATGATTATGTTACTTTTGGTGTGAATTACCGTTCGCAGATCGATATGAAGGTTGAAGGTGGCGATGCTAAGTTTCATGACATGCCTAGCTTCTTAGGTGGAACATATACCAACGGAAAGTTTGATGCTACCATGCCGTTACCTGCTGAATTAACTATAGG
>JAVXSC010000290.1:0-788 GCA_036643355.1 Myroides sp.
CTTATTCTATTTAGCTTATTTTCTTGTGGAAATTCATCTTATCACCAAAAAAATGCTATGAAAAAAGTAGGCGATTTCTATGGTGGAAACATAACCACTTCAGCTGGTTTTAGTGCTCACAATACTTCTAATAAAAACTATTTTAGAATAAATATTAAAAACAGCCCTTTAATAAATGACGATGTAGAAAACACAACGTTACATGCGGGTAATATTGCCTACTTAATATACACCAATTTGGAAGGTAGTAAAAATGAATATGACGAAATTAATATAAACATTGCTTTAGCAAACAATGAAACAAGAAGTTTTACTTTTCTAACAAACCAGTTAGAACAAATTTATCAACTGAGCAAAACGATTGATCAGTTTAATTCTTTAGTCATTAGAAAGGATTATAATGGAATATCTTCAATTTTAAATAAGGAAATTATGAACGATGAAAAGTTTATTCCTGAATTATTTGAAAAAATGCATTCTGATTTTGGAAACATTAAGCAAATTCAATATCAAGGATTTGAATTTCAAAACGATGAAAAACATGGAGAATATGTTCTAAATAAACAAGTAATTTCGTTTGATAAACAAAATGTAAATATGTACATCTCTGTTAGTACCAAAGACAAATTAATTGTAGGCATATTTTTTCCATAAAACAAAAACGCATTGAGAAATCAATGCGTTTTTGTTTTATAAACTTAAAATTATTCTTGTGGTAAAAAAACTTCAGCTAACATGCAACGGGCACTTCCGCCACCGCAAGCTTCAATAGTGTAAAGCGGTGCGTG
>JAVXSC010000291.1:0-743 GCA_036643355.1 Myroides sp.
TTTATGCAACAAAGCCATAAAAATACAAATTAATATTTTATAAGTGTTTGATTTTTAAGTGAAAAATTACTGTGCTACTTTTCCACTCTTAGACACCTCTGGATTGCTGCAAAAGGGGTGAATTTCTACACCTATAGTCTTGAAGTGATCTAGTAAGAACACAAATTTTCCGACTATGAATATCTATTATTTAAAAAAATAAGTATTTGATTTTAAACTAATTTGAAATTTTAGCGTAATTTAAGACAAACTGTAAAGAATTCCACTTCTTGAATATATTTAACTGATTTTATAGATATTTTTCAATGAAAAAATCATATTCGGAAAAGTTCACTACTAACTAAATTTCGCATAAGAGATTTTATGTTAAATCCAATGTAATATTTATGAACTGAAAACTTTGAATGTTGAAATATGACTTTTAGTAAGCTAACTAAAACCAATAATAATTATGAAGTTAATTCTAAAGTACCTTTTAGCAGTAGAACTAATGCTGAGTGTGATATTCAAGATTTAGAACAAGCATTTTTATTTAGTTGGAATATGACATTTGGTGCTACAGGAGAGCATCGAAGCTACAGATCTGGTGGTCAATTGGTACGAAATAACCTTCAAAAATTTTGTGATGTCTTTATTGGTAAATTGGGAGAAGTAGCATTTTTTAATATTTCCAAAAAACGGCCAATGGTTACTAACATTACAGAAATTGATTATGAGTGTTATGGCTTAGGGAAATGGGATAG
>JAVXSC010000292.1:0-734 GCA_036643355.1 Myroides sp.
ACGTATCATTATCTTCTTTTCAAGAGATTATCTCTTGGTTTTATTCAAATTATGATATGTTTCATGCATTGATTATTTACTGTCGCTACTCAATAATTACTTGTCAGCTTTTGTCTTCATTAAGTGGTTAAGAGTAAATTTTTTTGAATTCAATTTAGAATAGATGTAAACACATTTTCTCAAATAAAACCGGTAAAAAGGCAGCTAAGGTATATCGGTCAGCCATCACACATTCCAGCCAAAAGACTACGGCATAAACGGTTTCCTCCCTAAAGGTACCCTCCAATTATTCCGTTTCCTTTTGGCTTTTCCTATTGCCCTATAAGATTATCTGCTTTCTTTTTTCCGGTTTTTCTTTTGAAAAATATTCAGCGAATCCCAGTAGGCTTTCAGGGAAAGGACGGAGAAAAGATTGTGAACAAATCAAAATGTACAATCTTAAAACAAGCAGTTATGAACATTATCGGAAGACTGACAAGAGATGCGGAAGTTCGCACCCTGTCAAATGAAAAACAAGTAGTCAATTTCTCAATTGCTACCAATGACAATTATCGCAACAAACAAGGCGAACGAATCGAGCAAACTACCTACGTTGACTGCTCTTATTGGATTTCTCCAAAAGTAACTGAGATTCTTACAAAAGGGGCTTTAGTAGAATTAAGCGGAAGAGTCTACACAAGCGCATGGATGGGAAAAGATGGGGAAGCACACGCAGGATTAAATTTTCATACCTC
>JAVXSC010000293.1:0-733 GCA_036643355.1 Myroides sp.
CTCAACTGAAAACCGACATCGAACAAATAATTAGGATCAAAAAGTAAAATTAACAACATGCTTCCCACTAGAAGATTGATAGTATGAATTCTTCTTCCGGCTAAAGTTCCCACAATTATCATTAAACACATGAGAGAAGCACGAACTACCGATCCTGAAAAGCCTGCCATTAAACTGAAGATCAAAAGAAAAACAATTAAGATTACAGTTATAGCAGTTTTTGAAACCCGCAATTTTCTTAAAACATAAGAAATGGTAGAGAACAATAATACGACGTGCATTCCCGATACTGCGAGCACATGTAAAATTCCGAAATCTTTAAACTGTTGCTGAATTTCATCATTCAAATTGGTTTTAATTCCAAAGAGAAGTGCTTGAATAAAGCCTTGCGTTTTCTCTGAATATCCTAATTTAGAAAATTGTGCGGTTAGATAATCTCTGCCACTGACAATTACTGATTGAAAAGATTTTTCTTCCTTAATTTTAAAAGGTTCGTTGTATGATGTTATCTGATAATGAATATTTTTCAGTCGTAAATATTCACTGTAATTAAAATCATACAGGTTTCTTGGCTCAGGTACTTTCTTAATGGTTCCTACCAACTTATAAACGTTTCCAACTTTTGGAATTGGCGCTTTGTTAGAAAAAGTGATCAAAACTTTAGGCTCTTGTTTCTGATAAACCAGATCGGCATACATTCGGTGCGAATAAGCGTTTGATTTTAAAACATCGG
>JAVXSC010000294.1:0-721 GCA_036643355.1 Myroides sp.
GTTCGCATTCTGCCATGAAAAATAAAGTTAAACAGCAGAGGAGAAATAAACAATGGATAGTTATGAAAAAATGCAGTATCGTTCTAAAGGTAAAATTATTAGAGATGCAGTTCATGGCGATATATTTATTTTAAATCGATTCTTAAAGGTTATTGACACACCGGAGTTTCAGAGGTTGAGGAGAATTAAACAATTATCTGTTGCAAACATTGTTTTCCCAAGTGCAGATCATACTAGGTTTTCTCATAGCATCGGTTGTTTTTTTGTAATGGAAAAGATAATTATTCATTTTGAAACAATTTTTGCTAAAATAGGAATACCAATTTCGCAGGAGGATAAGGACATCGCTTTATTGGCTGCATTATTGCACGATATTGGTCATGGACCTTTTTCACATGCATTTGAAGAAATTCATCCAAAAGCAGAAAAGAATATTTCACATGAAGATTGGACAGCTTTAATTATTACAGCTAAAGACGGAGCTGTGCGGAAACAGATAGAAAATGAATTTGGAGTCGGCGTACCTCAAAAGGTTGCGGATTTAATCCAAAAACAGCGAAGTGCAAAAAATGAAACAAAAACCGCCTTAGAAAAAATCGATTTATTTTCTGTGCTGTCATCGCTCATTAGCAGTCAATTAGATGCTGACAGACTTGATTATTTAGTAAGAGATGCTTTCCACACAGGTGTTCCATTTGGAAGAATTGATATATCAAGGATT
>JAVXSC010000295.1:0-721 GCA_036643355.1 Myroides sp.
GCTCCATTAGTCGAAGATCAATTTCAGGTTGTTATGGTCGATTTTAGAGGCTATGGAAAATCAACAGGAAAACCTACCCATTTAAATATTGCAGAAGATGGTCAGGTATTTTTTGATGCTATGCTAAAAAGAGATGATATCAAAAACACTCCGATTATTTTGTACGGTGCATCTATGGGTTCGCAAATTGCTACATTATTGGCAAAAAATAATCAGAACCGTATAAATGCTTTGATTTTAGATGGTGCTTTATCTTCGTTTACAGACATTGCCGCGTTCTATGCACCGCAATACAAAGAAATGATTGAAAAAAGTTATGTATCGCCTTATTCGGCTAAAGAAAACATTAAACCATTGACCACTATTAAAAAATTATTCATTCACAGCAAAGAAGATATAGAGATTCCGTTTGATCAAGGTATGATGGTTTTCAACAATGCTCCGGAACCTAAACAGCTTTTTGAATATAAAGGATCGCACTTAATAGCTATCGTTCAAAACAAAGAACAGGTGCTAAAAGCCATAAATGATTTGCTACATTAATAACCAACAATATATTATTCCAAAAAAAAACCTTTATCGTAATTGATAAAGGTTTTTAAAATATGTTTTAAATAAACGTATTAATTGTTCAATGCTTCGGCACCACCAACGATTTCTAAGATCTCGTTTGTAATAGCAGCCTGACGTGCTTTGTTATACGTTAATTTTAACTGATCGC
>JAVXSC010000296.1:0-428 GCA_036643355.1 Myroides sp.
AAGTTTTTGCTTTAAGCTTAAAAGGTTGCTGAGCCTGCCGAAGCATAAGGCTTTAAGCAAACTCCAACAGTGTTTTAAACACTGTTGGAGTTATTTTACTTTATTTTTATATTATCACTTCAAGCCCTTCGTCAGGTTCAGGACAGGCTAAAGTCGAGAAG
This sequence comes from Myroides sp., assembly GCA_036643355.1. Classification (GTDB taxonomy): domain Bacteria; phylum Bacteroidota; class Bacteroidia; order Flavobacteriales; family Flavobacteriaceae; genus Flavobacterium. Next base: position 162 of record JAVXSC010000296.1, read on the forward strand.
TTTAAATAAAAACCATACACTATGAAAAACAACCAAAAACAAAAAAACACACAGTTTGTCATCCCGAGGTAGCGAGGGATCTCATAATACAACTAATCACGTCACTTCGAGCTTGTCGAGAAGTCACTATAATAAAACCAAATTACTAAAACCAAAACCAAATAAAATATACAGTATGTTATGCTGAACCGTCACTTCGAGTAACGGAGTGTATCGAGAAGTCAGCATTTCACAAGTAAAGTATAAACAAAATATATAGCTATGAAA
>JAVXSC010000296.1:438-706 GCA_036643355.1 Myroides sp.
CAATTTGTCATTCCCAATCGTCACTTCGAGTAACGAAGTGTATCGTGAAGTCGACATCCAATTTCCAAATCCTTCTATTCTCTATTCTCTATTCTCTATTCTCTATCCCCACCACAGCCCAAACCTACAACTGGGACTGGGCAGTAAGCGGAGGGGGCATGCAGGGTGCCGATTACATATATGATGTAAAAGTAGGCAGCGACAATAACTATTACTTTATTGGCAGCATGCACGGCACTATTGGCGTACAGCTTGATGGAAACCCTGT
>JAVXSC010000297.1:0-696 GCA_036643355.1 Myroides sp.
CAAAAGCCAATGGAACTTATAAGGGAAGATTGAAGGATACGACTGAATCAACAGAGGAATTTTTAGCTAAATATCCTACTGTTATTAATTATTTAAAAAGAAAAAATCCACCAACTATTGTTGAAATTGCAAAATTAACTGATTGCTCCAAAAATACAGTACAGAAAGTCAAGAAGTATATAAACAACAATTAAGTCTATTTGCTAAGGTTCAAAACTCTCTGTATTTCAGATAATTAAAAAAGCCTAAGGTTTTAAACCTCAGACTTTATCACCTACTCATCAAAATATTCTTTACCTTTTCTATCTACCCAGCCTTTGGGGTCAGTCGACGAAAAGTAAAATTTTGTACGTTAAGGATAACATCTATTAATATTTTAAATTTAAATAGACTGACTTTTAATATAGCTATCCGTTTTTAATCTAAAGTAAATTTTATTGAAACAATTTATAAAAGTTTATTTTTTACTTCGATACAATTTTGTTCAATCGTCTTACATATTTCATCAATTGTCACAGATGTTTTATTTTCAGAAAATGGCTCTCCGAATAAATTTGCCAATTTATTGATGGTTAAAAAAGAAGAACTAATGATTACCATAATTGGAATTGCTAATAACTCAAAACGGCTTTCTTCTCCACCCAAATCGATATCGCCAATAAATAATGGAAGTAAAATGACATAGAAACTCACAAT
>JAVXSC010000298.1:0-695 GCA_036643355.1 Myroides sp.
AGTTTACGCACTGCCTCACCCACGATTAAAGGCATGGAAGCCATTCGAGGATTATATAAGAAAACCCGAAAAGAAGGCACTCTCTTCGGGTTTTCGGTCTGTACTGAAATCAAGGTATTATTGGGAATCCCAGCTTAAATCATAGATACTGTAAGGGATTTTATTCTTTATTTAAAACTTTGCAACAGAACCGTTAGATTTATTGAAAGAACAGAAAAAAGGCTTTTTACAAAAGATGTTTGTTTAGGGTCTATAATTAGATAATAACCCCTAATAAATCAAATAAAAACAGCCCCTATTATCTAAGTATTAGATAATAGGGGCTGTTTTCTTATTTTTTATCAATATAACCCGTCCAAGGAATATACAAAAAGAACTGAAGAAATGGAATGCTCTTCGGATTTTCAGTATCAACTGAAATAAAAGTCTTAATGGGTACACCGGCTTAAGGACATGAGAGGTTAGAAATCTTAGGTTTGATTTTCAAACTTTGCAACAGAACCCGATTATTTATATGTGAATATCAACATTGGTTTAGAAAGAGAGCAACGAAAATCCGCAATCAAAATTCCAGCACGTTGTGTGGACAAACTAGAAAATGGCAATTACCAAATCTTAGTGATTTGATACAGAGATTAGACGGCACTATATACCTTAGTAATAAAGCTATAACAGCAATTAAAGAAAATATTGGA
>JAVXSC010000299.1:0-686 GCA_036643355.1 Myroides sp.
ACACTCTTATCGTCTTTATAAAAATGTTTATAATAATTACCGTTAAAACGCAATTCTTGATTGGTAGTTATATAAGTTTCTGCTTTTCCGGAAACACGATCAATAAAAGTATATTCGCTACCATTTATTAGAGTTATCGGATCGAAATACGAGTTTCGATCATTGTAAGTTGGTTCGATAAATTCAATTAGGGTGTTCATTTCTACTACACCAAATTTGTCTTCGTATTGAAACGCTTCGTATTTTTCTTGAGCCATTACAGACAAACTGCAAAGGCTTAAAAAAAGGATGATTATTTTTTTCATGGTACAATTTTTCTAAATTATTAAACAGAATAACACTTTGCCCTTTAAAAAAACTCAATCTGTTAAGGATTGAGTTTTTTTGTTATTGTTGTTTTCTTAATAAATCGCGAATTTCTGCAAGCAATTGTTCCTGTGTTGGTCCTTTTGGAGCTTCAGGTGCAGGCGCTTCTTCTTTGCGCTTTAAACGGTTGATTCCTTTTATCATAATAAACAAAGCAAATGCTACAATTAGGAATGAAAGAGCAGCCGATAAAAAGTTACCGTACTTAATTGCCGTTCCCGGAACAACCAATTCTGATAAATTTTGAAGGTTTGCAGCTTTTAAAGCAGGAGTTAAAATAGCAGGAGTAATAATATCTTCTACTAACGATGTTACAATTT
>JAVXSC010000300.1:0-237 GCA_036643355.1 Myroides sp.
GATGTTGCTGAGATTGCAGATGATTTAGTAACAAAGTTTGAAGCAGGTGATTTTGATCAAATCAGAATCATTTACAACCAATTTCAGAATGCAGCAGTACAAATCGTTCAAAACGAACAATTCTTACCAGTTGTAATCGAAAAAGGAGAAGAAACTGCAGCTCAAGCAGAGTTAGATTATATCTTCAATCCTTCGAAGGAAGAAATCTTAATTGACTTGATTCCTCAAACGTTAAAA
>JAVXSC010000300.1:247-681 GCA_036643355.1 Myroides sp.
CTGTATTAGATGCGAATGCTTCTGAACATGGTGCGCGTATGACTGCTATGCACAAAGCAACAGACAACGCAACTGAGTTACAGAAAGGTTTAAAAATTCAATACAACAAAGCACGTCAGGCTGCTATTACAAACGAGATCTTAGAGATTGTTGGTGGTGCAGAGGCATTAAATGCGTAAGACAAACGACTTATCTTATTTTAAATATTAAAGCAACTTCATTTGGAGTTGCTTTTTTTGTTATTTTTGATTATTAATAAAATATTTTCAATTTTCACATGTTATTTTCTTAATAACCAATTGATAGAATATGAAAATTAAAACACTTTACTACTTAATTTCGTTCTTATTTATTTTGTTCTTGTTTAATAATTGTAGCCAAGAAGAAGATTTTTTAATAGAAAATACAAATCAAGCTTATCAGAAAAAAAGCTT
>JAVXSC010000301.1:0-666 GCA_036643355.1 Myroides sp.
AGCCACAATAACGGTTTTGTAAGATACACCTACCACGTTTTTCTTTTTATGTTCGGGCATTAAAGGCGAGCTGTCTTCAAACCACTGCGCACTTTTTGAAATAACTTCCATTTTTGCCGACATATCGAAATCTTTAATCTGAACCGTTGATTCATACGATGCTTTATGCCCTAAAGGATCATTATAAACTTCGATAAATCCGTTGATATAATCAATATTTCCTTCGGTAGCTTTTACCCAAGCCACATTGTAGTCGTCCCATTTTTTAAGATCACCGGTTTTGTAAAAATCGATCAAAATCTTCAATGCATCGGCTTGTGGTTTGTTTTCGGCAACTTCTACGGCTTTTTCTAACCAATAAACAATTTTATTAATTGCAGCGCCGTACATTCCGCCACTTTTCCAAACACGTTCTTCAATTTTGCCCGATTCTGTTCTAACCAATTTTGAATTTAATCCGGTAGATAAAGGTCGTAAAGTATCAGTAGGAATCATGCTTCCGTAAAAACGCTCTACATCTTTTGCATTTAAACCTTTTCCATAGAAATTAACTGCAGATCCTTGAACCAAACCTTTAGATTCGTTTAAATTCACTTTTTTGCCATCAACATCGTTAAAAAGAACTTCAACAATACTTGCGTCTAAATTTGTTTTGGTTTCTTTTAG
>JAVXSC010000302.1:0-663 GCA_036643355.1 Myroides sp.
CCTCAGTTCTACGTTCGTACAACTGACGTAACAGGAACAATCATGTTACCAGAAGGAACGGAGATGGTTATGCCAGGTGATAACTTAACTATCCACGTTGATTTATTACAACCAATCGCATTATCAGTAGGTTTACGTTTCGCTATCCGCGAAGGTGGTCGTACAGTAGGTGCTGGTCAGGTAACTGAAATTTTAGACTAATTACAAGTTTAAATAAATAAATTTAAGTTGGCAGATATTCTGCCAACTTTTTAACAAACGGGTGTAGTTCAAGGGTAGAATAGCGGTCTCCAAAACCGTTGATGGGGGTTCGAATCCCTCCACCCGTGCAAAAAATAATATTATGGCAAAAGTAGTTAATTATATATCTGACGCGTTTACCGAATTAAAATCTAATGTTACATGGACACCATGGGCAGAGGTACAACGCTATACAATTATTGTTGCTATCTTTACAGTAGTACTTTCATTAGCTACATGGGGCGTAGATACGTTGTTTTCTGAAGCTCTTGCTGGTTTCTTCAACCTTTTAAATTCGTAATTTAAAAGAGCATGACAGAAGGTAGTATTAAAAAGTGGTATGTAGTTAGAGCGGTAAGCGGACAAGAGAATAAAGTAAAAGGTTACATAGAAAGCGAAATTGTGCGTTTAGGTATGGAAGAT
>JAVXSC010000303.1:0-652 GCA_036643355.1 Myroides sp.
CACTTCCAGTTCTTCCTCTGTCATTTTGGTGTCACTGGGCATACATACCCCATGTTCAAAGATGCTCTGCCCTACGCCGCCATTGTCAATATAATCACATTGCTGAAACAGGGGCTGCAGATGCATGGGTTTCCAAATATGCCGGCTTTCTATATTTGCGTGTTCCAATTGATCCATAAGGGCTACTGGTGTTATCCTGCACGTTTCACTTAATAAGATGCAGCTCAGCCAGCAATTACAGATTTGATCCTCCGGCACTGGCATCATAGTCAGTCCTTCTAAATCTCCTAAGTGTTTTTTGTAATACTCATATATGTATTGTTTTTTAGCAACCCGCTGGTCTAGTACTTTCAGCTGTCCCCTGCCAATTCCTGCCACAATATTACTCATGCGGTAATTATAGCCAACTTCTTCGTGCTGATAATACCGCGCCTGTTCTCTTGACTGGGTAGACCAGAATCTTACTTTTTGAATCCGTTCTCTGGCTTTTTCTTCTTCCTTCAAATTGCATACCAGCATACCGCCACCGGACGTTGTGATAATCTTATTTCCATTAAAGCTGAAAATTCCATAATCACCAAAAGTTCCCGTATAGTTTCCCTGATATGTGGTGCCCAGACTTTCTGCTGCGTCTTCTATTACGGTTACCTTG
>JAVXSC010000304.1:0-640 GCA_036643355.1 Myroides sp.
ATCACCCAAGTGGAAATCTTAACCCAAGTAAGTCTGACCTGGATATAGTTAAGAAATTGAATGAAAGTTGTAAACTCCTTGACATCACTCTTCTCGACAGCATCATCATCACAAAAGAAAGTTACATGAGCTTTGGTGATGATGGAATGTTGTAGTTGCAGTTATTGCAGTTTCTGCAATTGGGGAAAATTGCTTGGGTGAAACATAGGTGAAACATCTTGTCAGAACAATGAAAGCTAAAGTAAGTAAATGAAAAAGATGTTTTTTGTATATTGTTGAATAACAGTAAAATGAGAAGGTTTGTAAAGAAATGAAAATCTTATTTCTTCGTCTCATAATCAGGTGGTCCCTGGTTCGAGCCCAGGTGGGACCACAGAAAAGCACTCAAATTGAGTGCTTTTTTTATTTCTATAAAGCGCTTATCATATTCTTACGGAATCTGAAAATCTATTTCCTAAAAATTTCTAAATAAAATTCTGAAAATCTCTTCCCTGAATGTGGTGAAATATTTCTAGACTTTTCAAAACAGTTTTTTTTGTTGAATTCTTAGTTTCTCTTTTTTATAGTTTTTTGATGAAAATAAAATGCAAAGAATGTAGGAAGCATGCTATAACGCAAGCAGTAACTTCTAATTTTGGTT
>JAVXSC010000305.1:0-637 GCA_036643355.1 Myroides sp.
GTTTTCTGTTTATGTGCATAAATACGCCTTATCATGAGTATAAAAATTGCTATTATGGCTTCGGGTTCCGGTAGCAATGCCGAAAATATAGCCTTGTATTTCAAAGAAAAAGGGTCTGCTGAGGTTACTTTTATCTTGTCAAACAAGAAAAACGCATACGTTTTGGAGAGAGCAAAGAAGCTGAATATCCGTTCTGTGGTTTTTTCTAAACAAGAGTTCGAGCAAAGCAACCAATTACTTGATTTATTTAAGAAGGAGGAAATAGATTTTATTGTTCTTGCCGGATTCTTGTTGAGAGTGCCCGATAATCTTTTGCGTGCGTATCCTAATAAAATAGTGAATATTCATCCAGCTTTGCTCCCTAAATTTGGAGGTAAGGGAATGTATGGAGATGTTGTTCACGAAGCAGTGGTAGCAGCCGGCGAAACACAATCGGGTATTACTATACATTATATTAGTGCAGAATACGATTCGGGAAGTGTTATTTTTCAGGCAACTTGTCCGGTGCTTGCTTCAGATACCGCTGCCGATGTAGCAGCTAAAGTGCATCAATTGGAGTATCAATATTATCCTCAAATCATAGAAAAACTTATTTTGTGATAATCTTTCCCTTGCTTTTAGAGCCAACTGTATCGTA
>JAVXSC010000306.1:0-630 GCA_036643355.1 Myroides sp.
CTACCAGATTTTTCTGATCTTCCGGGATACTGTTCCATTGCTTGTTAGTTAGCCTTTTAGTTGGTTTTAATCCATCAAAACCTGCTTTAAGATAATTGTTATACCATTTGTAAAACGTACTTCGTGGTATTCCAAATTCATCAAGTGTTCGTTTTACACCTAACTCGCTACGTGTCACCTGCTGAATTATCTCATATTTCTCTGATGCCGATAATCTCATATAGCTTTTATACTGTTTTATTAATCGAGCATATCCAAGCTTTTTTTTACAATATCGTAACGTAAAACCAAATCTGCAACCATTTCTTTTAAGCGGATGTTTTCTTTCTTTAAATCCGATACCTCGTCGCTGGTAGCTTCACGTGTTATATCTCCAGACAACCGCTTTTTACCGGCTTCTAAAAACTCTTTGTTCCAAGCATAAAATTGTGATTGCGCTATACTGTGTTTTCTGCACAACTCTGCTACAGAAGTTTCTGCACGCAAAGCTTCCATTACAATTAAGATCTTTTGTTCGGCTGTAAAAATACGTCGTGTGTTTTTACGGATGTCTTTTACAAAATTCTCTGCTGATTTCTTTTTTGGTGTTGCCATAATTAAAGTTACATTTTTTTATGAAAACACTCCTTT
>JAVXSC010000307.1:0-361 GCA_036643355.1 Myroides sp.
TATGCTTTAGCCAAGTACAAGTAGGACAAACTATATATCACTCTATTATAGGGAGCCAAAATTTTGATCACTATAATAATACACAAATCTCTGGTGATGGAACAACAATAGCAATAGGAACTCCTTTTACTCCTTCCTTAAATAAAGGTCTTGTGAGAGTGTTTAAAAATATATCAGGTGTTTGGACACAGACAGGACAAGATATAGAAGGAGTAAATGTTAATGGTTATATGGGGAGTTGTATTTCCCTTTCTACAAATGGAGAAACTCTTGCTGTAAGTGAAGCTCCTTTGATTAGTGGAGCTGTTTCAGGAACTGTCAAAGTTTTTAAAAATATTTCTGGAGTATGGACTCAAATTGG
>JAVXSC010000307.1:371-630 GCA_036643355.1 Myroides sp.
TACAGCGGGTAATGGACCATATCGAGTAGCACTGTCATCTGATGGAAATACAGTTGCAATTAGCGATCCTGATTTTAGCTTAAATGGTTTAGGATCTATTGGAAGAGCTATAGTTTTTAAAAATATATCAGGTGTTTGGACACAAATAGGACAAGAAATTTATGGAGATGCTACTTGGGATAGATTAGGTTCCACTGTCACAATTTCATCAGATGGAAGTGTTATTGCTATAGGAGGTCCTTATAATGGAAGAGAATCT
>JAVXSC010000308.1:0-613 GCA_036643355.1 Myroides sp.
CCACCACTCAAGGCAGCACCGCTACGGTAAAGGTTATTAAAAAGTAGTTATATAGTCTAATGTCAAATGTCAAACGGTTGCAGAGCTTTCCGAAGTAACATTTTTGAGATAGTAAATAATAAATAGCTCCGATAGTGTAAAAGCTGTCGGGGTTATTATGCTTTTTTTATAACATTATTGTCATCCCGAGCTTGCCGAGGTATCTCAATAAACCAAATAAAATATACAGTTTGTCACTCCGTAGGAGTCTCTAAAAAATTAAACAAATCATCGATTCAACAAATTAACAATATAACTATGAAAAATAAACTACACACCATATCATGTCATCCCGAACCGTCACTTCGAGTAGCGAAGCGTATCGAGAAGTCAAAATTTCCAAATTTTAAAATCTTTCTATTCTCTATTCTCTATTCTCTATTCTCTATCCCAACCACAGCTCAATACAAATGGGACTGGGGGCTTACAGGTGGTGGCAGCACGGGCGAAATCGGTTGGGATTACCAGACAGAACAAATTTTTGATATTGCCATAGACAAAAACAACAATTACTATTTTGTCGCTAAAATAAAAAACGGTACCCCACAATTAAACGGGCAGCCAGTAACGGTAT
>JAVXSC010000309.1:0-263 GCA_036643355.1 Myroides sp.
TTCTTATTTAATTTGGATCCTACTCTAAATGATGTTAAAATATAAGCATCATCTCCAATAACCGTTAAAGTATTATTGTTTTTTAAGAAACTACCAAAAGGAACATTAGAATTTTGTTCCCCAAAGTAAGTGCTCCACAATCTGGTTCCATCAAAATTAAATTTAGAAAGAAAAACACTTGAAATAGACCCTGATGTATTACTATTTCTAACAATATTTTTTTGGTGCGTATTAGCTGTGCCAAAATAATCGCTTTCAACAGT
>JAVXSC010000309.1:273-600 GCA_036643355.1 Myroides sp.
GATATAAATACCATTTGTACCAGCTTCAATACTTCTAATTATTGAAAAATCTTTTGTATAAAAAGTACTCCAAATGTGCTTTCCATTTGCGTCAAGTTTACTAATAGCATCTTGATACTGAATGGTAGAGTTTGTATCGCCTTTGGTTTGAAAGAAAGAGGGAGAGGTTATAGAATTTTTATTTCTTTTATTTAAAACATAAATATTATTGTTTATGTCAACAGTTAAATGTGCTTGGTTTAATGCTATATCATGAAAATAAGTAAACCAAATAAGTTTTCCTTCAAGATTAATTTTTGAAATAAAACTAGGTCTTGCAAACATTCC
>JAVXSC010000310.1:0-599 GCA_036643355.1 Myroides sp.
TGCAAAAATACTCGTCATCACATTGAACTAATATTATGTACCAGATGTCAGTCAAGAACTCTATCCCTCCATCTTTCAGAAATATAGAAAGTCTTGTAATCACGAGTGCAGGAAATCAAAATTGGCAGACAGATCGCCAACAGGAATCCAAATGAATGCAGCTGATAAAACATTTAACAATCTACCCGAGCACTTTCGTATTGCCAAAAATATTTGCCTAAAAAAATAAAAATATTAAGTAATATGCCACCAATTATCCAATTGAAAAACTTCAAAACTGTTTTCAAAAGAAAAAAAAGAAAAAAAGAAAGTCAGTAAACGATACGGGTAAGGGCGAGCCAAAAGGAAACGGAATAAGTCCCGAAGGGTGAAAATGAAAAGAAAGCATTGCTAAATATTCTTTTCATTTTCATTATGCCGTAAGCTTTTGGTAGGTGTTACGTGGGATACCCGTATCAAACTAGCTGTACTTTTTGTTCTTTTTTACAAGTTGCTGTTTTATTATTTTCATTAATTTTGATTACGAAGCCATTGAAAGGATAACGAAAAATATGTGTGCGAAAGGTGCTGGATATATTTTGTTATGCTTTTCCTCATTG
>JAVXSC010000311.1:0-596 GCA_036643355.1 Myroides sp.
TCTTCATCAACCAAAACCTTAACCAAACGTGCCGATTTAAAACAACCGGTGTTCAACATTTCTTTAATGTGTTTGGTCTGCATCCAGTTAAGCCATTGTTCGTGAACAGACTCATCTATATTTATGGTAACATTGTAAATAATCATAGTTTGCTGTGTTGGGATTTATTTAAAAACCAATGTCATTTCAAGTGAAGCAAAGTGATTTTTCTGAAATCTTAAAGATCTCTATTCGCTCTGCTGCATTCGAAATGACATTAAAATTGTTATTCCTTTTTAAATTTAATTAATGATATCGAATCCGCAGTAAGGTTTTAACACATCGGGTATAACGATACCTTCGGGTGTCTGGTAATTTTCTAAAATACCTGCCAGTACGCGGGGCAATGCCAACGACGAACCGTTTAAGGTATGCGCCAGCTGCGTTTTTCCGTCTTTACCTTTAAAACGTAATTTTAAACGGTTTGCTTGGAAAGTTTCGAAATTTGATACCGATGAAATTTCTAACCAACGATCTTGTGCAGTTGAAAATACTTCGAAATCATAAGTTAATGACGATGTAAAGCCCATGTCGCCACCACATAAACGCAGAATACG
>JAVXSC010000312.1:0-594 GCA_036643355.1 Myroides sp.
CCAACCCAGGGTGCAAAATCACCACTCAAACCAATGTTTACCGATTGCGGAATAAAGCTCTTGGAAAAATCATTGTCATTTCGTGTGTCTAAAATTAATGTCCCTTTTGTTTCTGCCATTGCTTCAAATTCTTCTATTGCAAGTGGTTTCATTCCTTTTGCTAGCACTTGTTCATAACTAAGGTAACCTTTTTTGTTCATTGCTACGTTCTCGCCAAAATAGGCGGGAGGTGGTAACAGTCCGTCGGTTACAGCTTTGATAAAAGTTGCTTTGCTGGTTTGATTTAAAGCATAGTTCGTTTTCTTTTGGTTACCTAAAGTATCAACCGTTTCCTTCATCATATTTTTTCCGCAAGCCGAGCCAGCTCCGTGGGCCGGATAAACCATTAAATCATCTGATAATGGTAAAATTTTATTGTACAGACTTTCATACAGCATACCTGCCAATTCTTCTTGTGTCATACTCGCTGCTTTCTGTGCCAAATCAGGCCTGCCGACATCGCCTAGAAACAAGGTATCTCCGCTAAACAAAGCGGTCTCTTTTCCGCTTTTATCTATCAGCAGAAAGCACGAACTTTCCATTGTATGCCCAGGG
>JAVXSC010000313.1:0-589 GCA_036643355.1 Myroides sp.
AAATAGGTCTTGAAATTTTCAAGTTTCCAGCTAATAAACATATAATTTTCTACAAAATTATCAGTACCCAACACATTGAAGTTGTTAGAATTCTTGGTGCTGATATGGACTTGAAAAATAAAATGTTCGGATAAAAATATGTTAGCTACCGAACTAAAGGTTATCTTGAGTGAAGAGATTCCTCGTACCTCGGAATGACAAACTGTCTCAAAATTATCAAACATCCGTCGGTTCGAGCTCGTCGAGAACTTTAATATTTAACTTCCTTAAGATTTCCCTCCACGTCTGTTCGAGCTTGTCGATAACTTATTATGTGAAACCTAACCGAAGTGACGGCTATTTTGAGCAGATTGAAATGTCTCATTCTATTCTCAATCTCTATTGTACTTAATGGATTCCTTTGGCTTTCTCTGTACTTTTTAAAGATAAAAAGTACCAAAAATCTTTTCCTTTGTATGATCAATTATCTATTTTACATTTTGAAATCATGAATCTCCGATTTCTTGCCTCATTGCAAATTCCAGTGATATTGACCACCTAATTCCAATTCAAAGTGAGCACCCAATTCCAATTCAAAATGACCATATAA
>JAVXSC010000314.1:0-571 GCA_036643355.1 Myroides sp.
TTTAACAGCAAGATTCAGATATGGTCTGGATGCAGATGGAAAAAACGGTTACCACGGCTATAAATGGAAACACAAAGAATGTGTAGATTTATATGTTTGGTGTTTTTAATTATTGAATAACATTCAAATAAAGAGCATTGAAGCGGAATTAGCTTTTATAATAAGTTCGAATACAGGTAAATGGCCATTGAATCAGAACGAAATTCATTTTAATAACGAATTCTATGAAGAAAGAAAAATTGCGCTAAAAATGTTTGAGCTTATAAAATAATTAAAGGCATCAATATGTCAATAATATTGATGCCCCTAATTACTAAAAATAAAAAAGATTTACATTTAAAAGTACTAAATTTTTAAAGTAATGACCGTTAAATAAAATGTAAAAATTATTTGTATAGAGTAAAATCTAATTAGGATTTAAAACAATATTGCTGAATTAAATAATAGTAACAGCAAAATAGTTACCTACCAGAACCAGTATTACCAGACAAACAAATATTATTAATGTATGGATAAGATACGCCAACAAGCTTTTAGCAACTACCGTTGATAATTTAATATGATTAAAGAA
>JAVXSC010000315.1:0-553 GCA_036643355.1 Myroides sp.
GTTCTTCTTAAAACTCCGCCTTCTTTAGCAATTAAAGGAAATATATGTCCAGGTCTACCTAAATCTTCTGGTTTTGTATCGTCTTTTACTAAAAATTCAATGGTTTTTGAACGATCGTGTGCCGAAATTCCCGTAGTACATCCGTGCCCGATTAAATCAACAGAAACCGTAAAGGCAGTTTGGTGTAAAACCGTATTGTTGATAACCATTGGGTGCAAATCTAGTTCTTTACAGCGTTTTTGCGTTAACGGCGCACAAATTAGACCGCGACCGTGTGTTGCCATAAAGTTGATCATTTCGGGCGTTACTTTTTCTGCTGCAGCTATAAAATCGCCTTCGTTTTCACGATCTTCGTCATCTACTACAATAATTATTTTCCCTTGACGAATATCTTCGATAGCTTCTTCTATGGTGTTTAATTTTATATCGGACATTTTATGAGTTGTTTTGTTGTTTCTTTTTAAATTTTGTTTTCAGATAATTTGTAACAGGATACAACAAGTTGTCTATACTGTTAATTCCCCTGTCTTTTGTGGCTTTATAAGTTAATGTA
>JAVXSC010000316.1:0-550 GCA_036643355.1 Myroides sp.
ATCGAACCAGCGACACACAGATTTTCAATCTGCTGCTCTACCAACTGAGCTATAGTCCCTAATAACTGGCAAGGGGAACAGGGATCGAACCTGTGACAAACGACTTCAAAGGCCGTTGCTCTACCAACTGAGCTATCCCCCTAAAACTGGTGCTGAAGATAGGATTTGAACCTATGACGCAGAGATTTTCAATCTCTCGCTCTACCAACTGAGCTACAACAGCAAAAAATAAAACTGGCAAGGGCAGTAGGATTCGAACCTACGACAAACGACTTCAAAGGCCGTTGCTCTACCAACTGAGCTATACCCCTATAAATAACCTGGTGGGACTAGCTGGAATCGAACCAGCGACACACAAATTTTCAATCTGCTGCTCTACCAACTGAGCTATAGTCCCGTAAAAACTGGCAAGGATGGTAGGATTCGAACCTACGACAAATGGCTTCAAAGGCCACTGCTCTACCAACTGAGCTACACCCCTATATAAATTTGGTGGCGAAGATAGGATTTGAACCTATGACACATGGATTTTCAATCCACTGCTCTACCA
>JAVXSC010000317.1:0-547 GCA_036643355.1 Myroides sp.
TCTTTAAGTTTTCCTCTATTTTCTGTGCCTGAATTTGAACCGTTTTCTTAGCGTTTGCAATTTCTTCATCGGTATAAGGAACACCTAACTTTTGCATTACGCGCATTTTGGTTTCAACTTCAGAAAGATTCATCGCTTCGTTATCAAACAACCATTTGTAGCCCGGCATGATTGATCCCGGTGAGGTACTTTGCGGATCGTACATGTGATTGAAATGCCAGTTGTCTGAATACTTGGCTCCTAAACGGTGTAAATCGGGTCCGGTACGTTTTGATCCCCATAAGAACGGATAATCGTATACATATTCTCCAGATTTTGAGTATTCGCCGTAACGTTCAACTTCACTTCTGAATGGTCGAACCATTTGCGAGTGACAGTTCACACAACCTTCACGAATATAAAGATCTCGACCTTCCAATTCTAACGGTGTATATGGTTTTACACTTGATATGGTTTGAATGTTAGAATCTACCACCAATGTTGGTACAATCTGAATAATTCCACCAATTAAAATAGCTATTGTTGCTAAAATGGTTAATTGAATTGG
>JAVXSC010000318.1:0-545 GCA_036643355.1 Myroides sp.
AACAAATAACACACCTTGCTATTTTCTGATTTTAGTATAAAAATTAATAAAACGATGCGTTTTATACTACTTGCTTATTTTGAAAAACATACTTTTAGAGAGTAAGTTAATAACATTATATATCAACAAGTTACACTTATAATACATACTTTTTAATTTATAAAGTATGTATTATTATTTATAACAATTTGTAAATCAAAGGAATGTAAATCGAATTGGGATTTCCCCGATTCCGTCTTGCTATTCCTACTTTCATTCGGAATACTATTTTTTCATCTCAATTTCACAATTTAAACTATCGATTTAAACTATTAATAATTCATCAAAAATAACTTCCCCTACATTATACTTTTTTCCTTTTTTAAAATTCCATCAATCATATTAAAATTTTAAACATATTAATCATAGATTAAATTGTTAACGTGCTATTTTCTCCGTTTCGTCGACTGACCCCAAATACATGTTTGTATTCCGTAGGATACAAGCACCCTCTTGCTACTCACTATTTCGATCAAATTTTACCTAAAAAAGAGTTCCGATTTTTT
>JAVXSC010000319.1:0-532 GCA_036643355.1 Myroides sp.
AAAAGATTAAAATAAAAAAACACCCCATTATCCAATAAACAAATTTTTAATTATAAAAAAACAGCGACCCTGCTGCTTTAGAAAAGATTCATGCCCAATACAGAAGACTTATTTTTTGGGTAGGCAGACAGTATCTTGACGATGATTTTGTTGTTGAGAATCTGGTACAGGATACTTTTTTAAAATTATGGGATTATCGTGAAAAGATCGAAAATCCTTTGCATATACTGTTTTTTTTGAAGGTGGTAATGAAAAGAAGTTGTTATTCGCACCATGCAAAACCCCGGAACAAGTTTTTTAAAACCAACGTGAGCTCGTTTGAGAGTTATGAAAATTATGAGAACTCTGTAACAGGTTATGATCCTGCGGATGAGTTACAAAATCTGAAGGATCAGGAATCACAACAAATGCTTTTCGACCTTATGAACAATACCCTGCCTTTGATCAATCCGGAGAGAAGACATCTTCTAAATCTGTGTTTGAAATACGGTTTTAGATATAAAGCTATTGCACGTGCTATGGGAAAAGGTAC
>JAVXSC010000320.1:0-531 GCA_036643355.1 Myroides sp.
AAACTTTAATGTTGCTTTTACTAATAATACTTCTGAAAGAGGTTTACGACAATGTAAAAGAAAATTGGCGGTTTCTTTTCTATTTAAAAATATAAATAGAATGAAAGATTATGCAAATATAATTAGTTATTTAGAAACTTGTTATAGGAACGGAATTAGCAAGTATGACGCTTGTAAAAAACTTGTTAATAACGAACCATATACCGTAAAAAATATTTTGAGTGATAAGAAAAAAGTTGAAATTATATAAATTTCAAAACTTTTTTTGTGTGATTTTTTCGAATTTTATATAAACTACTACTTCAGTATGAAAACTACCACTTTAAATTAAATTTTGCAATTTAAAAGAGGTTCATTAATTTAATGTAATCCTTATTTTATAACAGATTTTAATTAAATACTAATAATCCGTAAATAGTAACGTAGTAAAGTAAAAAAATTAATCTTTTTCAACAATAGTATCATTAACATTATGATTAATTATATCCCATTTCACTTCTTTTAGAACTAAAGCTTTAATGGCACAAGGTA
>JAVXSC010000321.1:0-528 GCA_036643355.1 Myroides sp.
ATATTGTTAATGATGCCCCATTATTACCATTGAAAACTTGTGGAAACAGGTGCACATGTATGTACACAGCAGTAGTTGAATGGGACTAGGCTTAATTTATTTTATGTGGTTTAGCTTGATACTCTAGAGAATGGCTAAAGATCTATTCTCCAAAGTCCAGCAACTTTGGTTTTACCAACCAAGAGTAACTGGAATTATTTTAGAAGTAGAGTCTCTTATCACTGTAAGTTTCAAAGGAGTGGCTTTAGATTTTTCTTCATTCAATATAGTCGAAAAATTATCTTTCCAAACTTCACGACCATTAATTTGAGTAATAACATCATCTCTTAAAATATTTGAGCGATACGCAGGACCATTTTTGTAGACTAAAGAAACTAAAATTCCTGTATTTAGTTGATATTTTTTAACTAAATCATGTTGTAAGTCATCTATGGGCCTTTTGATCACGTACTTAACATAAAATCTCTTATGCGAAATTTGAATTGTAAGTCCCAGTTAGCTTCAATCTTGGCTTACTTTACATTTTTT
>JAVXSC010000322.1:0-527 GCA_036643355.1 Myroides sp.
GAACAAACTGGAGGAGCAGATAAAGGTTCTCAAGGAAAAGGAAAAGGAGATACATTTTCTGATGACGAAAACAAAGTTCATACTTTTGTAAAGCAGAAAGCAGAACCTAACGAAGGATTACAGTCATTCTTTAGTAGCTTTATTAGAAAGTTCAATGCGCCTGATGTAGGTGGAAATGTGAAAGAAATTTCTGTTCGTTTAAAATTCGTTGTAGAGAAAGATGGTTCTTTTACTGATGTTCAAGTATCAGGAGCAGATCCGCACAACATGGGAAAAGAAGCAATCAGAGTATTGAAGTCAATGCCTAAATGGAAACCGGCAGAACATAACGGTAAAAAGGTTCGTTCAAGTTTTACATTACCAATTAAAGTTAGAGTAAATAACTAGTATGTTAGAAAACTTTATAAATAATTTTAAACAAAAATCGCTTTTACAGCGATTTTTGTTCTTTATTGGCTTGCTTTTTCTAATACTTTATTTTGTATTGGGATGTATGTTCATTTTTTGGAAAACCATTCCTTTGGAAT
>JAVXSC010000323.1:0-520 GCA_036643355.1 Myroides sp.
CCTCCTAATGTTATCAAAAAGTTTTCTTTTTGAAATTTTTTTATTGTATTGAGATATTTATCTTTTCCAGGAAAATCAAGTTTGTTTTTGATTTCATATGAATATTTATGAAAGGTATCGTTGAAATACATGGATAAACTGTCGTTTTGTAATGAAACACTTTTGTAATTTATAGTAGCATCACGACCTAATGACTTCGCAACAGAGTAATGTCCTAATTCATGTGTTACAGTTCCAACAGCTGTCATTACTATAAAAGTTAGCACTAAATAGACAAATGTTTTTAAGTGGATTTTGAAAATGTTCATCAAATAATTTTATTATAAGTATAATTAACATAAGCTTTTTTAAATATAATAAAAAAAGTGTACCCTTGCTTCGCAAAGTCTCCCGACTTTGAGCAATAATACATCCGAGCAATACAACATGAAGTCTGAGGAATACATGATAAATTGTGTGCAATGCAAGATCAAGTCCAAGCAATACAAAAGTTTTCTTACTTTGAACAACAATAGTTCAT
>JAVXSC010000324.1:0-519 GCA_036643355.1 Myroides sp.
GTTGAAAAGCAATCTTTTTACTATAAGACGTTTTTAATCCCTGTGGCAGCTCTACATCTATTAATAGATTATTGTCAGTGTCTGGTACAAGAGAGATTAACTTAACCTTACCCTTAATAATCCCAAATTCTCTATCGGGGTAATTTGCCAATCGAATATTTACATTCTGTCCAACCTTTATTTTTCCGGAATTAAAAGAAGATACCTTCAGTCTTCCAATGTAATTGGAAGACTGATTTGGAATCACCACAAAAGCATTTTCTCCTGTACTAACATTTTGTTGTTCTGCCCATATTTTTTGAAAAGAAATTTTTCCTGATGTAGATGACTTCAAAACATAATTTATTTCCCATTCCGCGACTGCCTTTTTTAATTGATTAAATGACAATATCAAATTTCTTTTTAACATAATCTGATCTGTATTTTCTGAAAGTGTAGTAGTAAAACACAATATAGCGCAATCACAATTTTATGCTTGGAACAAAGAGTTTTTAGAAGCCGGTAAAAAGCGGTTGTCTG
>JAVXSC010000325.1:0-516 GCA_036643355.1 Myroides sp.
AATTGTCGCCTGGAATCTTTGTTGATTAACACCATAACCTAACTGTACCAAAGAATTACTCCCCAATCTTATCCACGGAATTTTTCTTGAAACCGCTTCTTCTACAATACTTCCTGTAGAAGGCCCCAATCTTACACGTTCTCTAATTTCTTTCAGTTTTTGAATACAGGCATTGATATCGTATTCTTTATTTTCAATTAAAGCTAAAGCAATTTCTACCGCCTGTTCAGCTGCATAAACCCCTGCATTTTCTTCAATATAATCAAATACTACGTTGTAAACCCCGGGAGATTTTGTTTCACGTGTTCTTCCAAATCCGGTTTCCATCCCCGCCAAAGTCTGAATTTCTAATGCGATGTGTTCGATTACATGCCCCATCCATGTTCCAGTCTCTATTCTATGAAAAAAACCACCTCTCGTTCCTTCTGAGCAACGGTGACTAATGAGCGAAGGCATAAGCTGCTCTATTCTTTCCCGAAAACCTTCAATTTTATTGGTAGGAAAATCTTCCATTTC
>JAVXSC010000326.1:0-508 GCA_036643355.1 Myroides sp.
TCTCCGTACTATGTCTAACTCTATTTTTTCAAGAGAAAACTAGATAATGACACCAAATGTTTATTAATATATTAAATAATATATTGCGTAAACCAATAATAATTGATATATTAATTTTATAGTATTGATATACAATATTATATATATTTTAATTTTATCTATAATTAAGTTTTAAAAAAATGTTTTCTAAAATAGATTTTAGTCTGTTCGGAAACAATATCCAACTTGGGATCAGTCGACGAAAAGTAAAATTTTGTACGTTAAGGATAAAATCTATTAGATTTCAATATTTAATAGTTTAAGTAAATGTTTCTAATTTAATCTTGATTTGTTAGATCATCTATGTGAACAATCTCTCCAGAATGGTTGAAGGTTACTATTTCATCAAATTTATATTCTACACCATTAATTTTTTGAGTTCCAATTAACCTATATCTAACTTGGTCACTTTCGGGAAAATAATGTGTCAATCTCCATTCCTCTACGGTTATATATGGTTTATAAAACC
>JAVXSC010000327.1:0-507 GCA_036643355.1 Myroides sp.
GGCAATAATATTTTCAACATTTTCAGTAATATTACCGTCAAATAGAAGCAACCCACCAAAACACTGCTGCCAAATTGGTAATAGGCACCACCAAACTTTATCAGACCAATAAGCATTATCAAAATTAACATCGAATTCATGATTAATAATATTCGATACTGCGTTCGTCACCATATTTTCATCTTCTATAACCTGCTCAATTTTACCTGTCTCAGCATTTCTAAGTTCTATTACACTTTTTCCTTTTAACATTTAAGCCTCCTTTTTATGGATTAACATAGTCCACATCTATTTTTCGTACTACCGTTGTTTCGTCCACCATCAAACTTAATCGGTACACCAAACTACCACCAACTAAGGTTAATAGGTTTGCCCATTGCGCCGTTGTGATGGCGTTAAACTGTGCTACTGTCATACCGGCATCTTGTGTGGTTTTCGTCCACGCCGTACCGTTAAACGCCCACCACGTAGTATTGTGATCAAAGGTTATTACAATACTCACAAACC
>JAVXSC010000328.1:0-503 GCA_036643355.1 Myroides sp.
AATTTACTGCTTCAAAGAAAACCAACGAATATCTTCCTAAAAACGAGAAGAAATAAAAAAACAACCACCATAATGGTGGTTTATTTTTTTTAGTAGACTGATAATTATTGTCGTGCAAAACAATAAAAAAGCTCCACATTTCTGTGAAGCTTATAAAAGTGGTCCCACCTGGTATCCCCATTGTTTAATATATCACTTTAGTTATCAATGGAATATATTCCAATATTTTTATTTGGGTATCAAAATAGTATCAAAGTTTGATGATTAATCTCCTTTTATAACTTTTCTTTTGAGTCATTACTGTTAAATTCATTTTCAACATATCTCATCCTTTCTAAAAGTTCATCCCAATCTAAACTTTCACCAACAATCATATTTTCTTGCATTGTTTTATAATCATCTTTCCATTTAGAAAGAACTTCTTCGGGCGGAAGTATTTTTAATTTTCCCTTTTCATGATTGGAATAGTCTATTCCTCTTAAAGGAGTAATTGCTTTACGATG